>JAPLXB010000055.1 GCA_026396285.1 Microcaldota archaeon
ATTGAAACCCTGGTTCCGCCCGGAACCGGCCCGTACACGGACCAGTAGGCGTTGCTGATGTTGCAGAACGCCGCCGCGCAAGCCCCTCCGGAACACTTGTAACCTAAATCGCAGGACACGCCGCAGCACGCGTCGGTTTTAATGCAAGCGCCCCACGAACCCCATGTGCCGCTGGACTGGCAGGAGCGGTTCTGGGTGCCGGCGCAACTTCCGACCGGACATGTTTGGGACTGGGAAACGCCTGCCGAGCACTCGGCAGCCACGGTAAACGAGGAGGAGGCTGATGCGCCGCCCATTGATGCCGACAAGTTTACCTTGAGAGTGTGGCTGCCGGGCAAGAGCGACATTGCAACCCATTCGGTGTCCAGGTAAGAGTTGTTGGGCGCGATTGTTGGCGAAAGCAGGTAGTGGCCGGCGTATATGCCGTCGATGAAAGCGTAGTAGTCTGCCTTGGTGCTAGTGCAGTTGTTGTTGTAAATCCGCACCGAAAACGACGCGCCGGAAAGGTTTCCGGAAACCGCCGTGATGCCTATTTTGTTCTGGGACGGGACGCACGAGGGCGGGGCCGGCTTCGCGGTCCAAGACCTGGCCGCCCAAGGCGAATAGTAGTCGCCGCATCCGCCGCCGTAACAGTAGAGCCTCGCTTCAAAGTCGCCTGTTTTTGACGCCTGCCCCTCAAGCATCTCGTCAAGGACCTGGAAAGTGGCGCCGAACTGCAGCAGGAGGCCGCTTGAAAGGACCAGCGAAGGACTGTAGTAGTGGACGCGGTAGTGTTCCGGGTTGTTGCCCGAGACGTCCGACCCGAGGGACGCGTCCGCGTGGGTGTATATTATGAAATCGCAGTCTCCGTACTGGGCGCAGGAGCCGCCGACCTTGCCCGAGATGTTGAAGGAAATGCTTTGGCCGACCGAGTAGTTCGAGCCGATGCCGGATATGGCGAGGTTGGAAAAGCACGCGCCGCCCGAGCAGTACAGCCCGGAAGCGCACGAGACTCCGCAGCAAGGGTCGGTCTTTGAACACGAACCCCACGCGCCCCATGTTCCGTTCGACTGGCACGTGCGGGACGTGACGCCGACGCACGAGCCTCCGACGACGCAGGAGGATGTTCCGGTCTGCCCCGGACTGCAGTCAGAGACACAGGAGCCGCCCGAACAGTATTGCCCTGAACTGCAGGACACGCCACAGCAAGGATCCGTTCTTGTGCACAAACCCCAATTGCCCCACGTTCCGTTTAACTGGCAGGTGCGAGTCACGGTACATGCGCATGTCACCCGCACAGGGTAAGCATAGGTAATGTCACCGGATAGTGATTCAGTCTGCCCTGGCGCGCATACCGGGCACGCGCCGCAGTCGGAGGAGCAGGTCGAGCAAGTTTCGCCGTTGTTGCACGAGCCGTCACCGCAGGAACTATAGCAGTAGCCCCCGGAACAGTACTGGCCGGTGCCGCAGGAAATGCCGCAGCAAGCGTCTGTCTTCGTGCACGCGCCCCACGAACCCCATGTGCCGCTTGAGTCGCAGGTGCGCGACTGGGTCCCGCCGCAGCCGCCTGTGGCGCAGGTCTGTGACTGCGTGTTTCCGGGACTGCATTCAGCGATTGAAAATGATTCGGTGTCGTAGTCCCCGCCCAGCGACGAAGCGAGTTTGACTTTGAAGGTGTGGCTTCCCGGGGAGATTGTGGTTGAAATCGAGTTGCTGTCCGTGTAATAGCCGCCTGGAGCGATGGGCGACGAAAGGGCGTACGCGCCGACCTGCGTGCCGTCCACGTAAGCATAGTAAGTCACGTATATGTCGGAGCAACCGTTGTTGCGTACTTTAGCTGAAAAAGATACGCCGCTGGCGCTTCCCGAAAAAGAGGTTATCGTAATCGTGTTTGTGGACGGCGTGCAACTCGGAATGGCGTTGGCAGTCCATGATTTTTTAGCCCATGATGACTGGTAACTCGTGCAGCCTCCGCCGTCGCAGTAGAGGCTTGCCTCAAAAGTCCCGGTCTTCGAGGAATAGCCCTGAAGCATTTCCTCAAGGACGTAAAAACTGGCGCTTGCCGTAATGGTCCGGCCCGCAGCCAGGTTGTAAGTGGGCGAATACATCACAATCCATTCGGGATTGTTTCCGGTCGTGTCAGGGCTGTTTGACTCGGGGTCGGCATGCTCGTAAATTATGAACTTGCATTTCGAATACTGCGTGCAGCTTCCGCCAATCGTGTCCGAGACCGTAAATGAGACCTTATCCCCAACGTAGTAGCTTGAACCGATGCCTGAAACGCTAATCGCAGCTGCTACGGCCGGCAAGAGCACGGCTAGCAAAGCGACTGCGCTGACTAGCCTGCTTGGAAACAGGCTTGAACGGCTAATTCCTCCCCACCGGTAAGATTCGTGCAAAAACCGGTTCTTTAACGTTTTTATCGGCTTCAAACGGAGTTTTAATAAACAATCCGTCTTTTTTTCATCAAGTGACTGCACATGCTTGACATCCGTTTCGTGCGCGAGAACCCGGACGCGGTGAGGAAAGACCTCCAGAAGCGCGGGGAAAAAGAGAAACTTAAATGGCTCGAGGAGCTTTTGACGCTTGGCGCAGAACAGAAGAAGTTGAACGTGGAAGCCGAGGGCCTGCGCGCGCAAAGGAACAAGGTTTCAATGGCGATAAACAAGCTCCTCAAGGACGGAAAGGACGCGGCGAAAGAGAAGAAGGAAGCGGCGGGGATTCCGGGCAAAATCAAGGCGACTGAAACGCGCTTGGGCGAAGTCCGGGACAGAATGCAGTTCATCCTCATGCGCCTACCCAACGTGCTGCATGACTCGGTGCCTGTTGGGAACGAAAACCAGGTCCTCAGGGAACACGGGGGCAAGAAAATCCCGGAAGCAGGCGTCCAGAGCCACGTGGACTACGTCCAGGAAAAAGGCTTGGCCGACTTGGAGCGGGCGGCCAAGATTTCAGGCGCCCGGTTCTACTTCCTCAAAAACGAGCTCGTGCTCCTCGAGCAATCCCTCCTGCGCTTCGCTCTTGACACGCTTTACCACAAGGGCTTCACGCTCGTGGAACCGCCGTTCATGATGCAGAAAAAACCCTACGAAGGCGTCACCGACTTGGCTGACTTCGAGAACGTTATGTACAAGATAGAAGGCGAAGACCTTTACCTGATTGCCACAAGCGAGCACCCGCTGGCCGCCATGCACATGGGGGAGATTTTCAAGGAAAGCGACCTGCCAATAAAGTACGCCGGGATTTCACCGTGTTTCAGGAAGGAAGCGGGGGCGCACGGGAAGGACACGAAAGGCATTTTCCGCGTCCACCAGTTCAACAAGGTGGAGCAATTCGTTTACTCCAAGCCCGAGGACTCGTGGAAACTCCATGAGGAAATCCTGGAAAACGCCGAGGACTTCATGCGCAGGCTCGAAATCCCGTACCGCGTGGTCAACATCTGCACCGGCGACATAGGCACCGTTGCAGCGAAGAAGTACGACATTGAGGCGTGGTTCCCGGCCCAAAAGACTTACCGCGAAGTCGTTTCGTGTTCAAATTGCACGGGTTACCAGGCGGCGCGATTGAACGTGAAATACAAGAAGGCCGACAGCGGCGAAAACGAGTACGTGCACACGTTGAACAGCACGATGGCCGCAAGCCCCCGCATGCTCGTGGCAATCATTGAAAACAACCAGCTCGCCGACGGCGGCATACTGATTCCAAAGGTGCTGCGGCCGTACATGCACGGCGAGGAACGAATCAAGCCGCGCACGCGCTGAAAAAAAGCTTGGATTAAAACCGTGGCGAATCCATCAGCCGGCATTAAAAACAACGGCTTAATTATTTTCCTTGGCACCAGTTATCCAGTGGTTTGATTGGCTGAGACAAAGGAATTGTACGACTTGCGCAAACAGGTTGCCGCGCTCAAGGAGTTCGCGGGCCGGGGAACGGAACTGATCACCGTCTACATCACTCCCGGATACCCGGTCGCCGAAATCATGGGCCGCCTCAGGGACGAGTACGGGCAGGCCAGCAACATCAAGTCCACCAGCACGCGCAAGAATGTTCTCAGTGCGCTGGAAAAAATAATGCATTACTTGAAAGGCGTCACCAAGCCGCCCGAAAACGGGATAGCCGTGTTTTGCGGCAACGTTTCCCGCGAGGAAGGCAAGCCCGACGTCAGGATTTACTCCATCGTCCCGCCGTTCCCGTTGAAGACGCAGTTTTACCGCTGCGAATCCTCATTCGTTTTGGAGCCGCTGGCGGAAATGCTGGAGGCAAAGGGCTCGCACGGCCTAGTAGTATTGGATGGAAAAGACGCGACAATCGCGGTATTGAGGGGAAAAGGCATCCGCGTGCTCCGCCGCCTGCATTCAACCGCGCATGCAAAATTCAAGAAAGGAGGCCAGTGCCTCCACGAAACCACGCTGGTGCAGGCCGCGTCTGGGGAAGTGAAGGAAATCCGTGACGTCAAGCCGGGCGAGAAGCTAATCGTTTTTGATTTTGACGAGCAAAGGTTCCGGGAAGCGGAGTGCGCAAGCGTCTATGCGCGCAAGGCCGAAGCCGCTGTCCACATAAGGACCAAGAGCCCTTCCACCGAACTGCTTGCCACTGCGGAACACCGTTTTTTCTGCGCCACGCCCGGCGGCATTGAGGAAAAGCTGGCTGAAGAGCTGCGCGAAGGCGACCTCCTCCTGCTGGCCAACGAGCTTCCAGCAATGGGCGCGCCACGCGAACTCCGCCTGCCCGCAAGCGAGCTTGAAGTCACTGCGGAGGGAAGGAAATTGCTGGCGGGTGCGCGGCAACGCCTTCGCCTGTCGCAGGTGCGCGTCGCGCGCGCAATAGGCGGCCACCAGACTGCCATTTGTTACATTGAGTCCGGCAGGATAGGCTGGATGGACAAGATACCGGAACTCCTCTCATTCTACGGAATAGGACAGGAATTCTACGGGAGTTGTGTGAAGTGCCGCGGGACCGTCCTGCCGCGCGCGCTCACGCCGGAACTCGCCCGCTTCATCGGCTATTTCATTGGCGACGGCACCATGGAGGACACGCGCGTCACGCTCTACGAGGACCGGCCGGCCGTGGCCAGCGAATACGCCGCCCTGGCCCGGGGCTTTGGCATCGCTGCTGCGCCGCGCGAAAGGCGCCGCAAAACCGGGTTCGGCACGCGATGCATTGAAACGCGCCTCCATTCAAAAGCGTTCGTCGAGTTCCTGCGCGCCAACTTTCCCGAAGCGTGCGGCAGGGGGCTGGCCAGAAGCGTACCCGCTGCAATCGCGGGGGCTGACGCGGCCTGCACTTCGGCATTCCTGAGGGGCTTGTTCGACGCGGAAGCCAGCGCGTCCAGCCGCGGCGTGTCGCTGGCGATGGCGAACGAAAAACTCGTGCGCCAGGTGCAGCTCATCCTCGCCCGCCTTGGAATCATTTCAACAGTTGTTCCAAAGAAAAACAGGCACAGGCTCCAGCACGAGCTTTCGTTCCGCGAGCGCGCCAGCGTTGAATCATTCCACCGGTTAGTCGGCTTCACTGCGCCGGACAAGCAGGCAAAGCTCCAAGCGCTGGCGCTCCGAAGCGGGGACGCGAAAAGCTATTGTTCGCATGCGCCGGTCGATGGCCGCAGCGTGGCCGGCCTTTTCCGGGAGCTTGGGCTGGAAAAACCAGAGCTCTGGAGGAACAGCGCATTCCTGCTGGGCAAGCGGCTTCTCCGCAAGGAAAAATTCAGCGCCCTGGTCTCAAAAGCGGTGCACTCATGCGAAAAACGGCGCGGTTCCCTTCCAAGGGAGGAACAATCGCATCTCGATAGGGCGCGCTGGCAGCTGGAGCGCATCGCATCGAGCCAGGCAAGCGTCGCGCGCATAGCGTCCGTTGAAAAAGTCCGGGCCAGCGGCCTGTTTTACGACTTGGAGGTTCCAGGCGCAGCCAATTTCGTCGCCGGTCTTGCCGTGGTCCACAACAGTGCAGGTCGCTTCGAGCGCATCCGCGAAGAGGAAATCGAGGCGTACTACAAGCGCGTTGGCGCGGCAATGGACCCGTTTTTGGAGGAGAAGGAATTCAAGGGCGTGATAGTCGGCGGTCCCGGGCCCGTGAAAGAGGATTTCTTGAAAATGAAGTCGTTTAATTACCAGTTGAAAGTCCTTGGAGTCGTGGACACGGGTTACGCGGACGAGTTCGGTTTGCGCGAGCTGATGGAAAAGAGCGAGGACGTGATTGCGGAACAGGAAGCGGTGGTTGAAAAAAAGCTCGTCGAGGAATTCACGAAAGAGGCCGTGGCCGGCCGCAAGGCGGCTTATGGCTATGACGAGGTCAGGAAGGCGCTTGAGGCCGGGCGCGTGGAAAAACTCCTCGTATCCGAGGACTTGCATTTGAAGAAAATCGCGTTGAAGTGCGCCCAGTGCGGGAAGACAATCGAGCGCATCGTGCACGAGGAGAAGGAGGCGCAGGAACTCGCGGAATCCGGGGAGAAATGCGGTTGCGGGGGAGTGGCGAAGAAGGTTTCGGAAACGGATTTGGTTGACGAGCTCGTGGGATTGGCGGAAAAAGGCGGGGTGGCCCTTGAAATGGTTTCCACCGAGACCCAGGCCGGGAAGCAGTTCCATGCCATGTTCCACGGCCTCGGCGCGTTTTTGAGGTATTAGATGCCAGGGGTGTTGAGGATTGGTTGTCTTGAAGTTTCATTTCGCGCCCGAAGAATTCGTGGTAGAGGAAATCATGCCCGACGGCACGGTGCTGGAAGTGGACAAGCCGTTCAAGCAGAAGGACGAGCCGGGAAAATTCGCGCGCTTCGTGCTCCAGAAAAGGCAGTGGAACACGCTCCAGGCGCTGATTGCGCTCGCGCGCGAGCTCCGCACGTCGCGGAAGCGGTTCAATTTCGCTGGCACCAAGGACCGGAGTTCAATCAGCACGCAGTTGTGCAGCGTGTTCGGCATGATGCCCGCCGAAGTCACGCAGGTCCACGTGAAGGACTTGAAAATCCTTGGCGCGTGGAACGCCGCCGACAAGGTGAAGCTCGGCGACCTCGCAGGCAACCGCTTCACCATAACCCTGACTCCGGAAAACTGCGGAAAAACCATTTCAGCGGAGGAAATCGGGGAAAAGGCGAAGGCGCTCGGGAGCCGCGTGCCCAATTTTTTCGGCGCCCAGCGCTTCGGGTCCCTGCGCAAGAACACCCACTTGGTCGGCAAACTGGTTATCCAGGGAAAACTCAGGGACGCGGTGATGAATTACCTCACTTTCGTGGAAGAGGGGGAAGAAGAGGACGCGCTCGCGGCCCGCAAAAAACTAGCGGAAGAAAAGGACTTTTCCAAGGCCCTCAGTTATTTCCCGCTGTATTTGAAGTACGAACGGACGCTCATAGCCCACCTCAACGCGTACCCCCATGACTACGCTGGCGCGCTGCGAAAGCTGCCGCGCGCCCTACAACTTATGTTCGTCCACGCGTACCAGTCCATGCTGTTCAACAACCTGCTGGAACAGCGCGCCGCTGAAGAAAGCGTTTTCGAGGCCGAGAAGGGCGAGTGGTGGTGCAAGGCGGACAAGAACGGTTTCCCGAAAACCGGCGAAGCCGAGGAAATCACGAGCAAGAAAAAAGCCGGGGAAGTCACCGCGCTCGCAGGCAAGGGCAAGGCTTTTGTGCTCGGCCACATCGTCGGCTACGAGACCGCGCCCTCGGAAGCGGAAGAGAAGCTGCTGAAGAAGGAGGGAATCAAGCCGGGCGACTTCAAGCTCGCGGCGATGCCGGAGTTGTCAAGCAGGGGTTCGCTGCGCCCATTGTTTGCGCCGCTGGTCGGTTTTGAAGTGCTGGAAAAGGAGCCGGTCAAGATGCGGTTCTCGCTGCCAGCCGGCGCATACGCCACCGTTGCGCTGAAGAAACTGCTGGAGTGAAGCGGGCGGAAAAAGCCCTAGGCCTGTTTCCTGGCAACGATTTTTTTCACGCGCTCCTCGAACCACTGGGTGGTCCTCCACGCCCCGTTCATCTCCTGCCTGATTCCCTTCAGGGGATAGATTGTCAGCGCCCGCACCGCGAAAGCGCGGTTGTCGACAGGAGTCACGGCCTTGACTTCCCTCATCCGCGGCGCGAACATGGCGCCTGCCGCGAACCTCAGCACGCCCGACAAGAGGAAGACGAGGGGAATGCCTGACAGGCCCAGGAAAACCGTTTTTACAGTCTCGGCGCCCAGCGCTAGCGCGCCCCCGATTGCCGCTCCGCCGAATCCCGCCAGGCCGTTTGCGAGGTTCAGGTGCGCTGTTCGCTTGGCGCGGTTGGCGTGGGTCGTTGAGTCAAGCGAGTAATTGAACGACGCCAAATCGAAGCCGGCCCACGCGAAGCCGCTGAAAACCTGGACTAGGAAAAGGTACGCCGGGTCCTGGTTGAACAGCCACAGCAACGGAATGGCGGGCACGAACAGGCTCGTGGCGAAAAGCACCGTCCGGTTCCCGAACCTGTCGCCCAACAGGCCCCAGTAAGGCATGCAAACGAACCTCGTCACCGCTTCCCCGCCTAGGATGAAAGCGTAGACGAGGTAGTCAAAACGGAGGTCGCGCAGCATGTACACCGCGAAAAAAGGGCTGGCTAGGTATACTGCGAACATCATCACCGCCGAATACGTGAGGTAGCGGCCGAAATCCGTCCTGAAAATGCTGATGCGTTCCGCGGTTTTCCTGACCGCCGCGGGCAGGTAATGCGGCTCGTAGTGCTTGGTGAAGAAATAAAGCGAGACCATCCTCGCCGCGAACGCGGCCGCAAACAAGGCGGCGAAGCCGAGGAAAACGTTTTCAAACAGGCCCAGCAGGTAGCCCGCGATGACGAGGGCCGCGAGGCCCGCGAAACCAGTGGTTTTGTTCCTTGTGCCGAAGTATTCGCCGCGGCTTTTTTCCGGCACCACGTCGGCCATGAGCGAAACCCACGCCGGGTGGTTCACCGCGCTCAAAAAAGCGTATACCGTGGTTATCGCGATTACGGCAAAAACCCGGTAGTCGCCTGGCAGCGGGAGGAGAAAAGGGATGGACAACAGCGCGACCCAGACGAAGCACTCGAAGAACACGCCCCACAGGATGAGCGGCATCCTTTTGCCAATGCGTTCCATGAGCCACGCGCCAAACTCCTGCGTCACCGAATTCACCAGCTGGGGCAGCGACTTCAGCAGGCCGATGTGGAACGCGTTGGCCCCCAGTGCAAGGGCAAACGGCGTGAGAAACGAGTCGCCGAAGCCGGTTACGGCGCTGTAGGCGGACCCTTCAATGATGGAGTAGCGCATGGTGGCGCGCTTCTTTTCCCCGGCGCCCGCAGGCCCTGGTTCGGTTTTCAATTGCTTCACACTCCTTGAAACGCGCGAAAGGTTAAAGCCGTTTCCTTCCCGCACCGATGACGCCCTTCGCGCCCCTTCGGACGGTGTCGCGGATTGACGCGGCCCGCCCCCACACCCACGCCAGTTCCTCGCGCACCATGCCCGCCGGGTAAACCGTGAGGGCGCGCATTGCAAACTCCCTCTCGGCAATGGGTTCGCCGGGCTTCACGTCCGGAATCCCGGGAGCGAGCAAGACCGCGGCCGCGAGGCGCACGATTGTCGACAGGAGGAACACGAACAGCACGCCCGAGAGCCCGAAGACCACGGGCTCGCTTGCCCAGACCGCGGCCAAGCCGCCGAGGGCCGCGCCCGAGAAAGCGGCGATGCCGTTGGCGAGGTTCAAGTCCGCGACGCTCTTCACGCGGTCGCCTTGGACCGTGGAGTCGAGGATGTAGTTGAACGCCGACAAGTCGTACCCCGCGTACAGGAAGCCGGAAATCACGTAAATCGCGAGCATGAGCAGCGGGTCGGTGCCAAGGAACCACAGGACCGACTGGAACACGATGAGCAGGCACGCGCCGGCTATGAGCGTGCGGTTGCCGAACCTGTCTCCAAGCTTCCCCCAGTGCGGCATGGAAATTATGCGCGCGCACCACCACGCTGCCATCAGCAGCGAATACGTGAAATAACCGAACCCGAGCTGGTTAAGGAGGTAAAACGCGGTGACTGCCCCGGCGAGGTTGCAGCCGAACACGAAAACGCCGGAAAACGCCAGGTATTTCCCGAACCCGGCAGGCCACCTGCCGGCCGTTGCCGGTTCAGCATGCCGGTACCTTGGCTCCTGGTGCTTGAAGAACAGGGAAAAGGAAGTGAACCGCCCAAGGAAAGCGACGAGGAACAGGAGGGCGAAGCCGGCGAGGGCGTCCTTGAACAGGCCGAGGACCCACCCGGCGGCGATGATTGAAAAAAGCGTCACCGAGTCGCAGTAGCGGTTGCGCGACCCGAAATATTTTCCCCTGACTTTTTCAGGCACAACGTCGCCCATGAGGGAAACCCACGACGGGGTGCACATGCCGCCGAAAAACGAGTAGGCGCACACTATTCCAATGAGTGCCAAAATCCTCTGGTCGCCAGCGAGGGGAAACAACAGGGCGAGGCAAATCAGCAGGGGCCAGACGAGGGCGTTCAGGAGCGCGAACGGCTTAAGTATCGCCAGCCTGCTGCGCACCCTTACAAGGAGCCGCGAACTCACCTGCTGGGAAACCGACCACGACAGTTGCTGGATTCCCGAAAGAAGGCCCAACTGCGCCACGGAAGCGCCGAGGGCAAGAGCGAACGGCGCGAGATAGGTCTCGCCGAAACCGTACATCGCGCTCCACGCCGCCCCTTCCATCACGGAATAGCGCATGGTGGCGCGGTTCCTTTCCCCGAGCGGCCCGGTTTTGGCTTTTTCCCCCGTTTTTTCGTTTTTCACTTTTCCCATCCCCGAGCCAAGTGCGCTGCGATGGCGGCGGTAAAACCTGCGGTCGCGGGCTGGCGAATTAAGCAAATGCCGCGGTTTTTTTAAACCGCTTGCGGAAAAACCGTTTGATGCCATGATAGTCACGCTCACCGACTTCGGGAACTCGGAGTACTCGGGGATATTGAAGGGCATGGTTTACCTAGTGTGCCCCAAAGCCATCGTTTCAGACTTGTGCAACTGCGTGCCCCGCCACTCGGTGCGCGAAGGCGCGTGGATGCTGCTGTCGGCGATGCGGAGCTTCCCGAAAAAAACAGTTTTCCTCGCGGTCGTCGACCCGGGCGTGGGCGGCGCGCGCCAGTGCCTCGCGATAAGGACGAAAAACTACTTCTTTGTCGGCCCGGACAACGGGCTGCTCTATCCCGCGGCCTCCGCCGACGGCATCGTTGAAGCCGTTGCGCTGCCAACACGAGGCGCTTCCAAGACGTTCCACGGCCGCGACGTGTTCGCCAAGGCCGCCGGCCGCATCGAGTGCGGGGCGCGCCTCGCTGGTCTCGGGAAAAAGACCGTTGCCGGCAACAGGTTTGTTTTCCACTACGACTCCGCGCGCCGCGAAGGTGAAGTTGTCAGGATTGACTCGTTCGGGAACGTGATAACCAGCGTCCCGCCCGCCGGCAAAAACCATTACCTGCTTGAAGCAAAGGGATTGAAGAAAACCAAAATCAGTTTCCACCCCGCCTACGGGGAAGCCGGGGAAAACGAGTTGTTCGCCATAGAGGGCAGCGCAGGCACCCTTGAACTGGCAGTGAAGGAAGCGAGCGCGGCGAAGAAAACCCGGTTGAAGGCAGGCGACCGGCTCAGGCTATACTGAACGCTATTCTCTGCGCATGGACTTCCGCAGGCGCATTATTTTCTCGCCGGCGTTATCGGGAGTTATTTTTCCTTTCAAAGCCATTTTGAACGCCTTGGGCAGGATGCGTTCCGCTTCGGGTTCGGAAATGTGGGGTGCAACGATTTTCAGGGCCTTCGCATGCGGGTCCGTGACCTCCTTTTCCCGCAATCGTTTTTCAATTCTCCAAAGCCCCCTTGCGGCACCCGCCCTGACCACTTCAAGCGGGTCGTCAAACGATTCCGCGAGGGACTTGACGTCTTCCTCCCCCCCGACTTTCGCCACTTGTCCGGCTATGACTTCGACAATGGCTTTTCTGGCCGATTCATTTCTCTTGTTCAGCGCATTTCTGGCCATTTCCATTCTCTTCCCCTGCGCTTCCCACCTCGACTTGCGGACGAGGAAACGCAGGTAGATATTGTCCCTGATTCCCAGGCGCAGTGGTTTTTTTCCAGCCAGGGGGCCCCGACTGCTTTTCACGGGCCCCGGTTTTTCTTCCTCAGCCATTCGCATTCACCTGGATTTTGTCACTTTTTCAGCGTTATCGCGCCGCCTTCAATCCTCAGCTTGTACGCGTCGCCGACTACGAACTTGGGGTCCATTTTTTCCCACACTTCCTCGTCCACGAATATCTGGATGCGGTTGTCCCACAAGACTGGTATGCCTTGCTGGGTCTGGTGCTTCATTTGGTCCATTTTTATCCCGAAAAGCACCGCGAACATCCTCTTTCCCTCCACCGACGTGGCGGGGGAAACAGTGTGGCAAATGACTTTCTGCTCCATTCCAAAACACCCCTTTTTGATGCGGTTTTTTCTGCAGTTTTTTTGCTGCAATTAATTGGGGAAGCGATTTTTTAACCGCGCGCAACCACAACCGCCTCATGGAAAATCATGTTCAGGGAAATGCTGGGCGAAAAAGCCGCCCGGGAAGAACGGCCCCGGCGCGGAAAGAAGTAGAGCGCGGGGAGCGGGAATCGAACCCGCGTGCCACTTTCGCAGCAACAGCTCACTGCGACATGGATTGGCCGTTACCTGACCCGGATGCGCAAAGCGCATTCCCCTCGTCGTAGCAGGCTGCCGCCATACCACTAGGCGATCCCCGCAGGAAAATTTCCGTGAACAGGTTATTATAATTGCCGTCCGACTGGCGCGCCCGGGGTTTTTCCGGCATGGCCTTTGGGGTTCCGCGCTCAGCCGCCTTTGCGGATTTCAGTGGAGGAAACGGGTTTTCCGCCGGCGCCGATTCTGGGAATGATTGAGATGGCGAGCGGCCGCATCCCCTTTTTGATTCTCAGGGCGTTGACTTCCTTTGCGCCGGCGACCGTGTCAGGGGAAACCACTATCGCATCCAAGTCCGGCCTTTCCGCCGCCGGGGACGAGGCGTTGTCTTCTATGACCGCGATTTCCGCGCGGTTCAGCCACCCGCGGCCCGCGAGGAACTTTTTCACGCCTTCCAAGCGCTCCCACACGGGCTGGACGCGTATCCAGTCCTCTTTCGTGCGCTTTACGAACGCGTCGCTCGTCACGCCCACGACCACGGAGTCGCCGATTTCAAACGCCTTGGCAAACAGCGTTTCGTGACCCTTGTGGAGCCTGTCAAAAGTACCGCCAACGACGACCTTCATCCAACCACGCAAACCACAGGATTCCTTTTCTTAAAAACGTTTCATGCCGCTGCGCAAAGACGGTCAAGCCCGCGAATAAAGCTTTTCAAGGAGGTCGGATTTGGTCACCAGCCCCACCGCCTTCCCCCCTTCCTGCACGAGGACGACGGGCCCGATTTTCAGCAGCGCGGTCAATGCGCCGGCAGAAGCGTTCTTCGGCACAATCGGCGGCGCCTCGGCCATCACTTCCCGCACCACCCTCGCCTTTCCCGCAGTAACCGCGTCCAACAACGCCCCTTCGGTGACCAGCCCGACCACCACGCTGCCCTCCATTACCGGCACCTGGGAAAACGCGTGCCTCCTCATCACCGCAACAGCCGACTTCACCGAATCCCCGGGGTGGAGGAACACGATGCGGCGCTTCATCACGTCCCCTGCGCGCAGTTCCGTTTCCCCGCGTGCCTCGTCGAGCGCGGAAAAAACCTTTTGCACCACCGCATACCCGGGCGAAAGCTTCCCGCTCTCCACTTTGGCGACCAGCGACTGGGACACGCCCGCGCGCTCCGCGAGCTGCGCCTGCGTCAGCCCCGCCCGCCTCCTGAGGGCCCTGATTTCCGACAGTTCCGGGAACGCCGCGGAAAAAGCCATTCCAGCCATGGTTTTATAATAAAAACCCTCATTTTTATTCCTTTTGGAATATTATTTTCACAAAGGGTTATAACCCCGCGGCCGCCCAGCCTTTTCAGCTGAGTTTTTGAGGGTGGTTTGAAATGGCTGAAAGGTTTTTGTTCACGTCGGAGTCGGTAACCGAAGGTCACCCGGACAAAACTGAAGAACCGATTTAGGTTCTTCAGTGTCTAAAATCTGTGACCAAGTTTCCGACGCTTTCCTTGACGACGCGTTCAGGCAGGACCCGAAGAGCCGCGTGGCAGTGGAAACGATGACGAGCACGGGCCTGATAATGGTCGCCGGAGAAGTCACGACCAAGGGCTACGTGGACGTGCAGAAAATCGTGCGCGAGACCCTAAAGGACATCGGCTACACGAACCCCGAATTCGGCTTGGACTACCAGGACTGCTGCGTCCTCACCGCCATTCACGAGCAGAGCAAGAACATTTCAATCGGCGTCACGAAGACGTCGAAGCACGAGCAGGGCGCGGGCGACCAGGGAATGATGTTCGGGTTCGCGTGCAACGAGACGCCCGAACTGATGCCGCTGCCTATAATGCTCGCGCACAAGCTCACGCGCCGGCTGGCGGAAGTGCGGAAGACGGGCATACTGCCGTGGGCGCGGCCCGATGGAAAAAGCCAGGTCACGGTGGAATACGCCGACGGGAAACCGGAGCGCGTGGACACCGTCGTGATCGCCATCCACCACGACCCGGAGGTTTCACTGGAAAAGGTGCGCAGCGAAGTCATAGCCAAGGTGATCAAGCCCGTCTGCGGCAAGTGGCTGGACGCGAAGACCAAATACCACGTGAACTCGACCGGCGTTTTCGCGGTCGGAGGCCCCGAAGCAGACACCGGCGTGACCGGCAGGAAGATAATCGTGGACACTTACGGCGGATACTCAAGGCACGGCGGGGGATGCTTTTCCGGCAAGGACCCGTCGAAAGTCGACCGCTCGGGCGCATACGCGGCCCGCTACATCGCGAAGAACGTGGTGGCAGCCGGGCTCGCGGACAAGTGCGAGGTGCAGCTCGCGTACAGCATCGGCGTGGCCGAACCAGTGTCGGTGATGGTGGACACTTTCGGCACCGGCAGGGTTCCGGACGGGAAAATCTCGGAACTCGTGCGCAAGCACTTCCCAATCAAGCCTGCTGACATAATCAGCCACTTGAAGCTCCTGCGCCCGATTTACCGGAAGACCGCGGCATACGGCCACTTCGGGAGGAACGAGCCGGAGTTCACGTGGGAGCGCACCGACAAGGCCGCAACCCTGAAAAAGGAAGCCGGCCTGTGAACAACCATGGCAGCGGCAGGCGGCGGCAAAAAACGCGGGAAAAGCAGGGATGCAGAAGGGCATACTGTGAAGGAAGCGTCCGACACTTCGCTGCTTTCCAAAGCACTAACCCTCGGCAAACTCGGGCCGCATGAAAAAACCGAGGAACAGAAAGCCTCTTACGCCGAACGCATGGCGCGCCTCCGCGAGGCGCTCGCGCGCCACAGGCAAAAACACGGCCGCAGGCAGCATCAGGCGACGCCAGAATAAGGGGCGGTCAGAGTAAGGCGTTGAGTCCCTTGACCACTGCGCTCACCGAGGCCATTACGATGTCGGTGCCGACCGCGCCCGAGTTGATTTCCTTGTCCCCGCGCCTGAGCTTGACTTTCACGTCCACTAACGCGTCGCTCCCGCCGGTAATGGCTTCAACGCGGTAGTCCACCAGTTTCACGTCACTCTCCCCGAGGGCGCTGTACACCGCCTTGAGCGCGGCGTCAACAGGCCCGTCGCCTGTGCCCGCCCCGAAAACCTGTTTCTTCTCCCCGTTCAATTCAAGCGTCACCCGCGCCGAAGCAGTGGGAGTGATCGTGTTTCCGGTCGTGCAAACCAATTCGTCAACCCTCACCTTTTCCCTCGCTTCACCGGTCAAGACGCTGTGCGCAATCGCGAGCAGGTCCGCGTCGCTCACCGTCTTCCCCTTGTCTCCGATGGACTTTATTTCGGAAAAAATCCTTTCCAACTGTTCGCCGCCGGCCTGGAAACCGAATTCCTTGAGCTTCATTTCAACCGCCTTCCTTCCGGAAAGCCGGCCCAGCACTATCCTGCGCCGCCTGCCGACGAGTTCAGGCTTCAACCCCTCGTAAGTGTCCGGGTTCTTCACTATCCCGTCCACGTGGATTCCGGACTCGTGGCTGAACGCGTTCTCTCCCACGACCGGCTTGTTGGGCGCGAGCGGAAAACCCGTGGCTACCCTGACAAAATTTGAAACCGCGTAAAGCCCGTCCAGCCTCACCGAGTCAATGCCGTGCAACACCTTCAAACCGACGACGACTTCCTCGAGCGCCGCATTACCGGCCCGTTCCCCGAGGCCGTTGACTGTGGCGTGGAATTCGCTTGCGCCCGCCCGGATTGCCGCAAGGGTGTTGGCGGTAGCCAGCCCCAGGTCGTTGTGGCAATGGACTGCAACCGGTTTCGCGGCCTTTTTGGAAAGAAAACCGTAGAGTTCCGCGCTTTTCTCGGGCGAAAGCAAGCCGACCGTGTCGCACACGCAAAACCTGTCCGCGCCCCGCTCGCCGGCCTCTTGGAAAACCTTGGCCAAAAACGCCGGGTCTGCCCTGCTCCCGTCCTCGGCACTCAATTCAACCACGAGCCCCGCTGCTTTCGCGTAATCAACCGAATCCAGGACAAGCGCCAGCGCCTCCTCGCGCCCGACCCGCAGCTTTTCCCTTATATGTAGGTCCGAGGAAGGGAAGACGAGGTGGACGCCGTCCACGCCGCATCCCGCTGCAGCGTCAACGTCCTTTTTCACTATGCGGCAGAAACTCAGCACTTCGGCTTTCAATCCCGCGCTTGCCACGGCCTTGACTGCCCGCGCCTCCTCGCCGCTCGCAACCGCTGTTCCGGCTTCAATCACGTCAACGCCGAGTTCGTCCAGCCGCTGCGCCACCAAAAGCTTTTTCTCGGCGCTCAGGTGCACGCCCGGCGCCTGGTCGCCGTCGCGCAGCGTGGTGTCTAAGACGATCACCTTTCGTTTCGGGAATTCCGCGGGATAAGTAGAACGCGTGGCGGCGTCAGATAAATAAATCCCTTTCCATCCTCTTCACCAAAAAACCTGCAAGAAGCAATTGTGCGGCAGTTTTATTTAAACCTTGGCCTATATTTTAAACGGGCTCGTAGCTCAGCATGGACCAGAGCGTTCGACTGATACGACGAGGGGCGGCGCCCCGGCGTCGCCGGCATAGTACGCCGCAGCGCGGACTACGCCGGCGCCGTAAGGCGCCCCGCGTTTTTGAAATCGAAAGGTCCTGGGTTCAAATCCCAGCGGGCCCATACCCATTCGGGCATGAAACCTTCCCCGGATTGAAGGGAAGTTCTCCACACCTGCGGGGGGCGCATGAATGAAACATGATGTGATAATTGTCGGTGCGGGAATAAGCGGCCTATTGACGGCACTTTCTTTGGCAAAAGAAGGGAAGAACATCCTGCTTCTTGAAAAAGAGAAGGAGATTGGCGGAATTTGCAGGTCTTACCGGGTTGGAGGTTACCGGATTGATACGGGGCCGCACATAATTACAAGGCTAAAAACAGGGCCCTTCAGAGTCTTCATGGACAAATATTTTGATGCAGTGCCGGAATTTGTCGAGCACGGAAAGTACTACCTAAGATTCAGCGACTCTGTCGCTTCCTTTCCGTGGACGATTACAGACTGGCTGGTATTCTCCCCCCTCTCAAAAACGGAGAGGGTGAAAATAGTACAAGCAATGGCCGGTCTTTTAGTCGATTATGCGACTGGGAATGACCTGAACAACAAAAGCATCGGGGAAGTCCTGAGGAAGTACCACTTCTCGGAGAGGGCCCTGCATATCGCAAATGCGCTTTCGCTTTTTCTGGCGGGCACAACATCGGATAAATGTCCTATCGGGAGGTTTGTGGGGGGCGGAGGAACAGGCAGCTCGTTGACGACAAAGGCGCATAAGCTGACGAGATTGATAAAGGACGAGGGTTCGAAGGAGCAGGGATACCCGAAAGGGGGGCTTCAAAGTATTGTAAACTGTATAACCCAATCCATGCCGGAAACATGCCAGATAAAGACGGGATGCGAAGTAAAAAAAATCATCGTGGAAGATGGGCGTGCTAAGGGGGTTGCAACAAAGGATTGCGAGTATTATTCCGACACCGTTGTTTACGCAGGATATGCCGGTTCCCTGCCGGACCTTCTGCCCTTAAGGAGGGACTACGCAAAACGGCTTAAGAGTATTGAACAGGCAACGACGCTAAGCGTCTGGCTCGGCCTCAATAAAAGATATTTTGGAAGGCGCGGCTCGGAAATCTGGGTTGAAACAGAAAAACCCGGTTGGGTTGTGCCCACATCCAATTACGACCCTTCGCTTGCGCCCGCTGGAAAGCAGCTTGCCGGTTTCGTGTTTGTTCTCTCAAAAGACGAGCAAAAACAGAGTGTTAAGAAATTAGGCAGGCGCTATTTGAGCATAATCTCCGGTGTTTTCCCGGAGATTGAAGGCGATATTGACATGGTTCATGCTCAGATCCAGCGTACTGAAAGCATCATGGTCGGGCAGAAGTTTCCCTCGCAGAAAACACCGGTAACCAACCTGTATTTTGTTGGAAAAGAAACCGAATCCCCGACAACCGGAGCCAGCATAGGCGTATCCAAGGCAGCTCATACTGTCTTAGAATGCTTGAGGTTTATGAAAAAGGACGGAGTTCTAGGATAATGACATTGAGTGCCGGGGGCTGCAAGGCAAATACCTGGCCGGCCAGGAGGCGGTTGAAATGATGGCGGAACACGAGAAATTCAAGGCGGCTGCAGCGAACCCAAAGAGCCTCACCGCGTTTGCAGAAAAGCTGAAGGATGAGTCGTTTTTCGCTAAAAAACCCGGGGACGTTGACGCGCTGGTGCGGCAACTCCACCGCGTGTGGGCCCATACCCTTGACGAAAAAACGCTTGAAAACCCGCGCTCCGAGCGCTCTGAGGGCAAAAAAGGCCTTGAATCAGCGCACCAGTACGCAGTCGACGGCCTCATCACGCTACTCCGCGCCGGGACAAAACGATTGGATATGATTAACGCGGTGAAAAACGCCGCACCCGAACACGAGTGGGTGCGCTTCGCCGCCCACCTCCGCCGGCTCCACTAAAACAGCGTCGCGGCTGGAAACCGTTTTATTGCCAGAAAACCAATTGAATCCGGTGAAAAGCACATGGCACCCGCAGCGGCAGAGGCCGGCAAACGACTGGCAGAACTAACGGCCTTCAAAAGGAATCTTGACTCAATGCTTGGAAGAAGCCGGGACCGGGACGCCGCGCCGCTGGCGAAGAAACTCCCCGAAGAAGTAAAAAACATCCACGAATTCGACCGCGCGGTGATGGCCGTCCACGGCGCAACCCAAAAAAGCGAGCTGCCCGAGGAGGAAATAAACGCGCTGCGCGCGTTCTCAAAGGGGCTCGGCGCCGAGATAGAGAAACGCGTCGCCGTGGAAAAACCCGCGAAGGAAGCTGATGCCGCGCTCTACGCCGAAAAACACCGGGAAATCGTCGGCGCCGCGTGGAAAAAACTGCGCGCCGCGGTCCTCGCCGGGCAATCAAATTCCTTCCACGCCTTCGCGGCCGCGGAAAAGAAAAACCGGCCCCGCTGACCGGATCCTCCCGGTTCCGGAAGCAAGCCGCCGGCCCCCGCATTTAAATCCCTTTTTTCCCCAAAGCATCCATGCAACCCGGCCCCGAAGAGCGCAAGCGGTTCCGCGTGATATTTTCCCTCGGCGCGCACAATGAGGAGAAAGACGCGGAAATAATCGAGTCGCTCGTGAAGAAGCACGCGCCCGACTTTTACGCCACCGAGCTCCCGCGCTTCGGCGAAGAAAAAGACATTGCCAAGAAAGGGCTGCGCTCGGTGATTGAAACCGCAGACAAGTTCATCGACATAGGCAAGTTCGAGCGCAAGGAAGCGGAAACAGTGGACAAATACGGCTTGAAACCGGTTTTTTCCGAAGCATTCGAGTTCGCCGACCGCGACGGCCTGATAAAACTGCTGGAACCGCGCCGGAACGAGCTAGAACTCATCAGGTCGGCGGTGAAGAACTTCGCCACCGGCAAGTGGAAGGAAGCGGTCGACACGTACCGGACGATGGTGGAGAAAAAGGCGGCGCGCCTCAAGGCAAAAGAAGAGAACCTCTTCAACGCCATCACCGCACTCGCGGAAAAACACCCGGGAAAAGCCGTCCTCGTGCGCTTCGGCTGGGCCCACACGCTCCCGTCAATCCGCCTCAAGCGCGTCAAAAACATTGAAGTGAAACGCGTGTTTGACTCGTATCCCCAGGTGTACGGCTACGACGACGAGGCGCTCAGGCGCGCCATCCACGGAAAAGAGGTGACGGACGAACTGGCGGCAAAAGCACTGGCTGAAATACTCATCGGAGGCAACATCCCGTACAAAAACGTGCGGCACGCGACGCGCATAGCCTGCTCGAGGATAATGCTCGAAAAATTCGCCCTCGAGGACTTCAAGCGCGTCTCAAGCGAAGCCCAGGGCAGCAGCATGCTGATGCACGCCGCGCTCGCGAAAACCGTGGAAGCCAAGGGAAAGCCGTTCCCCCGCGACGAAAAGGAACTCGCCGCCCTAGTCAAGAAACACTATCCAAGATTCAGGTTCATCGAATGAAGCCGCCCCGCCGCGCCGGAAACAAAAACCTTTTTCGCCACCCCCAAACCTTTTCCGGAACCTTCCCAAACCTTTTATTTCCCAAAAACCAGATTTATCCGGTGAAACGATGGCTCCCGCGGCAGCCGCAGCAGCGGCAAGAGAACGACTTGAAACACTCGAGCAGAAATACGGCGAAAAAATAGTCGGCGTAATGATGGACACCTGGGGCCCGAGCGACAAATTCAGGCAAAAACTCGGCGAAGGAAACAGGACCGCGGAACAAGAGGTCAAAAGCCTCGTCGATTCCCTCAGGACAAGGCACTCGAAAGGCGGCTTCATCGCCCCCCTTGACCTGGTGATGAGGATAGCGGAAAAAAGGCGCTACTACGACTCCGCGAAATCAGTCTGGGTGGATTCCCACGTCATCGACGCGTTCCACAAACACGCGGAGCACTTCAAACAAATGGCAAAACCCGCTTCTCAAATCTCTACCGTAAGCGACATCGCCGTCGAATTGAGTAAAATCCACGGCGTTCAAAAAATGGAACAACTCTCTCTGCAAGAAAAAAACGCGCTCTCCGAATTCGCAAAAATGGCTTCGAAGGCCGCCGCTGAAAAAGTCGCGGCCGAACACCCGAAACTCCCGGCGGGCACGGCCGAGCACGGAAAAATATTCCATGAAAAAAGGCGCCAGCTCATTGCAGACGCGTGGAGCGACTTCCAGGCGAAACAGCCATCCGGAAAAACCGCTTTCCGCGACTTCGTGGTCCAGTTGCTGAAAAAGCAAAAGCGCTGAAAAAACGCCGCCGCCCCCGGACGCCGGGAAGCAAAAACCTTTTTACCACCGCGATTCTTTCCCTATACTGCTCCGGTCGTCTAGCTCGGTCAAGGATAAGGCCCTCTCGAGGAACCTTTTCTTTTGTAAAAGAAAAGGTTCATCAAAAGAAAACCGCGAGGGGAAAGGCTTAGACCCGGGTTCAAATCCCGGCCGGAGCATTCTGACAAAAGCAAATGTGCCCTAACCCGTCCTAATAAACGGAGTGGAGGAGAGGGCACAAATGGAAAACGCGAAGAACGAGAGAGCGGACATATACAACCAGCCCCAGCAGTTGGACTACTGGCTTAAGCGCCTGGACGGCGAGCCAATAGTAACGTCCGAAAATAAGGCCACGGTCCGGGAATTCATACGGAAAGGCCAGTTGGACGGCCTCCGCTTGGATACCTTGGTCAAAAAGCTTCCAAAACTGCTCCAGCTGTCGCGCCTTCTTGAAGGGAAAGCGTGGAAAAAGCTCAAGCGGAAGGACTGGCTGGGGCTTAAGGAGGCCATCGTTATTGACGGGCGAGGGAACGATGGAGGC
>JAPLXB010000045.1 GCA_026396285.1 Microcaldota archaeon
GTACGGGTGGTACATTTACTCCACGATGAAGTACGGTTCCATGGCCCTTGCCCACGAGTCGAACCGGCTGGGGTGCCCGGCGATGAAGTTCCTTGGAATGAGCATAAGCGACATCGAGCGCTACGACCTCCGCAACGTCACGATCAAGGCGAAGGACGTGGACATAAAACGCGCCTTGGAAATGAATGGCTACGACTGGTTCAAGGCAAAAGAGTGGCAGGAGGAAATCAAGAAGTTTTTGGACAAGAAAATCAAGGCCGAGATCCAGGCCCTGTCATCGAAGAACCTGCAGTACATTTCAAGCACTTACCTTCCGGAAAAAATCAAGGAACAGGACTTCCTGCCGTGATTACCCGATTCATTTCTTTTCCGGGAACCTTTTCTCAAGGCGCTTCAATTCAGCGAGCCTGTGTTCGGCGAGCCACAGTGACTCGGGCACGTCAAACCCGCCAAGGACGGCGTTCCTCAGGTCGTCGAGTTCCCGCCCCCCGTAAATGTTGTGTTCGTCCACTGCCGCACGGGACGGCGCAAGCCGCTTTTTCATCACGGTTTCATAAATTTTTTCGAGAGAGACCCGCTTGCCTTCAAGCCCGGCCACCGCCCGCAGAAGCGCTTCGGCCGCCTCCCGGTCGCGGTGGACGTTTTCAAGCGCGTGGTGCGCCCGCGCAATCAACAGCGCCGCGACGGGCTTTTCCTTCGGCTCAAGCTCCAGCCGCGCGGCCCTCTCAACGCCGTAGGTGACGCTCGGTTTGGAAAGGAAGACGTCCACTGGTGAAACGTGTTTGAGCAAAAGCTGTTTGGCCGCGTCCTTGGGCGCCCCGGAACCAGTGGCCTTTGAAAGAATGCCGGTGACGAAATCCCCGACCCTTCCCGGCGACGGGTACTTTTCGCCGAGTTTTTTGCGCAACTCTTCCCTGCCCGCCTCCCTTAGCTTCGCGTAAACCGCGTGTTCCTTCATACCCGGCTTGGCGAACACGCCGTGGCCCTGCAACGTCACCACCAAAAGCACCTACTATTATAAAAAACGTTTTTCCTTAAATACTCCGCTGCCTCGGTAGCTCAGTTGGTAGAGCGACGCGCTGTTAACGCGTAGGTCGGCCGTTCGAGGAACCTTTTTTGCTCGCTGACGCTCGCAAAAAAGCTTCACCAAAAAAGGTTGGAAAATCGGCCCCGAGGCGCTTTCTATTTTTCAGCGCCCTTGTCTTCAAAGAGCGTTTTTTCTATTATTTTCCTGACCTTCAGCGCCTCGTAACACAATTTTACAAGCGTGGCGTGCCCCCTGACGCCTTTTCCCGATTCGATGGTTGCGACGAGGCCGAGGGTCTCCAAGTCGTGCAGGTACTCGCGGAACCAGCGCGACGTCCGCGGCTCCTGCCCCCCGCGCTTCGCCAGCGAACAATACCGTTCATAGACTTCGCTTGAGAAATACAGCTTGTCCCCGCCTTCCTCCACCAGTTTCCTGTACTTCGTGTCAAGGGCGAGGGATGCCAGCCCGTAGAGGACGAACTGCTGGTGCTCGGGAAGGGTTGAAATGACTTCGAACGCCTTGTCCTCGTCCGCCATCTTCCGCGCCTCCTCCACTTCCTTGTCGGCCACCTTGAGCATGCCCCGGCCCTCGGCGAGCTCGCCTGCCCTGAACAACAGGTTGAGTGCATAGCGCGCGTCGCCGTTTTCCTTCGCCGCGATGGCTGCGGCGAGGTTGAGCGCGCTTTCCTCGACCGCCCCGTCCTTGAACGCTTCGGGAACGCGCTGGAGCAGTATCCCCCTCAATTGGGTGGCGTCGTACGGCTGGAACACGATTTCCTCCTCGCACAGGGAGCTCTTGCTGCGGACGTCGAGGCGCTGCTTGAAACTGACCCTGTTGCTTATCCCGATCATCGAGATGTTGCCTTTCTTCAGGTCGTCGTTGGCGCGCGTGAGCGTGTAAACGAGGCTGTCCAAGTCCTTCACCACGTCCACTTCGTCGAGCGCGACCACGAACTGTTTTCCGCCGCTTTCCTCTATCCAGTCCAGCAGCTTCTCGTAGAGCACCGCGAACGAGTACCCGGTTTTCGCGAAGTCGGGCTGGTGCTCGGAAATGCATTTCTGGACCGCCTTGTAGCGCGAGTCGTAGATGCGGCAGTTCATGTAAACCGTCTTGACGCCGTCCTGTTTTTCGCCGGCGAGCTTCCGGATGACCTGCTTCACCGTCGCAGTCTTTCCGGTGCCCGTCTGTCCGTAAATGAAGAGGTTGCGGGGCTTTGAATTCTTGAGCGCGGGCGCAAGGGCCACCATGAGCCTCTTGACTTCGGCCTCGCGGAAAATAAGCTTGTTCGGCACGTAGTGGGGCGAAAGTATGTCCCGGTTCCTGAATACCGTGCCTTGTTCAAGTAATTCGCTGAATTCCCCCAACGTGCCCACCAAACGCGCCGGCCGCGGCCGGTGCAGAAAGAAAGTGGGTGGATTGTTTTTTAAATAAGTTGCTTGTGAATTTGTTGGTTTGGAAGCAAAGGGTTTTTAATAAACTCCCCCAAAACCAAATGTTAAAAAAACCGCGTTAGAAAACTCGTTCAGGGGTGTTTTCATGGGAATACTCACAAAACTGACAAAAGCCCTCGGCCTAGCCAAGGACATGAACATAGAGGACTTCATGACCGCCAGCGAGGCGGAGGAAGTGGACGTTCTCCACCAGGCCGCTGACTTCTACGTAAAGCCGATTGGCCTCCAGACAGACTCCGACATCAAGGCGGTCGAAGACGAATTGAACCAGAGGAACCTAATCCTGTTGAACATAACGCCGATTGCGAGGAACCCCGTGAAGCTCAAGAGCGCGGTCAACGAGCTCCGTTCCTTCGTGCACAAGATAAACGGCGACATCGCGCGCATAGACGAGGACAAGATCCTCCTGACGCCCGCGAACGTCAAGATAGTCAAGAGGAAGAAACTCGGGTGAGCCCGGGCAAGCGCCTTCCCGCGGCCGCGGCAACATCTGGCAAACCTTATTTCTGCCCCGAGCCCGCGGCCCGCTGCGCACGTTTAAAAAACACGGCGGCCCTCTCTTTTTGGTTTTCATGCAATTGGACGCGCCCGGTTTCTCGACTGTCCTCACTCCGGAGATAGCGCTCGGCATGGTGCAGAAGGCGCTTGCCAAGAAAAACTGGAAAAAATACGACATCGCGCAGATAAAGCTCGTTTACTCCCCTTACTGGGTGTTTTCCTTCGATGTGTTCGCCGAAGGCAACGTTCCGACGGGCAAGGCGGCGCTCAACGCCTTCACCGGCGAACTCAACGAATTCGTCCCCATGCTTTTGGACCGGCCCCTGAAAAAGACGAGGGACGTCGGGAAGGACTGCGAAGTCGAGCAGACCACGATTTCATCCGGCGAAGTCAAGGAAACCGCGGCCGCCAAGGTCGCGGCCCACGCGGGCATAAAAAAGGACTCCGTCGTCGCTTCCGCGGTCTCGAAAATCTACGCCCCGTTCTACCGCATCTGGGTGGACGTCGCGGACGACACGTTCAAGATAGACGTGGACGCGTGCCTCGGCGCGGCATTCGGTCTCGAGGCGATTCCCGAGAGGGAAAAGACGTGGGAGGAGTCGACTTCCGAGACCCTTGAGAAAATGAAGTCGCCCAAGGGGTGGATGGAGCTCGGCGCGCAGACTGTCGGGGCGGTCGCGGGCGGCGCCAAGGGCGCGAAAACAGGCGGCATGACCGACTGGCTGTTCGGGAGCCGCGAAGGCCACTACGTGATTCTCGCGGTGATAATCCTTGCGGCGGCGTGGTATCTGTTCATGAAGCCCCAGGAATTCGTGTTTTCCTGCGACCCGGCTTCCAGGTTTCTGGCGGAGAAAAAAGGCTTGTTCGGCTCAACCAAGGTCATGGTGCCCCAGGCAATCAACCAAAGCAGCCGCCTGACCGTCTCCGGCGCGTGCCTCATAACCAACAAGGGCTCCAAGCCGCTTTCAATCGTGCTCAAGATTTCAATCGTCGAGGACGGGAAGCAGAACCCGGCGGCGTTTGAAACAATCTACTTGAACGACGTGCCGCCCTCGGATATGGCGGTGAACAAGACCTTTTCAATAGAGTGGGAACGCAAGCCGGGAGTCAAGGAGTACGCGGTCAGCGCCGAACGCGTCGCGTGAAAAGTTTCCTCATCCCGCTGAGCGCAGCGAACAGCGCCTGCGCCTCGTCGTCGCCCGGCCTCGCGCGCGCCACCACCTGGCTGAACGCCCGTGAAACCTTTTCCTTGTCCCTGACTGCCGGAAGCACTGAAACGGTTTCCTTGAACATGCGCGCCAGCCTCTCCACCTTTCCCTTGGCTGCGGGCCTGTAAAGCGGTTTCCCGTCCCTCGTGCCTGCATTCAATTCGTACAGCACGACTGCGACCGCGTGGGAAAGGTTCAGCACCGGGTACTTTGCGCCCGCAGGAATGTTTACAATGGCGTCGCATTTCTTCAAGTCATCCAGTCCCAGCCCGCGGCCCTCGCTCCCGAACACGAGCGCCACCTCCCCTCCGCGGGAAGCGCCTTTTGCCCCTGCTCCGCCCCTTTCGGAAACGATTTCCGCGAGTCCGCGCGGCGTCACGCAGTTCTTGATGCTCCTCCAATAGCGCCTCGGCGCGCCAGTGGTTCCGGCGACGAACGAGCAGCCGCGCACCGCTGTTTCAAGCGACTTCGCCTGCCGCGCGTTTTTCAGCAGGGGCCACGCGTGCTTGGCGAACATTTTTGCCAGGAAACCAAGCCCGGCTTTGGGCCTCACGAGCCACAGTTCGCGGGCGCCGAAGTTTTCCATCGCCCTCGCGACGCTGCCTAAGTTTATCTCGTATTCCGGTTCCACCAGCACGATTCTCACACGCACAAGCGCCACCTTTCCGCATCCGGTTTACATCCGCTTTTCTTTCCGGCCTTTCACTGAACCACTCAGGCAGGAAACACCATGCAGCTGGCAAAAATAAATTTTTTGTTTGCTCCAACTGCATGGTGTTTGGAAGCCGCTGGCTTCAGCCAGCGGCTCCGGCACTGGAAGGCCTGCACGTTGCAGACGGGCTCAGGCCTGAGTGGTTCACTCCTTTGTTTTCTTCCCAGGACAAGGTTTTTTTAACCACCGGCTGGACAAGAAATTGATGAAAAAGCTTTTGCCAGCGCTCCTTGCCGCAGTCCTGCTCCTGCAGTTCGCAGCCGGGATTTCAAGCGCCGAGGCCGCTGCCGCTGTCGGCGAATACGTCGGGACGGACAACCTGGAGAAAATGGACATAATCGAGTCGCCGTTGGAATACCGCGAGACGCAGTACTACGTCTTCTACTATCCCCCGCCGCCGGTTTCAAAGAACAGGCTCGTGGCGGCAGTCGCGTCCAGCGGCCAGGCAGTGGACGGCGACGATTTGCTGGGCGCCATTGCGCTCTCGGCCCACAAGTACGCGGTGTGGCAGATTCTTGAATCCACGTACTACCTGTCTTTCGGGGATTTTTCCGCGTTTTCAAGCGACTTCAGGAAACGCCTTGCCGCGGCCTCTCCGGAGGCAGTCATTTCCTCAATCCAGTCCACTTACCCGTCGGTGACCCTGCTCCAGGTTGAGGGAAAGCTTTCGCTCATGGAGGCGAAACTCGACCTGCTTTCAGAGGTTTTGGACCAGGGGATGGAAAAGAGGGCGGTGTTCACCACGCAATACGCTTCTGACGCGCTGTCAAACCTGTTCTCCCACTACGTGCGCACCTTCTCGTCCTTCAGGGAGTTCCTTGACGCGGCCGAAGCCTACCAGTCGGCGGTGCTTGACGCGCAGGACAAGGTGAGGAACTCTAAGAACCTCACTGTTTCCGAAAAAGAGAGCGTGCTCAAGGCGTTGTCCCCGCTTTATGACGCCGGGAATCCGGGAAAGTTCAAGGATTCCTTCAAGTCGGGCGCCGCTTACTACGATTCAAGCGCGCTTGACGCGGGAAAATGGGCGAACGACAGCGTGGAGGGCTTCCTGTTCCTCAAGGCGAAGGTGGACGCGCTCAACGCCTATGCCCAGGTGCAGCCCAGGGTCGGGCAGATGCTGTCCAACGAGTTCTCATTCAAGGCCTGCGCGCTCGCCGACGACTGGAAAAAGCTCTCGGACGCGTGGAAGAAGGTTGAGGCGCTGAAACTCAGGGCCACCAGGGAAGCGTACCTCAACATGTCCGCGAGGATGGGCGAAGCCGATTCAATGGCGGTTTCGCTGAACGACAAGTACTCGCGGTGCATCCAGGCCACGCCGACGCCGGCTGCCGGCGGTGAAACAAGTTCCCTGGTCCAAGCAGGCCTCGCCGTGGCCGTAATCGCTTTGATCGGCTTCGCCGGCTACCGGTACTACATGCAGAAGAAACAGGAACAGGAGGAGCGCGGAGAATAAGGGATGGTCGTCGTGCGCGCCGAACCACCGCTCCAGGAACGCCCGCGCCTGCATGCAGCTGACAGAATACAGGCAATTGATTTCGCGAGGGGCGCCAACCTCGCCCTCATGGTCCTCTTCAACTACTCGGTCACACTGGATTATTTCGGGTTGGTAAGCATCCCGGCCGGCCCCCTGTACTGGACGCTTTACCCCGCCTTGATTGCTTCGGCGTTCATCTTCATTTCCGGGGCAGTGGCGCGCTTCGCCTCCCAAAAACGCGGCAAAAATTTTGCGCCAGGGTATTTTGCGCGGGGGCTCAGGCTAGTTGTTTTCGCGGCAGCCATAACCGGCTTCACCCTGCTTTTCGTCCCAAAGGCCGCGGTTTTGTTCGGAATACTCCACTTCTTCGCCTTCACCTCGTTCCTCGTGCCTCTTCTGGCAAAAAGGGACTGGATGAACATGAACCTCGTCGGCGGCCTCCTGGCAATCGCGGCTGGCCTATTGCTCCAGGTGGCGCGTTTTGACTTCCCCTACCTGTTGTGGCTCGGTTTCGTGCCAAATAATTTTTTCACCCTTGATTACTTCCCGGTCCTGCCGTGGGTCGGGGTGCTGATGCTGGGCATTTATTTCGGGAAAAAAGTCGTTGAAAAAACCGCAAAAATCAGAATCAGCGGGCGTGCCGCGGGCTTTTTCTCCTTCTTGGGCAGGAACTCCCTTGCAATATACCTGGTCCACCAGCCGGTTCTGGTGCTTTTGCTGCTGGTCATGGGATTCAGGACGCCCTGACGCCGCGGCCCATCGCCATCGCTTGCGGCACGAGTCACTTGAGGTGCAGTTCCACGATGTCTCCGTCTGCAGGCTCGTAGTCCGCGCCCACCTGCTGGCCCGGGAACTTCGCCGAACCCCACACGCGCGCGTAGTCCAGGCCGCTGGCGAGTTCCTTGTGAATCTGCCTCGCCACGTCCAGCACGGTGCCGCCGGACTTTATCACGACCGGCTTCTCGTAGTCAGGCTCCCCGCGCGGCGTCTTCGTGAAAACCCTGACGACCCCGAGGGCGGAATAAATCCTTTCCTTCAGCGCCGTGACGCTTTTTGCGTCAGCCGTGTCGTAGTCCTTTTCCCGCGCCAGCCAAAGGATGTTTTTGCCGGGCAGGAAAACGCGGGCCGCCTCGTCGAAAAACCTTTTCGCGCCTTTTGCTTCCGCTTCCCCGCCTCCCCTGTCGAGGATGATTATCACTAGGTCGGCCTGGCGCGCGAACGCGAACAGCTTGGCCTTGTTTGATTCATTCATGCTCGGCGTGTCAATGACCTGCGCCTGCACTTTTTTCACTACCATCATGCCCGGCGCCGCTTCCCTGGTTTCAAAGGGCACGGGCGTGCTCTGTTTCCTCAGCCCGGTGACCGCGTTGAACAACGCGGTTTTTCCCGCGTTCTGGAAGCCCAGCAGCACGACCTGTGCGTCGCCCTGCTTGCGCACGAACTCGCCGCGGCCTCCCCTTGCGGCTTTTTTCTTCGCCTTCTCCTTCGCCTCCTCCTTCCTCAGGCGCGCGAGCCTGTTTTTTATCTCCATGAGGATGCTTTGGGCGCCCTTGTGCTTGGGGCACAGGCTCAGCATTTCCTCGAGCGCGGCCTTCTTCTCCTCGAAGGTTTTGGCGGCGCGGTACCTCGCTTCAGCCGCGTAGTATTCCGGCGTGGCGTTCAGGGAAGCCATGCATTTAGCTAGGGTGCGGTGGATTAAAATTCTTCAGTGGCCGCTGCCGCGGTTCAGCTGCCCGCGTGTTTGTTTCACTGTTCGTATCCTTTTTTCTGCGGCGCGCCGAACGACTTGCGCTTGGGCACGTACTTGCGCCAGTCGATTTCGCCGGCTTTTATTTTTTCCACGAATTTCGCGAACTTTTTGTTCAGGGCGCGCTTGGTCTCGGGCGAATTGAATTTTTCCGGAAGCCGCTTGAACGTCGGGTATTCGGCGAGGTGGTAGAACGTCGCCTCATGCGCATCCCTTTCCTCCTTCCTGCCCTTCCCGGGCTCCCAGAACTGTTTTCCCTTCTCCTTTAGTTCCCTCAGCCTCTTGGCTGCGAAGCCAGCGAGGAGGCTCGTCCCTTCCTCGGCGCGGGAGAGTTTCTCGGGTTTTATCGGAACCATTGGCATCATCCGCATCAGGCCGCTGCCTCGTTGTCGGGGTTTTTCTCCGCTTTTATTACAGTGATTTTCTCGAAGAAAAACCTTTTCTCGCCCGCGGTTTCGGCGCTGAAGCCTTTTTGCGCCAGTTTTTTGAGCGTCTTCCCCTCGTCCGACAGCGAGCTTGACAGGAACAAAAGTTTTCCGCGCGGCGCCAAATGCCTGTCGAACTCGTCGAGGAACCGGTCAATGACTTTCCTCCCTGTTTTCCCGCCGTCCCATGCGGCCGAGTCCGCGAACCTCTTCTCGCCGGGGGAAACCGGCAGGTAAGGGGGGTTGAACGCGATGGTGTCGAACTTTCCCTTTACCGCGGAGAAAAGGTCGGTTTGGACGAAAGTGATTTTGCCCCCTGCGCCGTTTTTTCCGGCGTTCGCGCGGGCGGCCTCGAGGGCTTCCTTGCCCGCGTCCGCGGAGACAACCGCATTAACTTCCTTTTTCCTCGCCGCGGTGATTCCCTGGATGCCGCACCCCGTGCCCATGTCCAATACCCTGCCGGCCGCGAACTTTTCAACGGCCTCGGCCAGCAGGAAAGAGTCCTCGCGCGGCGCGTAGACCGCTTCAGTGAAGGAAAAGCGCATGCCGCGCCATTCGGTTTCCAATCCACTCGCCGCCGCACCACTGCAATTGAATCCGGGGTTATTTCGGCCGCAGGTCTATCGCGAGCCCCAGGCGTTTCTCCAACTCGGCGATGTTCTTGCCCTGTTTGCCGATGAGCCGCGGCATCATGCGCTCCGGGACGAAGACAATCACTCTTCCAGCCTCGAATTCAACTTCGTAGTCCCCTCCGATGTGCTGCTCGAGTATTTTCTTCACCCGGCCCGCGTCCACTTCAACGTGTTTTTTCTTCGCCTTCACTTCCCTAACGGGAAGCACGACCGTTTCTTCGCCGAACTTGTAAATCTCGTATTCCAGCACGCCCGTGATGAGGTCCTTGACTTCGATGACCGGCCTCGCGAGGTCGCGTTCAGTCATCCCGTAAGGCTGTTTCACGGTGAACTTGAGGTCAAGCACCTTGGCCACGCGCCCGCGTTCAATGAAGACGATGGTGTCGATGATTTCCGGGATTACGCCCAAATCTATTTTCCCGATGAAGCGCTGCATGGCGTCGATTGCCTCGGCCGCGTGGACGACTCCGATCATCCCGATGCCCGAGAGCCTGAGGTCCGCGAACACGCGGAAATCATCAGGTTTCCTGACTTCGTCGAAAATCGTGTAATCCGGCCGCACCAAAAGCAGGATGTCGGCAGTGTTTTCAAACGAGCCCGCGATAGGCGCGTACTGGGTGATTTCCTTCCCGACCTGCAGGTCGCGCGGCTGTTCAAGGGTCTTCACGATTTTTTTCATCGCGGCGTAGTGCTCGGCGAGCGCGGTCGCGAACGTGCTCTTTCCGCTTCCCGGCGGCCCTGAGACGAGGAGGCCCTCGACTTTTTCCCCGAGCCGCGCGTACAGTTCCTTCGGAATGTTGTATTCGTCGAGCGTCATTTTCCTGATGGGCTTCACTACCGTGAGTTCGAACGCTTCGCTGACCGGCGGCTTGGTGAAAATCACCCGGTATGGCCCGACTTGGAGCACTGTCGCGCCCTCCAAGTCTATTTCAATGAAGCTCTTTTCCACCCGCTTCGAGTACTCGACCGCTTCCTTGACCATTTTTTCTATCTCGTCGCGGGAAAGCGCGGCCCTTCCGGCTTCGCGCAACTCGAACGCGCCCGGCAGCCCGACCTTGGCTTTTGGGAGGCAGCCCTCCTTCAGGTGGACCGACAGCGTTTCCGGGTTGAAGTATTTCGCGAACTCGAGTTTCGCCTCTGCGACAATCGGCGCAAGGTAGACGACTTCTATTCCTTCGGCTTCGGCGACCTTGTTCTGCACCCTATCCGTCGTGTACAGCGTCGCGCCGTGCTTTTTCGCCACGGCCCTCACCATGGCGTCTATTTCGCCGAACCGCGCGTTCTCTATCTCGCCTGCGCCGGGCCTTTCGCCGGCGTATTCAATGGTGACGCCTTTTTCCCGTTCGGCGATCTGGACGAGTTTTTTGAGTTCGTCGAGTCCGGTGAACCCGGTTTCGCTCCCGGAATTCGCCTGGTGCTCCAGTTCCGCCACCGCGCAGAGCGGGATGATTATTTTAGCGGATTTTTCGCGCGAGACTATCTCGCTGACGCGGCCGTCTATCAGGACGCCGGTGTCTGGTACTATTGTTTTCATTATTCAACTCCTCCGTTGGTTTTTATAAAACCATTTCTGGGCGCCCGCTGTTTCTCGTATGGCCCTGTGGAAATTCCTCAAGGGTCTTTCAAAAAGCATTACTTGGACCCGCTTGCGCCCGTGCTTGGTTCTGAAACGTAAAACGTAAATTTCTTGATCTGGTTCCCCGTGTTTTTTCCGCTTGTTTTTCAAACTGCCGCGATTGAATGCGGGTTTCCCCGAGCTTTAGAAAAAGCGGCCTTGCCGCCCGAGTCTTTTCTTCCAAACCCTTTGGCTTCAGTAAAACTGGAAAAGCGCTTGTAGAATGAGACGGATTCGTCTAAATCTCTGGCATTCAGTGCCGCCTGATGTACTTTCATTGCGGCTGGTTAATAATTGTTTGGAATGCGGCAAAGTTGCCTAAAACGGCTTGATACTGGCTTTAACGCGGGAAGGAAACGTTTTTAAAGTTTCTTTCACAAGTTTGTTAACCGAATTCTCGATCAGCCTGTGGTCAATGTTGAGCGCGCCCACCGTACACGTCCTAGTTCCAAAAATCGTTTTGGCTAGCGAAGACGAGGTCAAGGAAGCGCTTGAAGCGCACGGCGCGGCGAAGGAGAACCTTCCGCTCATCAAGGCGGATGACGCGGGGCTGAAGCTGAACGGCGTGCAGGCGGCGCCCGGCGACGTCGTCAAGTGCCTGCGCTCCAGCCAAGTGACTGGCAAGGAAGAGGCTTTTTACCGGCGCGTGGTCGAGTGACAGTTGGCCCCGGCTTGAGCCGGGGATTCGGCAATTGGGTTTCCGGGGTTTGGAACCGGGCCGTCTTGTCCGGCGGCGCCGGGTATTGGGCGCTGGAAGGCGCCTTTGCGGGAGTGGGTGTGGCTTGTTTCCTGAAATAACCGAATCTTACCTTCGAGAGAACTCGCTCGTCAAGCAGTTCATCGACTCCTACGACAAGTTCGTTGAGAACGGGTTGCAGGAAATCGTTGACTCGCAGGCGGTGATAGAGCCGCAGATGGAGGGCGTGGTCGTGAAGCTAGGGCGGGTCAGCCTCGGCAGGCCGGTCGTCATCGAATACGACGGCTCCAAGAGGGAATTGTGGCCCATGGAGGCGAGGCTCAGGGACCTCACGTACTCGGCGCCGCTGTACCTGGAAATGACGCAGGCCGTGAACGGCGTTGAAAAGAAGCCCGAGAACGTTTACGTCGGCGAACTCCCGGTGATGCTGAAGTCAAAGCTGTGTTACCTTAGGGGAAAGAACGCGGACGAACTAGTCCAGGCCGGCGAGGACTCCCACGACCCCGGGGCGTACTTCATAATCAACGGCACCGAGAAATCGCTGATGACGCTGGAGGACCTGGCGCCGAACAGGATACTGGTGTCGCGCGAGAAGGACAAGGAGATGACGCAGGCCAAGGTTTTCTCCACGCGCCTCGGCTTCAGGGGACGCTGCACCGTGGACAGGACGAAGGACGGGAAGTTTTACGTGACCATGCCTTCGTACAGCAAGGCGATTGAACTCATGCTGGTTCTCAAGGCCCTGGGATTGGACAAGGACGAAAAGGTGCTCGACGCTTTCCCGGAGCAGCCGGAAGTAAGGAACGACGTGCTCCTCAACCTCGAGTCCGACGAGGCGAAGGGCAGGAAGGACGCCCTTGAATCAATAGGCAAGCGCGCTGCGCCGGGCCAGCCAATTGAATACCAGATGAAGAGGGCGGAACTGCTGCTTGACCGGTATCTCCTGCCGCACATCGGCGTGAACGAGAAGGACCGGCTGGCGAAAGCGTATTTCCTGTGCAGGATGGCCGAACGGACGGTGTACGTCGCTTACAAGCTGCGGTCAGTCGAGGACAAGGACCACTACGCCAACAAGCGCCTCAAGATCTCGGGGAAACTGATGGAGGAACTGTTCAGGTACGCGTTCCAGTTTTTGGTCAAGGACGTGACTTACCAGATGGAGCGCGCCAACGTCAGGGGCAGGAAAATCAGCATGTTCGCAATCGTGCGGCCTGACGCGCTTTCGGACAGGATAAAGTATTCCATGGCTACCGGCAACTGGGTCGGGGGCCACACCGGCGTGTGCCAGCCTCTTGACCGCTACAACTACATTTCGGCAATGAGTTTCCTGCGGAGGGTGACGTCGCCGCTGGCGAAGAAGCACCCCCACCACAAGGCAAGGGACCTGCACGGCACGCACTGGGGCAGGCTTGACCCGAACGAGACTCCCGAGGGGCCGAACTGCGGCTTGGTGAAGAACCTGGCGCTGTTCTGCGAAATCACGACCGGCGCCGAAGAGGAGCCGCTGGAAGCGATGTTCAAGAAAGCGGGGGTCACGCTGCGCGCGTGACGGAATAACGAATACGGTTTTGGTGAAGTGGTTGGAATGAAGGTAAGCGTTTACTTGAACGGGCGGTTCATCGGGTTCACCGAGGAAGGCGAGAAACTCGCCCAGGACATCCGCGACAAGAGGCGCGGCGGGGAGCTTGACCCCCAGGCCAACGTCGCCTACTATCCGCGCACCAACGAAGTCTTCGTCAACACCGACGAAGGCCGGGCGAGGCGGCCGCTGATAGTCGTCAAGCGCGGGAAAAGCATGTTCACTCCCCAGCACGCGGAAAAACTGAGGCAGAGACAGCTCGCTTGGAGCGGCCTCGTGAAGGAAGGCGTGGTTGAATACCTTGACGCGGAAGAGGAGGAGAACGCCTACGTTGCGATGGACGAAACCGAACTGGACCGCGCCACCGGGGCCGGAAAGGAGGAGCGCTTCACGCACCTTGAAATAGACCCTGCAAGCATCCTTGGCTACGCGTCCGCCCAGGTCCCGTTCCCGGAGCACAGCATGGCGCCGAGGGTCCTCATGGCCGCCCAGCACACGAAGCAGAGCCTCGGGCTGTACGCGTCAAATTACAACATGAGGACCGAGACAAGGGCGTATGTCCTCAACTATCCCCAGAAACCGCTTACAAAGACGAGGGTCTACGACTCCCTGGAGAACTACCGGCGCGCCAGCGGCCAGAACTTCGTCGTCGCGGTGCTTTCCTACCGCGGGTACAACCTGAACGACGCGGTCGTCCTCAACAAGGACGCGATCGACCGCAGCCTTGCGCGGAGCGTCTTCCTCAGGACCTACGCCGACGAGGAGAGGCGCTATCCGGGCGGGCAGAAGGACAAGTTCGAGATCCCGCCTGAGTTCGTCCAAGGCTATCTCGGGGAACCCGATTACGCCAACCTTGACGAGAAGGGAGTGATCAACCCGGATACGCCAGTCGGGCCTGACTCGGTCCTCGTGGGCAAGACTTCGCCGCCGAGGTTCTTGAAGGAAATAAGCGCACTTGACGTGGAGACCGAGAAGCGGAGGGAGAATTCGCTGGCGGTCAGGAGCAACGAGTCAGGGGTCGTCGACGCGGTCATCATGTCCGAGACCACCTCTGGCAACAGGCTAGTGAAAGTCCGCGTGAGGAAGACGAACGTCCCGGAAATCGGGGACAAGTTCGCGTCGCGCTTCGGCCAAAAAGGGATCGTGTCAATGCTTGTTCCCCAGAGGGACCTGCCGTTCACCGCCTCGGGCGTCGTGCCCGACTTGATGATCAACCCCCACGCCATTCCCGGAAGAATGACTGCAGGCCACCTGATTGAAATGCTGGCAGGCAAGGCCGCATCCATCGACGGCAGGCGCAGGGACGGCACCGCGTTCACCGGCGAAAAGCGCGAGGACTTCGAGAAGACGCTCGCGGAAAACGGGTTCAGGTACACCGGCGAGGAACTCCTCTACGACGGGGTGACCGGCAAGATGATGCCGGCCAAGATTTTCGTGGGCGTGATTTACTACCAGCGCCTCCACCACCTCGTGAGCCTCAAGATGCACGCGCGCTCGCGCGGGCCCGTGCAGATGCTTACCCACCAGCCGACCGAGGGAAGGGCCCGCGAAGGCGGGTTGAGGCTGGGAGAGATGGAACGCGACTGCTTCATAGGCTTCGGCGCGGCCGCGCTGCTGAAGGAGAGGATGATTGACTCAAGCGACAAGACCACGGAACTCGTGTGCGAGGACTGCGGGTCGCTGGGAGTCGCGGACAAGATAAAGAACCGCATTTACTGCCCCTTGTGCGAGTCCACGAACGTGCACGAGGTGGAAATGAGTTACGCGTTCAAGCTCCTATTGGACGAGATGAAGAGCATAGGGATTTTCCCGAAACTCCAGTTGAAGTCAAAAGGATGATTTGATTGGGTGCAGGTGTGTTTTTGTGATGAAGGCGATTTCAGGCATTGAATTCGGCGTCTTTTCCCCGGAGAACGTGAGGAAAATGAGCGCGGTCAAGGTCACCGTGCCGGACACCTACGACGAGGACGGGTACCCCATCAGCGGCGGGCTCGCCGACCAGCATCTGGGCGTCATTGACCCCGGCCTCAAGTGCAAGACGTGCGGCGGCAGGATGAAGACGTGCGGCGGCCACTTCGGCCACATCGAGCTCGTCCGGCCGGTCGTGCACGTGGGTTTCGCCAAGCCGGTTTACCTGCTGTTGCGCGCGACGTGCAGGAAGTGCGGCCGCGCCATGACCGCGGAATCGATTGAAAAGGCGAAGCGCATATCCGAGTGCCCGCACTGCGGCGAGCAGCAGAAAACCATCAAGTTCGTGAAGCCGACGAGTTTCTACGAGGAGGACCGCAGGGTTCTCCCGAACGAGGTCAGGGAACGCCTTGAACGCATTACCGACGAGGATTTGGCCGCGTGGGGGATAAAGCTGAGGCCCGAGTGGATGGTGCTCACGATCCTGCTCGTGCCGCCGGTGACTGTCAGGCCAAGCATCACCCTTGAAACCGGGGAAAGAAGCGAGGACGACCTGACCCACAAGCTCGTGGACATTTTGAGGATCAACCAGCGCCTCGGGGAAAACATTGACGCGGGAGCGCCCCAGCTAATCATAGAGGACTTGTGGGAGCTTTTGCAGTACCACGTTGCGACGTTCTTTGACAACGAGACCGCGGGAATCCCGCCGGCGCGCCACAGGTCCGGCAGGCAGTTGAAGACGCTTTTCCAGCGCCTCAAGGGCAAGGAAGGAAGGTTCCGCTACAACCTGTCCGGCAAGAGGGTCAACTTTTCCGCGCGCACGGTGATTTCGCCTGACCCGATGCTGGGGATAAACGAGCTCGGCATACCGCAGGAAATCGCCAAGGAACTCACGCTGCCGGTGTCGGTCACCGAATGGAACAAGGAGAACATGAAGGAGCTGGTGAAGGCGAACGCGGAGAAGATAAACTACATAATCAGGCCGGACGGACGGAGGAAGAAGCTCATTCCCAGCAACGTCGACGAAATCGTCGCCGAACTTGCGCCGGGTTACGTGATTGAAAGGCAGTTGATGGACGGCGACCTAGTGATATTCAACCGCCAGCCGTCCCTCCACCGCGTGAGCATGATGTGCCACTCGGTGCGCGTGCTGCCGGGCAAGACGTTCAGGTTCAACGTCGCGGTCTGCGCGCCGTACAACGCGGACTTCGACGGGGACGAAATGAACATCCACGTGCCACAGAACGAGGAGGCGCAGAGCGAGGCGGACATACTCATGAAGGTGCAGGACCAGATTCTTTCGCCGCGGAACTCGGAGCCGCTCATAGCGCCGATACTTGACCAAGTGAGCGGGCTTTACCTCTTGACTATTGACGGCACGACGTTCACTAGGGCGGAGGCGTGCTCGCTGCTCGCAAGCGCCGGCATCGTGGAGGAAGTGGGTGGCGACAAGACGACCGGCAAGGAACTGTTTTCGTTCCTGCTTCCCAAGGGATTTAACGTCGAGTACGTGAACCGCAGCAAGGAGGCCGTGAAGATAAAGAACGGCAAACTGTTGTCCGGCCACGTGGACAGCAAGATAAGCGACCTGCTCACCAAGCAGATTTTCGACGACTTCGGTTCCGAGGCGGCAAGGAAATTCCTGGACGCGGCCACGAGGATTTCAACGGAAGTGATCACGCGCTACGGCCTGTCGCTCAGCCTCGAGGACTACCACCTCAGCGAGGAGGGCGTGAAGGAAATAAGGGACATCTGGCGCGACGGAAGGAAAAAAGTGAAATCCCTTGTCCAACAGTACCGCGAGGGGAAACTCGAGAGAAAGCCGGGGAAAACACTGAAGGAGACCCTCGAGGAACTGGTCATGAATGTCCTTGAGCACACGAGGGACTCGTGCGGCCACCACCTGCTCCACCACATCAAGCGCGTGCCGTTGAAGGCGTTCGGCGCGCCGGTCAACCACAATTCCGCGCTCCTCATGAGCAGGGCGGGCGCGAGGGGAAAGCTCCTGAACGTGGTGCAGATGGCCGCGCTCGTTGGCCAGCAGGCCGTGAGGGGCAAGAGGATGAAGTCGGGTTACAAGAACAGGATACTCCCGCACTTCAAGAAAGGCGACCTGGGCGACGACGCAAGGGGTTTCGTGAGCAGCAGCTACGTAGAAGGCCTTGACCCGCTCCAGTACTTCTTCCACGCGGCCGGAGGCCGCGATTCGGTCGTGGACAAGGGCGTCAACCCCGCGAAGACGGGTTACATGCAGCGCAGGCTCATCAACGCCCTCCAGGACATGATGGTTACCCCGAGCCGCTGCGTCAAGGACGCGGAAGGCAGCATAATCCAGTTCAAGTACGGCGACGACGGAATGGACATCGCAGGCAAGCCCATTTCACCGGGCGAGCCGGTGGGAGTCGTGGCCGCCCAAAGCATAGGCGAGCCCGGCACCCAGATGACGCTGAGGACATTCCACTACGCGGGAGTCGCTTCACTGGCGCAGCTTGGTTTCACGCGCCTCGTCGAAGTCGTGGACGCGAGGAAGACGCCCAAGAACCCGGTCATGGAAGTTTACCTGAAAAAAGAGTATTCCAAGGACCTGGACAAGGTGAAGGCCATCGCCTCCAGCATAGAGGAGATAACGGTTGACAAGATTGCGTCGGTCAAGGAGGAGTTCTCGAAGAAACTAATCCGCATCACGCTCGACACCGACGCGCTGGACGAGATGAAGATAAAGCCCGAGGAAGTGACCGAGAAAATAAAGGCCATCGAGCCCGCGACCACGCGCGACAAGAACGTGATAACGGTGAAGACAAAAGCAGAGGACTTGAAGAGCATAAGGAAGATAACCACGCGGCTCAAGGAAATGACGCTAAAGGGGATAAAGGGCATCGCGCGCGCCATCATCGTTGAAATGAACGGCGAACTGACGCTCGCCACCGAGGGAAGCAACCTTGAGGAAGTGTTCAAGATACCCGCAGTGGACGCGGTGCGCACGAGCACGAACGACATTGTCGAGATATCCAAGGTGCTGGGCATAGAGGCTGCGCGCAACTCCATCATAACCGAGATAGTGAAAGTCCTCGATGCACAGGATTTGAAAGTGGACCTGAGGCACATCATGCTCATTGCCGACGCGATGACGCTCAAGGGCGAAGTGAAGTCAATCGGCCGCCACGGGCTGGCAGGCGAAAAGGCGTCTGTCCTGGCGCGCGCGGCGTTCGAGGAGACCGCGAAGCACTTGCTCAAGGCGTGCGTCTACGGCGAAAGCGACCCGCTGAAGGGGGTCACTGAAAACATAATCATCGGCCAGACCATTCCCTGCGGCACCGGGACAGTAAACCTGGAAATGGACGTCGACTAGTCAGCGCCGCCCGGCTGGTTTGCGGCAAGCCGCAATCCACCCTGTTTCCGCCTTTCCAGCACTTATTCCGCTTTTATTCCTTCGCGCGCGCGGCCGCGATTTTCTTGGACAGCGAGTCCATGCCCGCCTTCTGCTCGATGAGCGTCTTCCCAAGAGCCACGACCGTGTCATAGAGCGCCTTGTCGAATTCAAGGGCAACCGACTGGGTGGACGAGAACGCCTTCATCATCTTCGCGAAATCGGCCATCGCGTTCCTCGTCGCCCGCGTGTCCTCCCTGACCGCCGACAACCCGGTTTCAAGGCGCTGGCGCATGCTCGTCACGTCAATGAATGAGCGCAAACTGTCCAGTTTCTTCTCGTAAGCGGCGAAGTCGCCCTTGTCCGGGAGCCCCGCGAGCCTTGCATCGACGGCCTTTGACTGCGCCCTCAGCCCTGCCGCGGCCGACGCGAATTCCCTGGTGTTTTCCGCAACCACTTCTGTGAGGCCGGTCCTCAGCTCCTTTGCCGCTGCCGCGAATTCCTTGGTGTTTTCAGCCAATGCCTCGCTCAAGTCCGAGCGCAGCGCCTTCATTTCGCTCTTCAGGCCGCCGGCGGCTTCGGCGAACTCGTCGGAAGCCGAGGAAACAGTATCGTTTAATTTGCCCACTTGGGCAGCTGTCGGGAGCGCCGAAACCTTTTCCTGCAGCGCATCAACCTCCTTCAAAAGTTTTTCAACGGGCTTCCCGCTCTCTTCAAGGGTCTTGAGGATGTCCTTCCACTCCTCGCGCGACGGGAATTCCTTGAGTTTCTGAACCGACGCCGTCAGCTCCTGTTTCGTCGGCAGGGCCCCGATTGACTTATCCAACTCGTTCAAGTCGTCGCTGGTCGGCATCGCGAGGATTTTCTTGGAGACGCTGTCAATCGCCGTGCCCACGGACTGCACTTGGGTCCTGAGCGCGTTCTTGTTGGCCTCCATCAGCACGTCAACGTCGCGCAAAAAGTCGTCAAAAGAAGTCTTGGAAGGCACGGTCTCCATGCGGGCTGAAATGATTTTCAGCGCGTTGGATGCGTCGCCCGCGCCGCGGGCCGCCGAGTCGGCGGCGTTGATTATTTTCTCGGAGGTTCCGGAAAAATCGCTTTCAAGAGCCGTTATTTTCTTCCCGGTCAAGTCGGATGACTTTTTCAACTCGTCCACGGACTCGGACAGGGCATCCACTTTTTTCACGAGCTCCAGGAAAGCCGCTTCAAGCCGCGCCAGAGTGTCAACCAACCAGACCAGTCCCCTCTAATCCCTGAAAGCCTCAGACGACTGTCGCGGGCTTCTTTTCACTGCCGCCGGCGCCCGCGGTTACCGGAGTTTTCCTAGCCGCTTCCTCCACTTTAGCCCTAAGTTGCGCGAGTTCCTTGGCCTGCGCAGTCTCCTTGATTTGGACCTTGAGCTGTTCCACGTCCCTTATCGTGTCGTTGATTTCGCGGAACATGCTCTTCACGTCGTTCGCCAGGCGCAGGTACTCTTCAAAACGTTTCTGGAACTCCACGAAAATGAATTCCACCTTGTCCGCGTGCTTTTCGGACTCGGCCTCAAGCTTCTTTATAGAAGAAAGCTCGCCCTTGACTTCCTCGTTCAGTTGCAGCAGCGTCTCCGTGCCCCTGGTCGCCATCAAGTCGTTCCTGACAATCTTCATTTCCTCCCCGAGCTTCTCCTCGATGGTCTCCACTTTTTCAACCATCCCCTTGACAACCTCTATTTTCGCGTCAATTTTCTTGACGTCCATTGAGAGCTTTTCCGGCTGGACCGCCTCGACGAGGGCCGACGCCTTCTCCGCCTGCAGCTTCATTTCCCTGCCCGACTTTTCGCTCTCCAACAGCATTGCCCGCAATTCGCCTATTTCCTCGTTGAGCCGCGCGAATTTTTCGTCGGAAATCTGGCGGTACTGCTTCAGCGCCTCAATCTGGCCCCTGGCCAGCTCGAGGTCGCGTTCGAGCAGCGCAGCGCCCTTTGCCCCTCCCTGGCCCCTGCCGGGCTCGGGCTTTTCCTCTTCCTCGGGCGTGTATTTTTCCTCGCCGGAAACCATGGCCAAGTCGGTCATTGTTTCCAGTTCTTCCTCAGTGGGCCCTGTCTTTTTGGAAATCTTTTTCTTGATGGAATCCAGGAAACCCATTCCAACCCGCCCGGCGGCGTTGGCGCCGCCGCGTGCATTAATGCAGGCGGGCTTTTAATCGCTTTCCTCCACTTCGTTGACGTTCCAGGCGCCGCACTTTGGGCACTTGGAGGGTTTTGAAAGCACGACCAGCCGCGAGTTGCCCCAGTCCTCCGGCTCAAGCAGATACTCGTTCCTGCACCCGTGGCAAATCACGTAAATGCGGCTTATGCCGCTGGATCTCCCGACCGGGAACAGGTTGGTGCGCCCAATGCCAAGGAACCTGCCGAGCCCGGGCTGCCTGCCGATGAAAACCATTCTTTTCCTGCGCTTTTTTGCGGCCGGAAGGCGGCCTGCGGCGTGCCCGGGGCCGCGCCCCCCGTCCCATGCCAAGCCGTCGCCGGCGGCCGGTCCAGCGTCCCCTGCGCCTTTTTCGTCATCCACAAAACCGCCTTTTCCGGCCGGCGCCCCTTTCAGACGCCGTGCTTCTTCGCCTGCGTCTCCACCTTCTGGGTGAGGGACTCCATGTAAATGTCCACTATGTTGAACGCGCCTTTCTTGAGCTTGTCGCGGACGATGTTCAGTTCCAGTTCAAGGTCAAGCACGTCCACTCCCTTCGCTTTTATGGCGGCAACCTTCTCCTCCAGCACCTCTATCCGCTGGTTGTACTCGTCGTACTTCTGGAGCTCGGTTTCCGAAAGGCGGACGATGTTGTGCTGCAGCGCCCTGTAGGTCACGAAGTACGGCGCGCCCCTGTTGTACTCGGGGTTGTGCATCATGCCGCTCCCGATTGCGGACCGGACGATGCTCCTCGCGGTCTCGTCCCCGAACTTGGTCCTGATACGCTCCAAGTCGCCCTCGTACTTGGTGCGCATCTGGATTTCCGTGGAAATGTTTGCCTTGATTTCGCCCACGAAGTCGCTCAGCACCTGCGAAATGAGTACCAGGCCCAGGCCCCATTTCCTGTACTCCCTCGCCGCCCGCTCTATCTGCACGAGGCCCTCGCCGCTTCCCCCGAACTTGGGCAGCAGGCGGTGGACTTCGTCGTAAACGAACAGCACCTTGAGCTTCGGCGACTCCTCGGGCTGGCTGGCAAACACCTGCTTGACCGTGTTGGCGTAGAAAGAGTCAACCTGCTGCGGCGTCAGCCGCGAAGTGACGAACACCGTTATTTCGCCGGGCCTCGTCAGTTTCTTGAGGTCAACCTGCTGGTCGGCGTTCTTGACTACGACGATGTTCCCGTCAAAGGCGCGCGCCTCGCTCAGCGACATCCCGAACTTCTTGTACGCCGCCAGCATCTCCCTGTTCTTCTGCGGCCTCAGGAAACCGCTCCACTGCGCGGTCGGGTCAAAGACGACCACCGCGATGCCTTTCTTGAGCGCCTCTTCCGCAATCACCTGCGCCGCCACCGTCTTTCCGGACCCGCTTCCTCCCGCGACCAGCGTGTGCATAGTGAGTTTTTGGAAGTCCACGAACGCCCGCACGTTCGTTTCCGCGATGAGGCCGAGGAACCCGCCGTCGGGCCCTGGCTGGGGCAGCGTCGCGAAGTCAATTTTCGACAAATACCTTTTCATCTTCGCCTTCTGGTACCGGTCGTAGTAAGCGTAACTCGTGCCGGCGGTCACTGCGGCTCCGGCGAGCAGCAGGTAGAACAGCGGGACGCCCATGAAACGCATTTCAAGCAGGCCAATCTGCACCTTGATGTTCGCGAACGCCGAAATCGCGCGCGTCGTGTTCAGGACAAGCCGGTAGTAGGCGGTCGCCTTGAGCATGTAAGTGCCGACCGCAAGGTCCGGCGGCACCGTGATTGACTTCGTTATAGTCTGCGAGCTCTCGAACTCAAACGGGTCCCCTGACTCGAAAACCACCGCGTCAGTGTCGTAGTTTATCAGGTAGAGCCTGACGATGCCGCTGACGCTCTTGGTGGCGCCGGTGTTGAACAAGTTGAGGTCCACCTTGAAACTCTGGCCCGGCGACACGTCGGTCTGGTACGGGACTAGTTTCAAGTCAATGAACTTCTCCTTCGTCTCGCCAACGCGGATGGTGACTGGCATTACCGCCAAGCCGAGTTCGTTAGTGAAAATAATCTGGCCGTAGTACATGCCTGGTTTTGTGTCCTCGGGGATGCTGATTGCGGCCATTACCTCCGCGGTCTCTCCCGGCGCAAGGGTAACCGAAGGCCTGACCGAGAAGAACGGGACCGTGTCGCCGGTCGCCTGGATTGCGACGGTGGTCGCGGAAGCGTTCTGGATGTTCTTCACGCGCAGGGTGACCATCGTCTCCTCGCCAAGGAGCAGTTCGAGGTAAATGGTCTGGGGATAAATATCGAGCCCGATTTTGTTCTCCATTCCTCCGGTCAGGTTCAGGACGGCTTCCAGCGTCTCGTTCGTGGAGTTCAGTATCTCTCCCTTGGCCTGGGAAATGATTTTCTGGACTTCCTTCGCAATCTCCTCGAGCGACGGCCCGATTGCCCCCACCGCCATCGCCGGGGGAGCGGTATACCCTGGCTGAGCCCCTCCACCGCCGCCGTAAACGGTGACGTACGTCGCCCCGGGCGCCACGCCCAACACGCTCTCGCCGGCAGCGTAGGCGCTGAAACCGGTTATGACCACGGTTATCGAGCCCGGCATCCCTCCCTGCCTGCCGACGACGTTCGTCAACGAAATCCAGCCGCTCGGGCACGCGAGCGAAGTGAAGCCCCAGTCCGCGCACCGCGCCACGAACACGTTGTCAATGTTGTCGACCTGGGTCACGTCAAACGGCAGCGCCAGCGTGCCCGAAAACGACGGCGCCGGACGGCCGTCGGTGTAACTGAAGTTCAGCGCGAGGATGAACAGTTTCCTCATTGACGGCACGAGCGCCGCGTACACCGGAACCGAGTCTATGCCGATTGAAAGGTTCTCCATCTGCGAGAACGACACGCCCGACAACACGAGCGTCGCGTTCAACGCCTTTATCACCACGTCATAGGTCCTGTTGTAGACGTTGACCGAATAGTGGCCGGTCGCGTTAGTTGAGAAATTCGAGACTGTGACGTTTGTGCCGGGCCTGAGGAGCGTGAAGTTCGTCACCGTCCCCCCGCCAACGGAATTGGCTATGCGGCCCACGAAGTTCGCGATGTTGTAATAAACCTCGAACGGCGCGGAAACGTTGCGCTGGTTGCCGTCCAAGTCAGTCGCGGACACGACTGCGGTGTACCCGCCCAGGATGGAGAAGTTGGACGAGACCCTCCACGTGCCGCTCACAGTGTTCCCTGAAACCAGTGACATCGTGTGAGTGGTCACGGTGCTGTCCGGCCACGTCACGAACGCGGTGACAGTCGAAACCTGCCTGTTGTCGGAAACGGCGGCTGAAACCACTGCGTTGCTTCCCTGCTGCGCGTCCGTGGTCGTCACGCTCACCGACGGCTGCGTGATGTCCTTGTAGTAGAGGATTGACGCGTTCCTTCTGGTGAATATAACCGGCCCGTTCGGCGACGAGTAGTTTCCAATGACTACGAAATCATAGAACTGCGCGTCGGTCTTGGACGGCGCAGTGAACGAAAGGATTTTGGAACTGCCCGCCGCGGTCATGTTGACTTGCGAGGCTTCGGTGTCGTTGACGAACACGCGGTAGGTGACGTTTTCCGTGATGTCCGCCGGCGTGTAAAAGTCCACGAGCCGCACGGTGGCGTTGATTGAGTCGCCGGGAATGATTTGCGGCGGTGCGGAAACGCTTTCCAATAGTATTCCGTAGAAGAACGAGTTGAATGAGATGTTGACTTGCTTGTTGCCACTGCTTTCATTCACCTGCAGCACTCCTGCATAGTGGGCGTTGGTCTCATTGGCAGTGTAATTCATGCGAATGGCGAACGACTGGCCGCCTGAAAGCGACGTGGACGAGTCGAGCAGGTTCGCGAACGTCGTCATGTTTCCAAACAGCCCGAACTGGAAGTTCAGGAACGCGTCAGCGGTACCGGTGTGCGTGATGACCGTGTCGCTGTTGACCTTGTTCTCGTTCGACACCGCGTTTATGACCATGGTGTCGCGGCTGAGCGACCAGGAATAGTTCAAAGGCGTCACAACGTTTGCTGTGAATCCCTTCGTGTAGCCCGTTCCCTGCACGCTGCACGAAAAGCTCCTGCCCCCGACTCCCCCGCTGGAGGACACGCCATAGTCCACTCCGACGGTCGTGGATATGTTCACCGGGTTGTCCAAGGCGACTGTCCGCGGCGAAGGCGAATAGGAAACCGTGACATTGGGGCTGATTGACGTGGTGGAGACTGCGAATGGAACGTTGTCGTTGCCCGTCGCCTCTACTGTGAGGTTTTGCACCGTGCTGTGGCCGTGCTCGATGGTCAGCGAAGCCGGGAACGTGACGGTGAAGTTCGGGTTGGACAAGACGCTTATCAAAACCGGGGATGCCGTGTAAATGCCGCTGACGCCGTTCGGATTAACCCACTTGACTATTGGGTTGAAGTAGTAGGTTCCAAGGGCCCTGGGCGGCACGCTGACGTTGACGAACGTGCTGAACCAGCCCGGAGCGAGGTTCGCGTATGAAAGGTTCGTGTAACTGAAGCCGCTCGTGTTCGCGCCGCTGAACGAGCCGGTCACGTTCACCGAATAGCCCTTCACGTTGCCGCCGTTTACGATGAGAAACGGGATGGAAACGTTCTTTCCAACTGATTTCGTCACGTTCGCGACGCTCACCGCCTGGCCCGAGGCATTAATGTTCGTGGTGGGAACCACTTGGAACGAGAACTGCGTGGAATTAAGCTGGCCCGTGACGTCATTCACTCCAAAGGTCACGGCGTAGTCGTAAACTCCCGTGATGTTCGTGTTGCCGAAGTCCACGTAAAACCTCCTGACGTCCTTGCAGAGGCCGCCGCAGTAGATGTCCGGGTCCTCCCAGTCGCTTGGGGGCGCAAAAGACCAGGAATAGCCGGGGGCCGTGACGTTGAAGAAGGCGGTCGAAGCGTTCAAGCCGTTGATTTCGTCGTCCGTGGCCCACACCTCAAGGGTGACGGACTTGTTGAATTCGACGAAACTCCTCCTAACTCCTTCCGTGATTGTTGACACGTTTATGAACTGGGGCGGCGCGTTGCTGACGTTGAAGAACACGTAAACGTCCCTGTTCGTCGGGTCCGCGGAACCGCTTTGCAAATGCGCCCTGATGCCATACCCGGGGGAGGCGTTGCTGCTCTCCTGGCCACTCTGGCCGAAGCAGATGTTTACAGAAGAGCCTTTTGAAACGGAAACCGTGTTGTTGTTGCAGTTGACTCCGCCGATGTTGATGTTCGGGCCGCACGTGCCTATGTAAGTGCAGTTCTTGTACCCGGGAACCGCGTCATACGACACCGAAAAGGTCAGGTCGATGTTTCCCGGGTTTTCAATGGTGTAATTTGCTATGATTCCCTTCTGGTTCAGCGCGAACGCGTTGGACTGGTTCGCGGACGGCACGATGACCCACGACGCGTTCGTGAGGACGTTGACGTTCACTTGAAGCGACTGGTTCACGTCCTGGCTCCCAGAGTAATACCCGGTCGTGTTCAGGAATCCATGGTATGCGCCGGGCGCCGCCTGGGCCGGGACCGACACGCTGAACGTCACGGTCTTCGTCGAGCCGGAGTTGGGAATCTTGGTGAAGCTCGTCCACTGGCTCGGGGAGAAGGAAATCCAAGAGGAGTTTATGGCGGTGGCAGTGAAGTTGTTGTTGACCGGGCCGAGCACAACGTTCCCGTCATTCGTCACCCCGATGGCTATTGTCTGCGACTGTCCCGGATACAAGTTCATGTCGAGCGAGGGAGTGATGTTGTATGACAGGTGCTTCGTCACCGCGCCGCCGATTTGCGTGGATGTGGTTATTGTCGTGTTGGATAAGTCGTTGTTCGTCCACGTCCCGTTCCAAGTCACCTGGTAATACTGGCCCGGATTCAGCCCGGCGGGCAGCGTGACGTTGAAAACGCTGTAACAGTTGCCGCTCTGGATGAGTATGGCGCCGCACGTGGTGCCAAGTTCCACGATAGACTCCATTAAGCCTATCTGGGACACGCCGATGTCCGGGTACGTCATGTCCGCCTTGTTGCTGTTGTTAAGACTAACAGTGATGTTCACTGAATAAGGCACGCTCGGCGTGTCAACGGTCGCGGGCGCGTTGAGCGTCCCGTCCGCCAGCTGTTCCTGGAACCAATCCTGGCCCGCCTTTTCTGCATAATCGTATTTCGTGCTGCTGTTGATGCCGGTCGCGAGTCGCCGGTCGAGTTGTAGAGCGTGATGCTCCGGGCGCCGTTCAACTGCGGCGCTGCCGACGCGTTGACCCACGTGATGTAAACCTCGTTCAGGAACGGCGTCTTGGAAGAGTCGTTTGAAGCGAAAACCGCGCGGTACCTCAGGTAACGCGAAACCGGTGCCTTGGCGAAGTCGCCGTAAAAGCCGCCGTACGCGGCAATCGTGGAAGAATTCGAATAGGAGTCGAGGGGCGTCCACTTGTAACTGTTGTTCGACGACGACGTGTACATGGTGATGTTCGTTCCCGGCGGCTCGGTCGTCCACCACTTAACCAAGTCCCAGTTCACTGCTTCGCCGGCGTCAATCGTGTGCTCGTAGTAGCCGGCAGTGTTCCCGGTTGAGAGGTTGATGTTTCCGGAGTTTATGGAGACGCTCGCATTCGAATAAGTTCCGCCGGTCCAGTCCGCGGAACCCGTTTCGGTGATGGTGTTGTTGGCCCACGAGTCGTTCCAGTAATACGCGCTGACGTTCACGTGCACGCCGCCGATGTCACTCCAAGTGGCGGTCTTGGCGAAGCCCGCAACCGTCGGCGGCGCCCAGGCGAAGAACGGGTCGGGCGAGTAAGTGCCGCTGCACTGGCGGCACGTGCGAGTGAAATTGATTGTGCCGTTTGTCCCGCTGCCCGACGGACTATACCCGCCGAGGGCGGTAACTGGACCGTAGTAAAGCAGCGAGGAGAACAACGCGTTTATTTTTCCGGCGTTACCGCCCGTGACAGTACTCCCGCCTTGTCCGCCGTTCGCATCAATAGTCTCAAAAATCAGCATGGTTCCGGTAAGGTTTACTGTCACGTTTCCTCCATTTCCTCCATATACCTTCCACTCAGTACTGCTGGCGCCGCATACCTTAATTTGATGCAAGTATGCGGTCTGTCCAGTCAACTCTACAGTTCCACCCGACCCGCAAACACTGGCAACAGTCCCACCACTATTCCATCCCACGGCGCCAGTCGAAGTTATCGTCGTCAAGTTTATCGTCTGCGCCGCCACCCTAATCGCTCCTCCTGAGCCGCCATAGCCAGCATAGCCGCCAGCGCCAACGCCGTCTCCGCCAATTGATTTTATTTCAGTCCCATTTATCGCCTGGGCGATTACTGTAATGTTTCCAGTCCCTCCGCCATACGAGGTGCCAGCGCCATTCGTGCACTGCGCATAGCCTCCGACTGATTGAATGATCCCTAAGACCAGGATTTGAGACGAATTCATTAGTATGTTGCCTCCGCGCCCGCCATGGGCAAAGGAATATGTCCCGCTTGTGCTGCCGTAAGCGGCGCCTCCGCTCGAAGTTATGTTTGCCACTACGGTCTGCTGTGTGGAATTAATTGTTATAATTCCGCCTGAACCTCCATGGGGGTTGCCGCCGCCGGTATGATACGCTGACCCGCCATTAGACCTGACTAAGGTCGTTACGGTTATCGTCGGCGCTATCAGTTCGACATTTCCTCCATCAGGCCCATAAACATCAAGTGGAGTGCCGTAGGAATACAAACCGGCTGAAACGTCTATTTGGGAAAGCCTAAGCGAACTGCCGGCGTTTATGTTCACGTCGCCTCCTTTGCCAGCGAGATAGTCGACTGCGCCGTTGGAATTGCCTCCGTTCGCGTTAACCGACGCCGCGGTGACATTGCCGGTCGCGTTTATTTTCAACGGGCCCCCCGGGCTGCCGGCTGTGGTTATCGTCGTGGCGTTTACCGAACCGTTCGCGTTAAACCTCACCGTTCCACCCGAACCGTAACCGTAGGACGCACCAGATCCTCCTGATGTTGTTATTGTGCCCGCGTTTATTGTTCCGTTCGCGTTTATTGTGAGGTTTCCTCCCGCCCCCCCGAAGCCATAGCCCGCTCCTCCTGTTGACGATATTGTTGAAACGTTTACTCCCCCGCCCGCGTTTATCGTGACCACGTCGGCATTACTCCCATCAAAAGCCGGAATAGCACCATTTTTCGCTCCTCCGTCTGCAGCAATTGAATTGACTGTGACCTGGCCTGTTGCATTTATTGTCACTGCCCCTCCCTGACCAGTGTAGTACAGGCCGCCCTCGCTCGCCGTTCTAATGTTCGTGACTGTTACTGAGCCGTTCGCGTTTATCGTCAGCGGCCCTCCCGAGTAGCTTCCATCGTTGGCTGACGTGCCTGTTCTAGTTCCTGTTCCTATGTTCGTGGCTGTTACTGAGCCGTTCGCGTTAATCGTCACCGGCCCTCCAGAGCCGCCGTAGAAATCGGAGAGCTGCCCGTCTTCGGTTGATATCGTCGTGACGTTTATCGCGCCGTTCGCGTTCAGCGTTACGCTCCCGCCGCTGGACTGGTACCGGCCGCCGGCTCTCGCACTTATCAGGGAAGCTTTTATCGTGCCTGACGTGTTTATTTCAATGGAGCCACCATTCCCCCCGCCGGAGTTAAATTGTGAGCGGTTGCCGCCCATCGCCGTTATCGTGGTCACGTTCACTGGGCCGCTAGCGTTTAGCCTGATGCTTCCTCCAGACCCTGGATTATCCGGACCGGTTATGCCTGATGCGGTTATTGTCGTGCCGTTAATTTGCTGCGCGTTTATGTCAATCGTGCCTCCATAATTGCCACGGCTCCGCGCGTCTATCGACGCTACATTGACCGCGCCCGTCGCGTTGATATAGACATTTCCCGGTAGTCCGTAACCGCTGAAAACAGTGTACTGATTTACTGTCGTTATCGTTCCTGCATTTATTGTCTGTGCAGTCAGACTGACATTTCCACTTCCTCCTGCTGCAGCGCCGTTTTTCTTGGTGGTGTCTATCGCATCCGGGTTTAAGGAATTTGCCCTGATTAAAAGATTGGTGCTGTGCGCGGTTATGCTGCCGGAGAACGTGTCCGAGGCATTCAAATGAACGTCTCCATAAGCCGGAATGCTTTGACTGCCGGTGAAGAAAAAGTTGCTGAAGGCCATGTTTGTTGAGTTGATGCCCAGCGGGTTCGAATCATGCCAAAACGACGATGAATAAAACGAGGCGTTCTGGTTCACCTGGAGCGACAGCGCCCCCGCAGAGTATACTGTCGCGCCGCCCGAGACGTTCAGGTACTCGTATGTCCTCGTCGCGGCCGCCATGTTGCACTGGATTCCATAGATTTTCGCGTTCGAGCCCTGGGCAGGCCCGCAGTTGAGCGAGTCGGGCTCGAGCCACGGCACGGCGTTAAATGACGGGTTGTTCGCGTAAAGCACGCTCGTGTCGTTTCCCTGCCAGTTGGGGAGGGTGAAGTAATACGCGTCTGCCCCGGTCCAAGAGCCTCCTGGCGAGAACGACGTGGCGGCGAGGGAAACATTGACTATGTACCCGGTGCTGCCACTAACTACAGCGGTGGAGGAAAACGACGCGTTGGCCGCGGAAATGTCGATGTTGCCACCAGGGGAGGACCTGATAGTCCCCGCCTGATTGTAGTTGTTCGCAAAAAACCTTATCGAGTGAAGGTAGCCGCCTGACCCTTCGCCAACGAATCCGCCGTTTTCTATCGTCACGTTGCCGGAGAAATTGAAAGTGTGCGTGGTGTCGCTAACAAGGCCCGAGGTCCTGGTTATCCCCGCCCCGTTTTTGACGACGAGGTTGGTTCCGTTTATCGCGTAGTTTACGACCCTGATGTAGTGGAATTGGGTTATGTTGCACGTGTCCCCTCCCTCAAGGCTTCCTTGGTCGCACGCGAACACGGGAATCGTGAACTGGTCGATGAGCGAGAAGCTTGCATACCCGGTTTTTGAGCACGTGACGTTAAAGGACGCCGCGCCGTTCAGGTTGTTGGGGTTGACGGTCTTGTTGTACTCGTAAAGGCCCGAGGAGGCGTTGTAAGCCATGCTCGCGTCCGCGGCCCACGAGCCGGCCGAGTTTTCGGAAAACAGGCACGTTGCGCCAGTGACTGGGTTGCCGGCAGCGCCCGTGTAATTCGCGTAAAACACTGGCTGGCGCGAGTAATTCAACTGCTGTGCGATTGGGAGGTTTTCCATCGAGTCCCAAATCGCGAGGGCGGACGAGTAGTTTATCTGGAATGATACGTTGCTGACGACCGGGCTGGCCTGCGTGGAGTTGCTCGTGAGGTACATTTTGTACCGCATGTACCTCGCCTGGATTGGGGCCGAGGACGCGCTGGTTATCGCCTGGCCCGACGACGTGTAATAGGCGGTCGGGTCAGCGAGCGGCCCGTGCCAGCCGTTCCACGTTACGCCATTGACTGAGTAATTGAGCTGGAAACTGAGGGCGGTGCCCGCCGGCACCATGGCGTTGTAGAAGATTTTTTCCCACCTAACGCTGCTGCCGGCGTCGAAAGTGCTTGACTCGTAAGTGCCGTTCAGGTAATACCCCGGCGAACCGGTCGGGGTGTATGTCCACGTTTCGCCGTTGTTGCCGGTGGCGTTGTTTCCGCCGAACATGAGGAAAATCTTTTGCGCCGCGTAATACGCCATCGAGTGGTTCGCGCGCACAGGCGGCGGCGCCGGGTAAGTCACGTCAGACCACGTGTCGCCTCCCACGTCATAGGTGCGGATTGAATCAAGGTAACTTGCGCCGGTGTATCCGCCGAATTCAAGGAAAAGCCCCTGGTCTTGGTCAAACAACATTGTGTGGAACGCTTTCGCCCCCCCGGCTGCTTTCGCTCCCCAGGCGTTGGTGTTTGAATAGTATTCGCGCGTGTCGCTCAGGTAATCGGTTCCGTTGTATCCGCCGTCGAGTATGAACGTGCCTGAAGAAGTGGAGTATTCAAGCGCTGCGCCATAACGCGGCGAAGGCCAGTTTACTCCGAACGTCGTGTAGTTCACCCACGTGTTCTGCGTGAAATTGAATGCCCACAACTCGTTGAAAACGTTGGTGCCGTTGGTCCCGCCGAACAAGAAAATCGACTGGTTGGAGCCATGGTAAGCCATCGAGTAGTGATAGAGGGCTGGCGGGGATGCGGCGGGGCTGAGTAGCGTCCACGTGTTGTCCGAATAATTATAGGCCCACGTGTCGCTGAAAACGTTGGTGCCGTTCGTTCCGCCGAAAAGTATGATCCTGCCGCTGAGCGGGTCGTAAACCATTTTCATGCCATAGCGCGGGGACGGGGCCGTGGACGGGTTGCGGTCAGTCCAGTTGTTGTTTGTGGAAAAATTATATGCCCGCGTGTCATTCAACGGGCCTGTGCCGTAGCCTCCGAACAACACCATGATTGCGGCGTTGTTTTCATAAGCCATTGCAAACGAGTTCCTGTCCGACGGCGAAGCCGCGGGCGTGAACTGCGTCCAGTTGACGAACTGCTTGAGCGTGAGGTTAGTGACTGAAACGTTCATCGTGTTGCTGAACGTGCCTTGGGTCCATTTCGCGGTGTCCTGGGACAGGTTTTTCAACGGCCCCTCCGCCATGAACAATCCGGTCACGGGGATGTTCACGCCCTCGAAATACTGGTAGAACAAGCCGATGCCGGCGACCACTGCGGCGCACGCTAACACGATGGCAAGCCTCTTAGCCCACGGACTCTTGTTTCCACGTTTTTGGGGGGACATGCAGCCCACTTTTTAGGGTTTTCCGCTTTTTTAATGGTTACCTGCCTGGGGCTGGGCGCAAGAAATAAAAACCAGTTTGTTAAACAAGATTTAACAATGTTATCAAAACCGTGGTGGCGCGTTAACGGCGTTGTGATGGCCTTTCATCCTTTCATTGGCGCTTTGAACGGTTTTGAAACGGTTGAGGGGGCGGTGGTTTGGCCGGTGAATTCGTTGGGTTCAGGGCGCCGCAGCAGTTGACGAAAACGGTTGCGTGGCTCGCGAAACTCGAGGGCAAGGACAAGTCCCAGGAATACCGGGAAGTGTTCGAGGCGGGATTGCGGGAAAAGCGCCGCGAGCTTGCGCTTTCCAAGTACCTGGCCGGGGGGACGAGCGTGGAAAAGGCGGCTGAAATCGCCGGCGTCTCGGTGTGGGAGATGCTTGACGTGCTGGAAGAGAAAGTGGTTTCCATAAACTTTGATTTTGAGGGCTTCGTCGCCGCGCTCGCGCGCGAGAAGGAGAAGTGATTGCCGTGCTGGCGGTGGCTGACAGCGTAACTCTAATAAAATGCATGAGGGTCCGCGGCCTCCCGGAACTCCTGAGGAAGAGGTATTCCCGGGTCATTGTGCCCCAGGCGGTTTTTGCCAACGTGGTGGAAGCCGGCCGCGGGCTGGGAAAGCCCCATGTCGTGGATTTGGAAAAGGATTTCGCGAAAGGCTTTTTTGAGAGGAAAAGCGCGCCCCGCGGCGTTTCCGAAGCCTTGGTGGCCGAGGGCTTGGGCGCGGGCGAGGCCGAGGCAGTGGCGCTCGCCAAGGAGGTGGAGGCCGACGAACTGCTTGTTGACGAGAAGCCCGCCCGGAAAATCGCGGTCCGGCTCGGAATCCATTCAATGCCCCTTGCGGCGCTGATAATCGCAGGGGCCCAGAAGAAGGCGGTTTCAAGGGAAAACGCGAAGAAAATGCTGGAAGAGCTGCTTGCTAAAAACTACCGCATAAGCGCCGCGCACTACATCAGCATAATTGAAATGGTTGACGAAGCGTGACGGGGTTGCCAGCTGCCCGGAAAAAGGGCGCAAGGAAAATAATATAAACGCCCCGCCCCCACTTTCTCTTCACTCCTTTTTTGGAATTGAATGGGGAGTAAACCCGGACTGCTTGGGCGACGGCTTCGCCATCGCCGGTGTAGCAGGGTTTGAGAACCATTCCGAAAACGTTTCACGTTTTTTCGGATTGCTTGAAGTGCGTGCAATGGACATTGACCGGGCCATCAGGACAGCAGTGGATACTGGAAAGGTTTTTCTGGGCGCGGACAAGTCAAGGAAGCTTTCCCTCACCGGCGGGGCCAAGCTAGTCGTGATTGCGGCGAACTGCCCCGAGGACGCGGGCAGGGACCTGAGGCGCTACTGCGAACTCTCCAGCATACCCGTAGTCCCTTACGCGGGGACCAGCATGGAATTGGGCACCGTGTGCGGGAAACCGTTTCCAGTTTCCGCGCTGAGCGTGCTTGAGGAAGGGACGTCGGACATAATGAAGGCGGCAGAGGGAAAAAAATAAGCAGGGCAGCGGGACGGCTGGCGTCATGTTTTGGGCGGTGAATGTTTTTGGCTGTGACGATTTCAAACAACGAGATACAGGCGATCAACATGTTCGAGGCAAGGACGGGCGCGCGGGCGAACGACGTCGTTTTTACGGACGACACAGTGATTTTCATGGTCCAGAAAGGCGACTTGGGGCGGGCAATCGGGAGGAACGGCGCCACCATAATGGGTTTGAAGAAGGCGCTTGACAAGGAAGTAGAGCTCGTGGAGTCCGCCGACACCTTGGAAGGGCTGTTGGCAAACCTTTTCCGCCCGGCGCAAGTGACTGAAGTCAGGCTGGAGGAAAGGGATGGGAAAAAAGTGGCGGTAGTGAAAGTGGATGCGAAGAGCAAGGGCCTCGCCATCGGCAAGGGAGGGAAGAGGATAAATTCCGCGAGAATCATTGCAAAACGGTGCTTTGACTGCGACGAAGTGAGGCTGGCTTGAAAAACGGCGCTGAAGGATGCTGGATGATACTAAATTGATGATTGATGCTGGAAATCGATTGTTTTATGGTGATGATGGATGGGAATGGGTGAATTCGCCGGAAGGTACTTGGAACGCAGCAGGAAGAAGAGGCGCTGGCGCAAGAAGACGTGGAAAAGGAAGGCGCTCGGCCTAAAGGAAAAATTCGACCCGCTGGAAGGCGCGCCGATGGCGAAGGGAATTGTTCTCAAAAAAGTGGGAATGGAGCAGAAGCAGCCGCACTCGGGAATCATCAAGTGCGTCGTCGTCCAGCTCATTAAGAATGGTAAGAAGGTGACCGTTTTTGCGCCGCGGGACAAGGCCATCGGGTTCATTGACGAGCACGACGAAGTGACGATATCCGGCCTGGGCGGCTCGCAGCGCGGGCAAATGGGTTCCATTCCCGGAGTCAGGTACAAGGTCGACGCCGTGAACGGAGTGAATTTGGACCAGTTGAGGCTCAAGAAGAAGGAGAAACCGAAGAGGTAAAGTGATTTGAATGGAAGGGCAGGAAAACGTTGAAAAGGGCAAAATCGCGGAACGCGGCGGAGAGACGAAACTCTTCGGCAAATACTCGTTCGAGGGCATTGAAGTCAGGGACCCGGGCATCAGGCAGTACGCGTCGTTCACGCCCGTCGTTTACCCGCACACTTTCGCGAGGCACGCCAACAAGCAGTTCGCGAAATCAAAGGTCAACGTGGTCGAACGGCTCGCGAACAAGCTCATGCGCGGCGGGACCGGCGGCAAGCTCGGCGGCAAACTCATACGCACGCACGGGAAGCTCCAGGGCAAGAAACTCCGCGTGCTGAAAATAATGGAGGACGCGTTCGCCATCATACTCGCGCAGACCAAGCAGAACCCGGTCCAGGTTCTCGTGAGGGCGATTGAAAACAGCGCGCCCCGCGAGGACGTGACGAGCGTGCGCTTCGGCGGCATCGCCTACCAAGTCGCAGTCGACGTGGCCGCGCAGAGGCGGCTTGACATGGCGCTGAGGAACATCACGGTCGCGGCAATCATGGGCTCGTTCAACAAGAAGCCCACGCTGGCGGAGACGCTGGCGAACGAAATCATCCTCGCGGGCAAGGGCGACCCGAACAGCTACGCGATAAAGCGCAGGAACGACACTGAGAGGATGTCGCGGAGCGCGAGATGATAATGGTTGCCAAGGCCGCAGGGGGCGCTGGCTCCCTGCTGGCGCGGAGCGCAAGGCAAGGAGTAAAACGTCACTAAGCGTTTTTTTGAAGTGATTTTCCATGGTGCGAAAGGAAGCGGCAGTGGACTACGTGGCCCGCCTGATGGGCAACAGGAAGAACATCAGGAACATGGGAATCGTTGCGCACGTGGACCACGGCAAGACAACCTTGAGTGACACGTTGGTTGCCAGGGCCGGCCTCATTTCCCAGGAGCTGGCGGGCGAGCAGCGCGTGCTGGATTTCGACGAGCAGGAGCAGGCGCGCGGGATAACGATAAAGGCGGCGAACATTTCAATTCCCTTCGAGCAGGGCGGCGAAGAGTACCTGATCAACCTGATTGACACGCCGGGGCACGTTGACTTCGGCGGCCACGTGACCAGGGCAATGAGGGCAGTTGATGGGGTGATTCTCGTCATTGACTGCGTGGAGGGGATAATGCCCCAGACCGAGACGGTGCTGAGGCAGGCCCTCAAGGAAAAAGTCAAGCCCGTGCTGTTCATCAACAAGGTGGACCGCTACATCAACGAGTTGAAGCTGGACGCGCAGGCCATGCAGCAAAGGTTCGTGAAAATCATCACGAACGTCAACAAACTCATTTCCTCTTATGCCACGCCGGAGTTGAAGGAAACCTGGCAAATCAAGGTGGAGGACGGGAACGTGGCGTTCGGGTCCGCGTTCAACAAGTGGGCCATTTCGTTTCCCGTGATGAAGGCAAAGGGCGTCACGTTCAAGGACATTTACGACAACTGCGCCAGGGAAGACCACAAGGCGCTTCAGGAAAAGGCGCCGCTCGGCGACGTGATACTGGACATGGTGATAAAGAACCTGCCGAACCCGTTGGAGGCCCAGAAGTACCGCATCCCGGTGATTTGGCACGGCGACCCCGCGAGCGACGCCGGGAAGGCAATGATGTCCTGCGACCCCTTGGGCAGGGCTTGCATGATGATTACCGCAATCCAAATGGATCCCCACGCGGGCGAAGTCGCGGTGGGGCGGCTGTATTCCGGAACCATCCAGAAAGGCACCGAGCTTTACCTGGCTTCGCGCTACAAGAGCGAGAAAGTGCAGCAAGTCAACGTGTACATGGGGCCGGACCGGATCCCGGTTGACAAGGCCACGGCAGGCAACATCGTCGCACTGGTTGGCTTGAAGGAAGTGTTTGCGGGCGAGACCGTGAGCGAGGGCCAGATGCCGGCTTTTGAAAAAATCAAGCACCACAGCGAGCCCGTGGTCACGAAGAGCATCGAGGCCAAGAACCCCAAGGAATTGGTGAAGCTTGTTGAAATCCTCCGCAAACTGGTCAAGGAGGATCCCACGCTCCGCATCCAAATCAACCAGGAGACCGGAGAGCACCTGATGTCGGGAATGGGCGAACTCCACCTGGAAATCATTGAATACAAGATAACCAAGGAACGCGGAGTGGAAATCGTGACGTCGCAGCCGATTGTCGTCTACCACGAGACCATAACAGACAAGGGGCCTGTCCTGGAAGGGAAGTCTCCGAACAAGCACAACAAGTTCAAGCTTTCCGTCGAACCGCTCGAGCCGTCGGTGGTCGCCGCCTTTGACGAGGGCACGATTGACGAGGAAATGAAGGGAAGGGACTTGGTTGAACGCCTGGTCAAGGCGGGGTTGCCGCGCGACGAGGCGAAGAACATAATGGCGATGAAGAACAAGTGCCTGTTCATTGACGTGACGAAAGGAGTCCAGTACCTCCAGGACGTAAAGGAACTCCTGATCCAGGGTTTTGAGGAAGCGATGGACGAGGGGCCGCTCGCGAAGGAAAAAGTCGTGGGCATAAAAGTGCTTTTGGACGACGCAAGCATCCACGTCGACCCGGCGCACCGCGGGCCCGCGCAGATAATCCCGGCGCTCAAGCACCCGGTGTACGCGGGAATGCTGATGGCGAAAACGATTCTCCTTGAACCCAAGCAGAAGCTCGTGGTGCAGGCGCCGGCCGACTACATGAGCGGCATCATTGCCCAAATCCAGGGCAGGCGTGGGCAGATACTGAACATAGAACAGGAAGAGGGGGAAGTGATGACGATTAACGCGAAGGTGCCGGTTGCTGAAATGTTCGGGTTCGCCAGCGAAATCCGCAGCGCGTCCCAGGGGAGGGCGGTGTGGTACTCGGAATACGCCGGATACGAGCGCATGCCGCCGGAGCTGCAGGCGAGGACAGTGACTTCCATCCGCAAGCGCAAGGGAGAGCCGGAGACGCCGCCGACCGCCAGGGACTTCCTGGACTGAACGCCATCAGATGAGTTTGACGCGGTCGAATTTGCTGAAGTGCTTGTCCCCCGTTACCAGCACCACCCCTTCTTTTTGGGCAGTGGCCAAAATGATGGCGTCTGCCAGACTGAGGCCCTCTTCTGCCTTCAGTTTGGCCGCCTTGAGCGAGATGTCGTTTGTCACATCGATTATTTCGCTCCTGTTCATCATGAACCTTTTCTTTTCCTCCGCCTCTCCCTTGGCGCTTCTGAGGTATTTGGCATAAACTTCGATGAGGTTTATCTGGGAGACGACGATTCTCTCGCCGGACTCGATGAATTCCCCCGCCCTTTTTCCCTTCGGGCTTCCGAAAAAGTACTCGAACCACGCGTAGGAGTCAATCAAAACGGTCATGCTCTTCCCTCACGCCCTGCAGGCTGAAGCGCCGGGTCGTCCCGAAAAGGCTCTTTTTCTTCACGAAATGCCTGGCCAAAATGGCGTTGAGCGCCTCGGAAAGCTTCCTCGCGGTGCCGTACTGCTTCTTGGCCTCCTCGACGAGCATCTCGTAAAGCTCGTCCCGCACGATGAAACTCGTCTTCATAACTTCACCTTACAAAAAAGACTCTGAACTTCTTTATAAAACTTCCTAAATCAAGGCGGCGGCCGGGGACTTCCTGGACTGATGCGCGTTCACCTGCAGTACCGTTCATGCACGCGCACTTTCTTGAACCGGTTAGACAAAAGCAGCTTGTTGTAGGCTTCGCCGACGCACCTTCCGACGCCGAAGTTTGTTTTTTCCAGCAACACGTTTTTCATTTTTTTAAGCATCTCTTCGCCCACGCCTTTTTTCGCGGCCCTGCGTGCAAACTTGTTGAAACTTTTTTCATAGGCCTGTCTTTGGAGGGCGGCGACCGCTTTATCGTCCCTGAGGAACGGGGCAGATGTTTCCTTCAAGGCGGTCGCGAGCGCCGGGTGTTCGTCCATCAAAGCATTAAGTGCCGCTTCTGTCGGGCGCTGCCGCCGGTCGAATTTTTCCAAAAACTTGCCGCAAACCAGCAGGTTTTCCGCCCCCAGCCTACGCATCCTTTCAGTCACTGAATTCCAGTCCTCGTGCGCGGGAAGGGGCTCCCCTTTTTTCGTGGGAACTATTATGATGCGCCACGGTATGAACCGCCATTTCTCATTCAACGTGGCGCGTACAAGTTTTTGAGTTTCCTTTACTTCCCTGCGCTCCTCTTCTATTCGTTTGAGTGTTTCTGGAATCTCGTGCTTTTCTTCGAACAAAAACACGGGAACAGGTTCGCCAGGTTTGCATAGGTCAAAGCGAATGTATGGAAAAAGAATATTTTTCTCCATCTCTCTATCCACTCTTAGTTTTTCCTGAGCCTCAGCAATTTTTTTATCACATGCCTCGTACTCAGACGGTTGCATTTTAAACGGGTCCGGTTCAGGCAAGGCGTCCAAGGGGTGTGGACCGTAAAAAGGGTGCACGAGCACGAAAGCGCGTCCGCCGGATTTCCTAAACCACTCGCGCACCGTGGCCTCATCCCTCTTCGTCAGCTTGTGGATTTCCTTCAGCATTTTTCCATCCCTCACTCGCAGTATTTCTTCATTATCCGCACCGTTTTGAAGGCCTTGGAAAGCAGCAGCGAGTTGTACGCGAGGCCCACGCACATGGTTGCGCCGTAATTCGTTTTTTCCATGTACCTTTTCTTGTTTTCCTCAATCTCCTTTTCACTCACTCCTTTCTTGGCGGCTGCGCGCCCCCACTCGTCGATGATTTTCTGGTAGTGCTCTTTTTCAATCTCGGCGACGCGCTCGTCATTTTCTACGCCGGACTTCAGCTCGTCTTCTACGAATCCCCGCGGGTGCTCGTTGTTCCAGCCCGGGAACAGGTACTGGTCGACGCCGCCGGTGCGGTCGTGTGTTCCTAAAAAAGTGCCGCACACGAACAGCTTTTCGGCGCCAAGTTTTTTCATCCGTCCAATCAGCTCGCTCCAGCCCTCCGCCTTCGGGGCGGGGCGTTCTTTTTCAGTTGGCACGACGATTATCCCGCGCCTCTTCCTTCCCTTGTTTTTTTCCTCCAACCCCCTTATTTTTTCAAAAACTTTTTCCAGCCGTTGCCCTTCCTCGAACAGGAAGACGGGCGTCCGTGCGTCCCCGCTTTTCGGGAACAGGAGGGACTCGATTTTTTGCAGCGAAATCGCGCTGGGATGTGATTGCGCGGTTTCGCGGAGTATGTGGCTGCCTTCGAAAAACGGGTGGACAAGCACGAAAGCCCGGCCCCCGGATTCTTGGAGCCATTTCCGCGCCCGGGCCGACTCGTTTTCTGTGAGGCGATGGATTTCCCTGAGCATTTCCGCACCGAAAGCGTTTTGCGCGCGCAGCGATTTAAACCCTTATCCGGAGCGGCCGGCGGAAAGGAAAACGTTTTTAAAGAAACTTTGGCATAATGAGGTAGCGAAATGGCCGACAGGCTTAACATGGCTATTTTTTCGTGAAGTTTAACCAAAGGTGGGTGTTTTCCACCGCGAAAACGCTCCATCATAGTTTGGGGGGGATTTGAAATGGCAGCTAAGCCGCACTTGAACCTGATTTTCACTGGTCACGTTGACCACGGGAAATCAACGCTAGTCGGAAGAGTGCTTTACGACACCGGCGCAGTGTCCGAACAGGACTTGAGGAAGCTGAAGGAAGAGGCGGCCAAACTCGGAAAGGCCACGTTCGAGTTCGCCTTCGTCATGGACCAACTCAAGGAGGAAAGGGAAAGGGGTTTGACCATTGACATCGCGCACAGGGATTTCAACACCAACAAGTACTACTTCACAATCATTGACGCGCCAGGGCACAAGGACTTCATCAAGAACATGATCACCGGCGCAAGCCAGGCCGACGCAGCGGTGCTCGTGTGCTCCGCCAAGGAAGGGGTGCAGGCGCAGACGATTGAACACGCTTTCCTTTTGAAGGTGCTGGGCGTCCAGCAGTTCATCGTCGCCATCAACAAGATGGACGCGGTGAACTACGACCGCGTCAAGTACGAGGAGACGAAGCAGGCGCTGTCGGCGAAAATTAAGCCGATGGGTTACCCGGTTGACAAGATTCCGTTCATTCCGGTGTCTGCGTACATGGGGGACAACATCGTGAAGAAAAGCGACAAGACCCCGTGGTACAGCGGCCCGACGCTCAACGAGGCTTTTGACCTGCTCATTGAACCGAAGAAGCCGACGGACAAGCCGCTGAGGCTGCCAATCCAGGAAGTCTTCACCATCACCGGCCAGGGAACCGTCCCAGTCGGGAGAGTGGAGTCGGGGACGCTCAAGCCGAACACCGTAGTCGTGATAATGCCTGAGAACGTGCAGGGCGAAGTGAAGAGCATTGAAATGCACCACCAGCCCCTCGCGGAAGCGGTGCCCGGGGACAACATCGGGTTCGCGCTCAAAGGCATCGACAAGAAAGCCATAAAGAGGGGCTCCGTACTTGGTATTCCGACGAATCCGCCGAAAGTGGCGGAGGAATTCACTGCCCAAATCGTGGTGTTGAACCACCCGACCGCCATCGGAAAGAACTACACGCCAGTGTTCCATTTGCACACCGCGCAAGTCGCCTGCACGATAACCGAAATCGTGGAGAAAAAGGACCCGAAGACAGGCGCGACGCTGCAGAAGAACCCGGATTTCATCAAGACCGGCGACGCGGCAATCGTGAAAATAAAGCCCACGAGGCCGCTGGTGGTTGAAAAATACTCGGACTTCCCGGCCCTCGGAAGGTTCGCCATGAGGGACATGGGAATGACGGTCGCCGCCGGAATAGTTCTGGACGTGGTGCCGAGAAAAGCATAATTCCATTCAAAGAAAGGAAACGCGGAACGCCACAAAGGTTTTCCGAGCCAACAACTCGGGAAAAGACACGGACCCGCCGCGTTTTCCGCATTTTATTTTTCAAAAAAAAACGGTGTATGAACATGCAGAAGGCGCGCATAAAACTGGAGAGCCAGAACTGTGACGACTTGGACGGGGTCTGTGGCCAGATAAAGGAAATCGCGCGCCGCACAGGCATTGAAATCAGGGGACCCATCCCGCTGCCCACGAAGAAATTAAGGATATCCACTCGCAAGACTCCCTGCGGCGACGGGTCCGACACTTACGAAAAGTGGGAAATGCGCATCCACAAGCGGTTGATTGAAATCAAGGCCGACGACCGGGCGCTCCGCGAAGTCATGCGCATCAAGTTCCCCGAGACAGTGAACGTCGAAATGACTCTCGGATGAGCCTTTCCTACAAGTACTCCCTCGGCTTGTTCTTCTTCCTAGCCATCAGTTCCTGGAGCGCGCTGATTTTCACGTGCATTTCGGCGTACTTCGCCTTCGCCGCCGGGTTTTCCGCCTTTTCGTTCCTTAGCCCCGCCCTTTCCCGGAGGTATCTCGGCTCGGCCAATTCCATTATCTTGAAAGGAATCCCCTCGGCGTCGACTTCCAGCTTCCTGATGTCCCGGTGCCTCATGAAATCGTCAAGGGCTTCGGAAAGGGTGCCGAGTTTCTGGCCCGCGCCACTGCCGCCTTCCTCCGCCAGCCGCCTCTTTTCCATGAACGCCTCCAGGCTTTTCTTGTTGACGAACAGTTTCTTCCTGAACCGTCCCCACTTCCAAGGCACCATCCTTCCGGATATCTTGCGCTGCGAGCGAAGGCTGTGAACGAAGTCAATGGTGCCGTCCAGTTTTTCCGCAGCCTCCTCAGTCGTGTAGTGCGTGTCCCTGAGTCCCGCAGGTATTTCCGCCGCCCTGTCCGCGCCGGCGCCCAATTCGTTCGCCCGCGGTTTTTCCGCCCTGCCGCGTTCCCTCATGTCCTCTTCCCCCAGCGCTTTGCCAGCATCAGTTTGCCCAAGGCATTCATCCTGTCAAGCACCTCGTTGTGTTCCCTTACCGCCGACGGGCCCTCGGCAAGGCGCTTCTTCAATTCCAGCATCCTTTCCTTGTAACCTGCCTCGGCCCGTTTGATAATTTTGTTAGGAATCCCACGAGTCAAGGCACTCATTTCACGGATGTTCCTTTTCTTAGCATATTTGTCCAGCGCCCCCTCTAGTGCTTGCATCCATTTCTCGCGCGACATTCCGCCAGCGGAGGGCTTTTCCGCGGCTTTTTCCAGCGCTTTTTCCCTCGCATATTCCAGGACCGCATTCTTTTCCAGCAGGAAAACGCGCCTCCCAAGAGCCGGGTCCCATGGCGCGATGCCCGGAATGATTTTCCTGCTGTAAAGCACGGCGGCATTACTCGACTGTACGCCTATTTTCTCCGCCGCTTCCCGCGTAGTGAAATGCGTCTTCCTGAAGCGCTTCAATTCAACCGATTTCCACGCGTCCCGCCTAGGCGTCACGGCCAACCAAACGCACCCCCTCAACCACTATGTGAAACAATCAATATAAACCGCGGCCCTCTTTTTCTTACCGCCGGGGTGGCAGAGCGGTTATTGCGCCAGAACCTTTTCTTTCTTCCGAAGAAAGTAAAGCTTCACCAAAAGAAAGAAGGATTTAGGCGAACCTTGAGGCCGCTTCGCGGCAGGGGAGCTGGTGTCCCTCACGGGACGCGGGAGTTCGAATCTCCCCCCCGGCGTACGATGCTGGAAAGGCGCTTCGCGCCTTTCGGTGTAGCGGATGGGCGTCCGCCGCCCCGCCTGCAAACGGTAGTCAAATGTCTTTCAACAACGTGGTTTTCGACTGGAGCGGGACCCTCAGCGACGACTTCGACGGGTGCTACGAGGCCGGGATGAAGACGCTGGAGTCGTTCGGAGTCAAGCGCTTCAGCCGCGAGGAATACGTTCGCAGGTTCGAAATGCCCTACATGGGCTACTACCGGAAACTCGGCGTCACTGCGCCAAAAGAGGAAATCGACAGGCGGTTCAGGAAAATCATTTTGGAAACGAAGCCCAAGCCCCTTCCCGGCGCCCGCGAACTGCTCGAGCAGCTCTCGCTGCGGGGCAAGAAAATGGCAGTCCTCAGTTCCCATCCGCACGAAAAACTCTTGGCCGAAGCGAGCGAGTACGGGTTCGCCGGCTTTTTTGAAAAAATCGCGGGCGGGGTCCACGACAAGCGCCTCGCCCTCGCCGGCCTCCTCGAGGAACTGGGTTTTGAAAAGCCGGATACGGTTTTCGTCGGCGACCACATGCACGAAATCGAGGCCGGGAAACAGGCTGGCGTGGCCGTCGCCGCGGTTCCCTCAAAGTACACTCCGCGGGCAGCGCTGGCCGCCGCAAAACCCGATTATCTCCTTGACTCAATCACGGACGTCTTGAAGGTGGTGAGTGAATGAAAAAACCCCGCGGCCTTGGACAGAAATATCCCGAAGTCACGGTCGGCGCAGTGATACGCGACCGCCGCGGCAAGGTGCTTTTCATACGTTCGCCCAAGTGGTTCGGCAAGCTCACCATTCCCGGGGGCCACGTTGAACTGGGAGAAACGCGGGAAGGGGCTTTGGAGCGCGAGGTGCGCGAGGAAACCGGCCTCACGGTACGGGTGGGGCGGCTGCTGAACAGCGGTGAACTGATTTTTTCAAAGGAATTCATCCGGCCCGGGCACTTCATTTTCTTCGACTACCTGTGCTCGGTGAAGGGCGGGAAACTCAAACCGGACGGAAGGGAAGTCACTGAAGCGGTGTGGCTCGAGCCGCGCGAGGCGATGAGGCTGGGCGTGGACTCGTTCACTGGGAAAACCCTGGGAAAACTTTTGGGTGGGCGCGAATGATTTTCGTTTCAACGAGCAGGAAACCGTCGCAGGAAACCCGGCGGCTGGCGCGGTGGCTCGCGCTACTCGCCGGCGGGGAAACGGAGAACAGGGGCAAGCGCAGCGTAGGCGAAGTCGCTGCACGCGCTGCTGTCCGGGGCTTTTCGCGCGTGCTGTTCATTTACGAGAAGCACGGCACTCCGCGGGAACTTGTTTTCTTCGACGAGGACAAGGGATGGCTTGAGCCCGGAATAATCTTGTCAGGCGTTGTTTTCCCGGACAAGGAAAGGGAAAAAGAGGCGGGGAAGGGAGGGAAGCGGCCGCGGCTCCCGGGCGCGGCGCGCGTTGTCGCAGTCGACGCGGCAGGGGAGAAAATCAAGGGCCTTTTCGGCATCGGGGAAAAGGGGAAAGAAGGCGTTGAAGAGGATTCCGGGGATTTCGTGGAAATAAGGGCCGGCGGAAAGGAAATCTCGTTCCAGTACTGCGGCAAGCAGGTTGGGCCGCGGCTAAAGACAACGGTTGCCGCGGGCGGCGGAGGAAAAGAAACTTAAACGCGGTGCGGGTAAGGATTGGGCGGCCCGGCGCTGCCGGCGCGTTTCGGCGTGGTTCCAATGGCGGATGCTTCAATTATTCCAACAATGCTTGCGAACGTCACCCATTCCGCGGCCGCCAACGCAACGGCTTCCGGGGCGGCGGCAAGCGTCATCCAGTCCCAAGCCGTGCTTCAAGTCATCGTCATCCTCGTCGCCGGAGTTTTTGCCGCGAGGATAGCAAAAAAACTCGACATTCCCGTGATTGTCCCGCTTCTGATATCAGGTTACCTGCTCGGGCCCGACGTCCTCAACATCTTCAACCCCGCCGACTACGGCATAAGCATAGGCCTGCTGGCGGCCGTCGCGGTCCCGGTGATTTTGTTCTACGACGGGCTCAAAATCGAGCCGCGCACGCTGGAGGCGTCGTGGAAAACCATTCTTTCCATCAACACCGTCGCGGTTTTGGTCACGGTTTTCGGCATCGCCGGCGCTGCCAGCTACTTCTTCGGCTTCTCGTGGACTTCCGCTTTCCTTTTGGGCGCGATACTGGCGTCAACCGACCCCGCGGCCATCCTGCCGGTGCTGAAGAAGCTCAACATTGACAAAAGGGTTTCAAGCATATTGGAGGCGGAAACGGCGTTCAACGACGCGGCGGCCCTCGCGCTCTTCGGCGTCATCATCGGGGTGGTGGCAGCCAACTCGTTTTCGCTCCAGGAAGGCTTCTCGCAGTTCATCACGCTCTTTTTCTGGAGCATGCTCGTGGGGCTGATGGTCGGCTTGGCTGCGCGAGAGTTTTTGATACGCCTGAAAGTGGAGCGCGACCTCGCGTTCGCGTCGTTCGCAGTGCTTTTCGCGAGCTTCATCGTCGCCCAAGGGGTTTTCAACGTCAGCGGCGCCATCGCGGCAGTCGTGGCCGCAGTGATTTTCGGCGAATACGTGCGCTCCAAGCACGTTGACTCCATTCAAAGGATGTACGCCCTCAGCAGCTGGGAGGACATAAACTTCCTCGCCATCGCCATTGTGTTTCTCGGCCTCGGCTCCTCGCTCCAGTTGTCGAAGATACTGCCGTTCCTGTTCCCGGGCATGGTGATCGCTTTCCTTTTCATGTACGTCGTGCGCCTCGGCGCCATAGTGTTGAGCATGGTTTTCGACAAGTCGTTCTCGCTGCGGGAAAAACTGTTCATCTCGCTGATTGGCGCGCCGCGCGGCACCGTTTCCGCGGCACTGGCGTCGTCGGCGCTGGTAATGGCCCCCATTGGCGTGCTTGGCGGCGGCGACATGGAATCGGTGTTTTACATCACGCTGGTCGTCATCGTCACGACCGTCGTGGCGACCTCGCTTTCAGCGACCCGCATCGCAACCAAACTGTTGGGCGCCAGCGAGGACCCGGTGGAGGAGAAGTACCGCACGCTCAAAGTGGACTTGAAGGCGATGATGGTAGCCGCCCACCGCCTCAGGGACGAGTGGAAATCAGGTTTGCTCAGCAACAGGATGTACGACGAGCTCAATTCCCAGCAGGCCGCGCTGATAAAGGCGGCGGAGCACCAGCTGACAATGATTTCACGGACTCACCCCGACTACGAGATGAGGGAAAAACTCGACCGGACGCGCGGCCTCGTGGTCGCCCAAATCAATTCGCTGGAGGAGGCGTACACGAACAAGGAGATTTCCGAAAAAAGCTACGACGAACTGCTTGAAAAATACAACGCGGTGCTGGGCCGCCTCTCCGAGCTTGAAGCGGCGAAGGGGCGGCGGCAGGCGCATGGCGGAGGGCGGTGAGTAAAAATGAAAGCGTACCTTGAAATCGGGTTTTCCTCGCCCGGGCAGGCGAAGGCCGCGCTCAAGGCGTTCGAGGCAGGCGGAGGAAGCGAAGGCGATGCGGGCGGCGCCGGAATGGCGTCGGTGCGCGCCGGAGTGGAAAAAAACGCGCTGCGCGTGGACGTGGCCGCAGCCGAGTTCGCGGCGCTGCGCGCAAGGACGACGAGCGCCCTCAGGGACCTGAAAGTCATAATAGATGCAATGAAAATGAAGGGTGGTAACAGTGTCTGAATTGACCGAAGAGCAGAAGAAGGACGTGATGGAGTTCCAGAACATGCAGCAGCAGCTCCAGTTCATTTCCATCCAGCGCCAGCAGACTGCGGTCCAGTTGGCCGAGGCGAAGAACGCTCTCGGCGAAGTGAAGAAAAGCGAGGGAACGCTGTACCGCTTGGCGGGAACCGTCCTCGTGCCGAAGAAGAAAGACGCCCTTGAAAAAGAGCTTGCCGGCGAAATAGAGGCGCTTGAGGCAAGGCAGGGCATCATCCAGAAACAAGAGGACAAGATACGGGAACGCGCGCCCGCGCTCGCGAAAAAAATCGAGGCCATCCAGAAGGCGGCGAAAAACGGGTGAAGCGCTGAATGCCTTCCAGGCAAGAGCAAAGGGAGCCGGGTGCTGCGCCGGGGCAGGCGGGCGGCCATGCCGGCCGCAGGGCGCCGACGCTGTTGAACCTGTTGTCCGGGTTGTCGGCGCTCAAGGGCAGGACGCTCGTCACCTTCCATTCGCTGGGAGACGCGGACGCGGCCAACAGCGCCGTCGTCATCCGCGACCTGGTGCAAGGCCTTTCCAAGAGCGCGTGCGACGTCAAGTCGCCTGACCAGGTCGGCGGCCACGCGAGGAAAATACTCGAGAGGCTCGGCGTCTCGGTGGAACCGGCGGGAAGCCTTTCCGGCTACTCCAACATCGTCTTCATGGACGTAAGCACCCGCGTCCTGCTGGGCGCGCGCGCAGCGGAATTCGCCGCGTTTCCCGGGAAAACAATCGTGGTGGACCACCACCAGTACAACACCGCCCTGCTAAGGGCTGGTTTTTCGTACATTGACGGCGGCCGCAGCAGCTCGTGCGAAATAGTTTACCAGCTCATGCGCCTCGCCCGCAGGAGGCCAACGCCGCTCCAGGCCACGCTCCTCTTAGCCGGCATCCTGGCGGACACGGCGTTGTTCAAGAACTCGGACCAGTACACGTTCGAGGCGGCCGCCTACCTCCTTAAGCACTCGGGAAAAACTTACCGCGAGGCGCTGGACCTGGTTTTTGCCGCACCGGATTTCTCCCAGCGCGCGGCAGCGCTCAAGGCGGTCCAGCGGGCGGCCGTGCAGAAAATCAACGGCCTGCTAGTCGCCGTATCGGAATCCAACGCCTTTGACCTTGACTGCGCTGCAGGGCTCGTGGGCCTCGGCTGCGACTACGCGTTCGTGGGAAGCAGGCGCGAGGGAAGGATTTCGGGGGCCAAGAGGGGGTCGCTCAACGGAATAGGCATCGGGCTGATAATGGAGCGGGCGGGCAAGGCAATGAAGGGGTCGGGCGGCGGGCACGAGAACGTGGGCGGCGCAAGCGGGAAGCCGGCGCTGTTGGACGCAGGGCTCGCGGAATGCGTGGAAGCAGTCAAGGCATGCTCCGGGAAATGAGTCCCGGGCGGCAGGGGCCGGCCGCTGGACAGCCGCCAAAAACAGCCGTAAAATAAACCTTACAGCGCGAGCGCGAGGACGCTGGCGACCGCCAGGATTATTGCCGCGAATTCCTTTGCCGACAGGCGTTCGCCTAGGAAAAAGTATGAAAGCACTGCGACGAGGACGGTGCTAAGGCCCATGAGCGCGGTCACGACCGACACCTTGCCGTCGCGGAGCGCGAGGACCACGCCGAAGAAGGCGGTTGTGGAAAACGCGACGAACACGACTGCCCACTTGACGAGGTCGGCGTTGATTTTCCCGGTTATGACGAGGAAAGCGACGACTCCGAGGATGACGAGGACGACTATTCCGGCCATGGGAAGGACGTCGCCCATGCTCATTTTCGCTTCCCCGGCTTTCCCGACCAGGATTTTAAGCACGACGTTTGACAGCGCGAGGAAAACCATTGCCGCCGCAGCGAGCCACATCCACTCCATGCCATCACCCCCTCGTTTTTTCACGGCCTTTGCGGCCTTTTTTGTTTTTTTTCTTCCCATGGCCTTACCACAAATTACTTTAAACAACGGCGGGCATTTAATAAAAGCGGTTCAGTTCCGGGAATGCCGCAAGAACCGCGGCGAAGGCGTTTTCCATGAAGATAGCGGTGATGTCCGACTTCCACTTCGGCTACAACGATGACGCGCTCACGCAGGCGGGCGACGCGCTGAGGAAGGCGCGGGGGCTCGCGGATTTCGTGATTGCGGCCGGCGACTTGTTCGACTCCCGCATCCCGAGGCAGGAAGTGGTGAACGATTCCGTGAGGCTGTTGAAGGACCACAACCGGCGCACGAACGTGGATTCGCTGAAAATAACCGTCCTTGAAGGCGACGGCGGCGACGGGGAAAAAGCCGTCGACCGCATTCCGGTTATCGCGATTTACGGCACGCACGAGCGCCGCACCAAGGGGCTTGTCAACGCGGTGCAGGTCCTTGATTCCGCGGGCCTCGTGCTCAACGCGCACGCGCGGACGATAGTGGTTGAAAAAGGCGGCGAGCGCGTGGCGGTCCAGGGCATGGGCGGAGTGCCGGAGGAGCAGGCCGCCGAACACTTGCGGCTGCTTTCGCAGAAGCCGCTTGCGGGCGCATTCAACATTTTCGTGTTCCACCAGTCGCTCAAGGAAGTGATTTCAGTCGGCGAAGGGATGTCGGCCTCGGAACTGCCCCCGGGTTTTGACGTGTACGTGGACGGCCACATCCACTGGGCCCAGGAACTCAAGTCGCAGGGCAAACGGATTCTTTTGCCCGGCAGCACCGTGGTCACGCAGATGAAGGAGAGCGAAACCGGCCCAAAGGGGTTTTACCTGCTTGACACCGCGTCCGGCGAGGCGTCGTTCGTGAAGATAGAATCGCGGCAGTTCTTTTTCTCCGAAATAGCCTTCGAGAACGCTTCGCCCAGCGAAGTTGAGCGCAAGGCGCGGGAGAAGCTGGCGGAAATACTCGTCCAAGCCGGCGGCCGCGTGCCGCTGGTGAAACTGAAGCTGCGGGGGACGCTTGAGAAGGGAATCCAGGCCCAGAACATTGACCTGGGTGGCGTGGAAAAGGATTTTGCCGAGAGGATGGCGCTGGCCATTGACAAGGAATTCGCTTCCGAGGAATTGAGGGAAAAGATAGAGTTGCTGCGCCGCCTGCGGGACGAGAAGAAAAGCGTGCGCGAAATGGGCCTGGCCGTCCTGAAAAAGAAGTTGTCCGAGGCCGGCAACGGGGGCGCGGCGCTGAAGGCGGAGGAGTTGTTCGAGCTTTTGGCAGAAGGCGAAGTCGGCAAGGCGCTGGAAATCGTTTGATCAGCGCAAACGGCCTTGTGGTTCACTCCATGACAATCCTCGCGTCCACGACCAGCGCGTTTTCCTCGTCGGCTATTACCGGGTTGAAGTCGAGCTCGGTTATGCGCGGGTTTTCCTCAAGCAGTTTCGCGGTCTTCAACAGCAGTGCCTTGACTTTTTCCTTGTCCGCCTTTTTTCCCCTGAAGCCGTCGCCTTCCAGGAACGCCCTTGCCTTGGTTTCGACGACCATTTTCTCCGCGTCCCCGCTGGTGATGGGGCACACGCGCAGCGAAAAGTCCTTGTAAAGCTCCACGTAGATCCCGCCCAAGCCGAACAAAAGCGTCTGCCCGAACACCGGGTCCTTTTTCCCGCCGACCATCAGTTCGACGCCCCGCGCCTGCTCCTGGAGGAGGTACGTGTCAACGCGGAGGCCCTGGCTCTTCACTGACTCCGTGAGTTTCGCGAACGCGAGCATGATTTCCCTGTCCGAGGAAAGGTTCATCGCCACGAGCCCGCGTTCGGTCTTGTGCGTGGCGTCGGAAGACATGACCTTGAGGACCACGGGCCGCTCCATGCGCTGGCTCTGGCTGATGATTTCCCCCAAATCGTTGGAGGCGAAGCTGGGCGCAAGCGGTATCCCGTACTTGGCGAGCAACTCCCTCGCTTCCAAGAACCTCAGCATCATTCCAGTCACCTACTATTCTGCAACGCTTTTTTAAACGAACCAATTAAAAAACGCGCGCTGAAACCACTTTGTGAATCTATGAAGCTGGTTTTCCACGGCGCGTGCCGCGAAATAGGCCGGAGCTGCATTGAAATCCAGGAAGGCGGCTCGCGCGTGCTCCTTGACGCGGGAATGAAGGTCCACGACCACGCCGAACCCGTGAGGGTGAGCGGCCCGTTTGACGCGGTCATCCTCTCCCACGCCCACTTGGACCACAGCGGCGCCCTCCCCACCCTCCAAAGGCACAGGCCGGTGCCGGTTTACTGCACGTTCCCGACCGTCCCGCTGGCGACGCTGTTGCTCGAGGACTCGGAAAAAGTGGCCATGAAAAGGGGGCACACGCCCCATTTTTCGGCTAGGGAAATGAAGGCATTGGAGAAAAACACGATCCCGGTCCCGTACCGCAACGAGTACGAGATTGCCGAAGAAGCCTCTTTTTCGTTCTCTGACGCCGGCCACATTCCGGGCTCGGCGATAACCGCTTTCCACGGCAGCGAAAAAACCCTCGTTTACACAGGCGACTACAAGCTTTCGCCCACGCGCCTCCACGCGGGCGCCGACCTGCCCAAAGCGGCGGATGTGCTCGTCACTGAAAGCACTTACTCGGAAAAAGAGCTGCCGGACAGGAAAAAGCTTGAAAGGGATTTCTGCGACGGCGTCCGCGACGTGGTTGAGTCCGGGCTCACGGCGCTCATCCCGTGCTTTGCAGTGGGCAGGACCCAGGAAATACTCCAGGTGCTCGAAGCAGGCGGCATCACCGGCGCATGGATCCAGGGCATGGGAACGAAAGTCTGCGGGATACTATCGGACTATCCATCGTACATTAGCAGCCCGCGGGCGCTTGCGAAGGCCCTTGACGAATCGCGGTTCATTGAAACGCGGAAGCAGGCGAGGAAAGTTCTTGAGGAACCCGGCGTAATCATTGCGACTGCCGGGATGCTTGACGGCGGGCCCGCACTTGGGTATCTCATTGAATTGAACAAGACCGGCAAAGGCAAAGTCTTCCTCACCGGATTCCAGGTGCCTGGCACCAACGGCCGCAGGCTCCTGGAGGAAGGGGTGGTGAAGACTGAAAGAGGCCGCCTGAAAATAAACATCGCAGCCGAGTTCTACAATTTCTCAGCCCATTCGTCGCGCGACGACCTGTTCAAGACAGTTGAGCGGCTTTCGCCTGAAAAAGTGTTCTGCATCCACGGCGACGAGCCCGCCTGCATCGCGTTCGCGGAAGAGCTCAGGGAAAAGGGTTTTGAAGCCCGCGCGCCTCAGGCTGGTGAGGCGTTCGAGGCATAGTGCCTGGTGGCTTGAATGAGGAGGAAGCACAGCATCTGCATGCTGAACCCATTCTACTTCCCCTACCCAGGGGGCACCGAGAAGCACGTGTACGAGGTGTCGCGCCGGCTCGCGAAAATGGGTTACGACGTCAACGTCCTCTGCGCGCCCCACGCCAAGGGCCTGCCCGAAGAGGAAATTATTGAAGGAGTGCGCGTCAAGCGCATCAAGTGGGCGACCGCGCTCTTCGAACTGCCGAAGCCGCTTCCGCCCCCGATGCCAGTCAACCCGTTGCAGCCGCTTGAAATCCACGCCATGGCAAAGCGCTGCGAACTCTTCCACATCCACAACCGCTTCGTCTACAACCTGCTTGACGTCGCGCTGGTGAAAAAAATAGAGGGAAGGAAGCTGGCGCTCACGCTGCATAACGCGCGGCCCGTCGGCATAGAGCCCGTGACGGACTTCTTCGGCGGCCTCTACGACGACGCGATTGGCAGCAGCATTTTCCGCGCCTGCGACGCCATCGCCGCCAACTCGCGGAACACGATGGAGACGACGCTTGAGAAGGAGTTTTGGGGCAAGTGCAGCGTCGTTTACAACGGAGTGGACGAGAAGTTCTTCAACCCCCGCAACCGAGGCGACACAGTGATAGACAACCTGGGCCTTGAGGGAAAGAAGACCGTTTTCTGCGTGGCGAGGTTCGTGGAACAGAAAGGGCTGGTTTACCTCTTCGACGCAATGAAGGAAGTCTTGAAGCGGGAGAAGGACGCCAAGCTGATACTCTTGGGCCGGGGGCCGCTTGAAAAGGAATTCAAGGCGCGCGTCAAGAAACTGGGGATTGAACGGAACGTGGACATCGTCACCGAGAAAATCCCGGAAGGCGACTTGGCGCAGTTCTACGCCGCCTGCGACGTGTTCGCGCTGCCGTCGCTGTGGGAGCCGTTCGGAATGGTTTTCACCGAAGCCATGGCGACCGGGAAACCGGTAATCGGCTCCACTGCCGGCGGGATTCCGGAAATAATCACCCCCGACGTCGGTTTCGTGGTCCCGCCCCGCGATTCCAAGACGCTTGCCGACCGCCTGCTGCGGCTGCTGGAAGACGCTTCGCTGCGGAAGAAAATGGGCGCCGCCGCGCGGAAAAGAGTGGAGAAGATGTTCACGTGGGACCACACCGCCCGCGGATACGACGAATTGTACAAGCGCATTCTTTGAAAAGCGCCTGTTTTGAAAAAAGTTTTTGAAAAAGCCCGGGGCGGCGGAAAATCCGGGGAGTCAGAGGTATTTCCTGAGGACTTCGCGGGCGAGGCCGTACTTGTTTATCTTGATTGCGAAGATGCCCGCGGTTTTCTCGTTGTTGAGCAAGTGGATGTTCTCTATGTTTATCCCCTCGTCGGCGAGGGCGCGGCTCATGGCCGCGAGCGCCCCCGGCTTGTTCGGCAGGCGCACGACGAGCACGTCGGTGTCCATGACCTTGAACCCGGCCTTGTTGAGCACGCGCTTGGCCTTGATGTACGCGTTCGTGAGTATGCGCAGTATCGCGGTCTTCTGGGGCGTCACCTCCACCGACAGGGAGTCTATGTTGACTTTTTTTCCGCCCAAGGCACCGCTCACGTCGGCGAGGAGGCCGACGCGGTCCTTTTCTACGATTGTAAGTTCTTTCATGCGCCTACACCGACGATGGCCGGGCCATCGTCCAGTCAGTTTGATTGCCTGGATTCCTCTGGGCGGCGTATTTAAATAATTGAAGCGAGTAATGCCCGCGGTGCATAAAGTGGCTAAGCCGAAAATTGTTGGCGCCGGCGTCAAGCTGGGAGTGGTCATCCCGTTGTACAACGACCCGAACCTGGTCAACTGCGTTACGGTACTCATGCGCCAGCTCGAGGGACTTGACGCAAAGGTGATAGTCTGCGATTCCTCCCCGAAGCCGATTGATTACAAGAGATACGGCGTGTTCGCCGACCCGCGGATTTACATACTGCGTTATCCGGGAACCATCGGCGAGGCAAGGGACCGCGGGGTAAGGTTCGCAAAGGACCGCGACGTGATCCTGAACCTGGACTCGGACTGCATTCCGGCGCCCGACTGGGTGGAGAGGTACGTTAAGGAACTCATCAGCTACGACCTCGTGTACGGAGTTTACCGCACGAAGGGCTACTTTTTATCCAATTTCCTGATTTCCCTCGGAATCGCGCCGTTGGGCGGGAACATGGGCTACAAGCGCGTCGTGTGGGAAAAAGTCGGCGGCTTCGTGAGGGACCGGTACGAGGACCTTATTTTCCTGAAGAAGGCGCAGACGTCCGGGTTCAAGGTGAGGTTCGACTCCAACATCGGAGTCGTCCACCTGCGGCCCCACGGGCTCGGCAGGACAATCCGCGACGACATACTGAAGGGCGTGTGGGTTTGGCTGACTACGCCGCGCCAAAAGGCGGGCGAGGCCGAGGCTGCCCACAGGCACAAGGAAGCTGTTGAAAAGGCCCGCGGTTCGGAGCTCGTCAAGGTAAAGAAAAAGTGACCCCGGGGTTTCGCGTGGCCGCCGTGCCGCTGGCTGGTGCCTCAGGTTTTCCGGGTGCAGGGGACGAGGGAGCGGATTATTTCCTCGGTCACTATGCCTTCTATTTTTTTCTCGTTGATTACGAGCGACGGCGTCTTTTCAATCCCGTATTTTTTCATCAGCGTGGGCAGCACCCCTATTTCCAGGTCGGTCGGGAACGCGAAAATGCGCACGTTGACGCACTGGTCCCGCACCTTGTCCAGGACCTCGGCCTGGGCCCTGCATTCGACGCAGTCCCTCTTGTCGGGATAGAAGTAGAGGATGGGCGTGATGCCCGCCGGCGCGTCGCTGCAGTATTTCTGCAACTGCGTCACGTAAAGCCACAGTTCGCTGTTGGTGAGGATGTACTTGCGCTTGATTTGCTCAGTGCTTGAAAGGATGCTCGTGTGCCGCACTTCCTCCAGCTGCCGGGCAAGCCCGTAAATGTTGTTCAACTGCTCCATCGTCTTCGCCTCCAGCGCCGGGCACGCGTCCCGGGTGGCGTTGGCGGTCTGTATGTAAAACAAGAGGATGCGCGAGGACTGCATCTCCTCGTCTATCGTTGCCAGCTGGCTGCTCACCGAGTCCGCGCGCGTGTCGTCAAGGTATTTTATGAGGAAGAAGTTGGCGGCGAAAAACAGGAGGGTAAGGAACAACGCTTTCACGTACACGCTCACCATATGACATCCCCTCCTACCGCGTCCCCCACGTCCGCTTGGTCCCGATGGCCTCGTGGACCATGCTCGAGAAGTAAACGAGTGAGATGAAAAGCGAGTACACTGTCATGAACACGGTGATGAACGGCAGCTGGGACAAGCGGACCGGCTGGTTTGCTATCTTGAAGCTCTGCCACACGATGTAGCCCCACACCACCATGGTGAGGGCGAAGAAGATGATGCTGGAGTCCACGACCATGCTCGCGAACACGCCGGGGTTGTACAGGAGGCTGGAGTCCACCGCGGCCACGTTCAGGAGCCCGAGGACGCCGTTGGCGACGTTCGCCCCGTTCAATGCGATGAGGCGGGCGACGAAAACCACTCCCAGGAACTCCACGAGGAACGAAACCGGGTACACGAAGCGCCCGAAGTCCCCGTATTTCGCGTTGAACAGCATGTGCGAGTACTTGCCGCCGTTGAAAATCTTTCCCCTCAGCCACCGCAGGCGCTGCTTGTACAGCGAGCCTATGGTGGCGGGCACCTCGGTGTATATCCTTGCGTCCGTCGTGCACTTGATGCGGTAGCCCTTGTCCTGGAGGTGGAGCGCGATTTCCATGTCCTCGGTGATGTTGTCCGCGTCAAAGCCGCCGACGTCCGCCAGGGCGCGCTTGGAATAAATTGACATGGGGCCCGGCGTGACGAGCAGGCTGTCCAGGCGCCCGAGTGCCGTGTGCCAGAACCCGAACGCGGTGTAGTACTCTATTTCCTGGATTTTCTGGATCATTGTTGACGGCTTGTGGACGCAGACCAGCGCGATGACCGCCCCGACTTTTCCGTCCGTGAAGTGCCTCACCATCTTCAAGAGCGCGTCGCGCTCAGGGTACGTGTCGGCGTCAATGCATGCCACGAGTTCGCCTCTCGCGAACCGCAGCGCCTGGTTGATGGAGCGTCCTTTGCCCTGGTTCTTCCCGTTAATCACGAGCCTGAAGTCCTTTCCGCGCGCAGCCGCCTTTTTCTTGAACGCCTTGATGCGCGCCAGCGTGTCGTCGGTGCTCGCGTCCTCTACCACTATGACCTGCAGCGGCTTCGGGTAATCCATGGCCAAGACGTTTTCAAGGCATTTTCCAATGGTTTTCGCGCAATTGTAGGCCGAAACAATGACTGAAATCGCCGGCTTGCGTTCGGTCGTCTCCTCCTCCTTCTCCTCCCAGTACGTGAGGAGGTAAACCATTGCCACGTAAATGAAAACGAAGTTGGTGACGAGGTAGATGGCGATGAACGGGACGAAGGATGCCAGCAGGTAAAACAGGATAGTCCCCCCGGCTAACACGACGAGGGCGGAGAACCAGAAGCTTTCCCTGACGTCCATGTTCCCATCCGGTTGATTCGTTCAGGCAGCGCCCGTTCCGTTGCCCGCGCTGGCGCTGACTATTTTTCCCGTAGCCAAGTCCCTGTAAACGGCGTCCTTTATCGCGCCCATGTTCCTGAACACGAGCCACCCGTCCGGCTCGACTGTCCCGACCTGGGGCCAGACCTGCGCCAGCACCACGTATTCCGCGGCATCCGGCGAGACAAGCGTCGTAGGTGCGGCAGTGATGTTGTATTTTTGCACGAGCGCCCTTCCCTCCGAAGAGTTCAATTCCACCGTGGACTCGTTCGTTATCACGAGGCCCATTTGCTCGAAAATCGTCTTGTGCATCACGGGGTCGTAGCAGCCCGTGCACGACGAGTCAGCGAGCGTCACGAGAGTCACTCTTCCCTTTATTGAGCCCGTCTTTAGGTCCAGGTACGGCGGGTTCGGCGTCCTTATGACGTGCGTCCCGTCGCTTTCGACCGAACCGATTTGTTCCCATGCGGTCTCGAAGTCGCCGTATTCCGCGGCGTCCTTTGAAAGAATCAGCGTTGGCACGTTCGTTATCCCGTACTTCGCTATGAGTGCCTTGGCTTCCGCTGAACCGTATTCCAAAACCGTTACGTTGGTGATGCTCATTCCAAGGGTCTTCAGTTGCTGGATGGCCTGGGAGTAGTCGCCGCAGTCAGCGCACGACGAGTCCTTGACGTAAGTGACGGTTATCCTTCCCTTCGCCTCGCCCGTCTTCAAGTCAATGAAAACCGGCCCGGGTTTCGTGAGCACGAGAGCGCCCTGCTTTTCCTCGCCCAATTGGCTGAAGGCTTCCTTGGCGCCGGTTGAATTGACTGCCCCGGTGACGACCATGGACGGGATTTTCCCGATGCCGTATTTGGAGATTAGTTCCTTTCCCTGCGCCGACGAAAACTCCACCGCGTCCTCCTTCGTCACGTTTGTCCCCCCGTTCCTTATGGCCGTTACAACTTGTTCCAAGTCATAGCAGTCACTGCAGTTGGAGGCGATTATCTTCACGATTTGCACCGTGTCCGCCGGACCGCCTGATGCGGCCGCGGGTTTTTGCGCGAACACCATGAACGCAGCTGCAGCGATTATCGCCACTGCCAGTATCCCGCCGGCTATCTGGAGGTCGCGGACCTTGAACGCGAACTCGTCTTCCAGGAAATTCCTTCCCTTCCCACTGTGGTGCCTTTTCTCTCCAGCCATTCAACCCACTCTCCATTCACTTTAACATCATTTTAACCAAGGCCGCCTAAAGCGATTTTCCCACCGGCGGCAACAGCGTCCAAGAAATCAGCACGCAAAGGAATAAAATGACTCCGAACCCCCGGCGCAGGCCCCGCCAGCGCAACCGCCGGTTCCCGGCCCGCGGACTATATTTTTCCAAGCAGCGCGCCGATGGCGTATCCCGCGATTGCGGCGGCGATGCCAACGAACGCCATCTCGGTCCCGCTCTTCCACGGCTTCCCAATGGTCAGCTGCGCCTTCTTGTACCCTGCCCCGAACAACACTGCGGTCGCGAGCGCAAGCGCCGCCAGCATCCCCTCCCACACCGGGAGGAAAAAGAACGGCAGTATCGGTATGAAGGAGCCGCCGAGTGACGCGAACCCGACTACCGCGGCCTCGCGCACCGGGTTGGCCCTTTTCGCCTCCTCGCCGAGCCCGAGCTCGTCTGTCAACATCGCGTCAAGCCACGTTTTCTTGTCAGAAGTTATTTTCTTCACTATTCCGTCCAGCGTCCTGCCCTGGAACCCTTTCTTCATGTAAATCAGGCGCACTTCCTCGCGCTCGATGTCGGGCGCGTTCTCCATCTCCCACTTTTCCCTCTCGCGCTCGCTCACGTAATTGTCCTGCGTCGCGCGCGCGGACGTGTAGGCCACTGCCGCCATGGAAATGCTTTCCGCAAACGTGCCGGCGAGGCCGGAAATGAGGATGAGGCGCGCGTCGTTCGTCGCGCTCGCGACGCCCAACACGAGGCCGAGCACGTTGACGACGCCGTCCTGGCCGCCTAAAATCACTTGCCTGAGCAGCGAGCCGCTCGGGCTCCGCTGCGCGTGCTCCTCCAATTCCCGGGTGGCGAGCTTGCTGGCCCTTGACCTGGACATCCCCTTTTCGATGAGCCCGGCCAGTTTGGAGAGCCGCTCGCCGTCCGGCTTCGGATCCATGCAAAAAAAACCCGCGCCGCCTTTTTATCCCTTATTGCATTCGCATGCCCCCTCTTTTTTTGCCGCCCGTGCCTTTTCCATTCTACCCCAATTTGGCCCACTTGAGGATGAGGCTGCTCGGCAGTGCTGATGTCCCTCAGCACCGTCATCGTCGCGGCAAACGCCATGCTCCTCGCGAGGCTCAAGCTCTGACCCTGGTCCGTTCTCCCGACGGCGCCAGACCCTCTTCTCGCGTCTACCACAGTGGCTTTCAGCTCGGTTTCCGTGGTTGCGAACTCGCTGCGCCTCAAGGGATTCAAGCCCGCGCTGCATTAGGGTAATATAGCGGCCCGCCCCCAACTTTTTCATGCCCAGCATCGGACAAGAACGCCGCCTCCTGGAAAAAGAGCTGGAGAAAGCCTCCGAACACGACCGGAGGCAAAGGACCGGCGTCGTCACGGTCCCAAAACCATACCTGCCCCAAATACTTGCCGAAATGAAGAGGGGCCACAAAGTGGTGGCCATAGGCGCTGGCGAGGAAAAGGAGGTCCTAAAACGCACCGGCGCCCGCGTCATAAACGTGGACGAGGTCGAGACGCCCCGCGCGGACATCGTGAAACCGGCTGCCGCGGAGCAACTTTCAAGGATACTTCCCAAAACGCACCTGCCAGCCGACCACGTCGTGGCGCTGAACGTGCTCGACATAGCGTACAACCCAATCGAGATATGCCGCCAAGCGTTCAAGACCCTCAAGCCAGGCGGGACGCTGTGGGTGGGCACCCCGTTCGGCTGGTACGGCGCGGGCCACGGCGCCTACTACGCCATCGGCGACAAGTTCAAGCACGCCAGGGAGCTCTTCGCAGAACGCGGCCTGCTGCAGGTCGAGGAAGGCGGCTTGGATAAATTCAGTTTCGACGCCGACTACGTAAAGCACCTGTTGACAAAGGCGGGCTTCAGGCCCGAAAACGTCCAGCTTGTGTCGAGGCACGAAGGAATTTCATTCAAGAACATGGCCGCCGTATTCGGCCTGATTAAGGCGGTCAAGCACCGCGAGTGACTCCGCCGCTCACTCCAAGCCGCCTTTTCTCTTCAAGCGCCAATAGTTTTTGAGCGCGCGGCCGACGTCAAACGAGTTCAGGAAAATATCCAAGTCGGTGAGCCTGCCGGTGACGCGCCCCTTTTCCAAGACCACTGCCTGCGGGTCTGGCACGTGCACCAGGTTCCTTGTCCTGTCCAGCGGCGGAAGCCCCTTCAGTTCCCCGCTCTTTACGTAGTGCTGCGTCGCCCCCCTGAGCGTGATGGCCCCTTTTTCGTCAAAAATCCTCATCGCCTCGTCCGGGTCGGTTTTTCCCGCGATTTTTTTCATCGCTTCCCACGCGTTCCCGGCCTTCACCGCGTTTATCGCCTTTTTCGGCAGGTGGAGCAATTCCACGGCGATGTTGCGGTGGCACAAGCCCTTTGCAGAGTACGCGTCCAGGATTCTTTTCACGTCCCCCGGCCTCTCCTTTGCGAGCCTATCGAGGACGTGCTTGTACGTTTCCACAACGCTCCGCTTCCCGAACCGCTTCCTGGAAAAGCCGAGGGGCGTTATGCCATAGTACTCATACACCTGTTCCACCGCCTTCCTGTACTTTTGGTGGCCGGGCTTGTGGACGACGAACACGACGTTTTTAGGCAAAAGCATTTCCTTGACCGCACCGCGCCCAACGCGCAGGAGGCGCACCGCGGTCGCCGCCGACTTCTCCATTTTTTCCACTGGCATGAATCAATAGGCGGGAAACAGTTTTTATTCATTGGGCAGGGGCGAAAAGCAGTGTCCCTCTACCGGCTTATTCCCCGAGCGCGTGCTCGTAGACTTTGAGGAGGCGGTCGGTGGACCGGGAGATGCTGTACTCTTCCGCGGTCTTCCTCGCGTTGGAGCATAATTTTGAAAAGCGCTTCTTCGGCATGCAAAGCGTTTCCGTGATTTTCTCCGCGCACTCCGCGGCGTCGAACGGCTTGAACAGGAAGCCGTTGTGGTCGTCCATCACCGTTTCCGGCAGCGCCATCGCGTTCGCCGCGACAGCGGGCTTGCCGCACGCCATCGCTTCAAGCACCGACAGCCCCTGGGTCTCGAAAGTGGAGGCGGTAGCGAGGAGGTCGCAGGCGGAATAATACTTTGGAAGGTCCCTGCCGGGGACGAATCCGGTGAACGTGACGATGTCCGCGACTTTTTTCTCGCGGGCCGCCTTCTCGTACAGGGCGCGCGCAGGGCCGTCGCCGGTGATGACTAACTTGAAGCCGCCTTTCCCGCCCTCCCTCATCAGGCGGGCCGCCTCCAGCAGCACGTCCACGTTCTTTTCGAAACTCAGGCGGCCGGCAACGAGGACCATTTTCTCCCCGGGCTTTACGCCGAGTTTCCTGCGGACGCCTGCTGCCCCGCCGATTCCGGGCCGGAACTTCCGCGTGTCAACGCCGTTCGGGACCACGACCGCGTTGCGTACCCCGTGCTCCTGCAACAGCGCCCGGATGACCTGCGTGGGCGCGGTGACCGTCTGGAAAGGCCGGTAGAACAGCTTGATGGCCCGCCACGTCACCCTCCACGCCAGCCTCTTTGTCCACGCGCTCCGCGCATACGCGGCGGCAGCCTGGGGAAGCAGGGTGTGGAAAGTGCCGACAAGCGGCAGGCCGAGGTCCTTGGATGCCTGAATCGCCGCCAACCCCATTGACGCCATCGCGTGGCAGTGGACGACGTCGAGGCCGTCGCCGGCGGCGTCGCTCTTCGCCGCGAACGGGAAGTACGCGACCTTGTACTGCGGGTACAACGGGAACGAGAAGGAGTCGTAGTAGTGGACCAGCGGGTCCGTGTTTCTCTTCGCCGCCGCGCCGTCCCCCGACGAGTAGATTGACACCTTGTGGCCGCGCTTCTGGAGCTCGCCCCGGAACGAGATGATTGAGTTGACTACGCCGTCAACGTTCGGGAGGTACGTGTCGGTGAAAAAACCTATTTTCATGCCCAACGCCTTTTTGATTGGATTCACCTGAGGAGCAGGAGGGAAACGAATGCCGCGACCACCGAAAGCACGAAGACCGCGGGTGCAGTGATTTTTGTGACTGCCACGATGGAATTCACCGTGGAAATGAGTTCCGAGGAGCGCTTTGAGCCCAGGATTTCCAACTCGATTTTTTCAACAGCCATCCCGGCCTCCACCGGCTCCAAGTCGTTCAAGGCCTGTGCCACCGCCGCATCTATCCTCTCCGCGAGCGCCTTCCTGCTAGTCCTCATGCCCAGCGGGTTGTGCGTCCCGTTCACGGCGTTCACCGCGTGCGAGTCGGTCGTCATGATGTCGCAGTAGTCGAACCCGAATTTCCTGAGGCGCGAAAGCACTTCTGCCCTGAACGCGGGCAAGGCGTTGTTGGCGTCAATGAGCACTAGGCAGTATTTCCTCGCGCCCACGCCGAATACCGCGACTCGGAGTCCTGCACCGGCGATTCCCTCGGTCGTTGAAAAGCCCTTCAAGTCGTCCACTGCGGTGCCCATGCGCAATTGCCCGCCGTCCTCGCCGGGATCGAGCGAGTCAATCGCTTCCTCGAACGCGAAGTAGTCCCCTCCTCCGGACTCTATCTTGTGGCCGCTGGTCTTGGAGTTGTGGCAGTCCACTAACACCGCCTCGGAAAACTTTTTCAGCGCCCGATTGCGCAAGGCCACGCCGAGCGGGAACTCGATGTCCTCGGTGGAGTGGGGCGCGCGGGAAACCGCGAGAAAGCCCTTTCCCCCGAAAGAGAATCCGAAAACGCGGCCCGAGTCCCTTTCGCTGAAAACGAAGCTCGCCTCGCCGGAAAACTTCTTCTGCCGCGCAACCATTTCCCCGAGCGCCTTTTCCACGCCGTGGACGCTGGAAGAATACACGGGATTGAAGTCGTGGTCGGTGAGGGAATGGAACACGAACGCGGGCGCCCCGAACTTGCCTGCCACCCACCTTGAGATCGCCGCAGGGAATTCGCTGCCGCCCAGGTTGCCGAAAGGCCCGAAGTGCACGTGGGGCACCACGAAAAACGCCTTGTACCCCCCGCCCAGCTCTCCCCTGGCGACTGCGGCGGCCTGCGTGCGCCTTTTCCTGAACACGACGACTCCGAGCAGCGTCGTCGCCTTCTCGCCCATTTCCGAAAGCACTTCCTCCAAGCCCTTGCTTCCCTTTATCCACTGCGCGAAGAACAGGGCCGCCGCCTGGACGCCGGATATTCCGAAGTTCCTGCGCGCGGGCGCGTTAATCATGTAAAACAACGACCACAGCGCCACCAGCAGGATGGCCGTTGACACGATGAAGCTGCCGGCAGCCACGATCGGCGAAGGAGCGCCCATCGCGTCCGACGCCCGCCACAAGACCGTGAAGGAAAGGTTCGCGACCGGCTGCAGAAGCGAAAGCACCACCGCCTTCCTGCCGTAATTCAAGGCCACATACGACGAAGTGAACCACAGGATGAAAACAAGGGAATTCGCGAGCAGGACCGGCACGTACAATTCAACGTTCCAGAACTTCGTCACGAGGACGCCCGCAATATAAACTGCCGCCGCGAGCACCGCGCTGGCGAACGCGATGAAAATGAAGTGCCTGAACCCCTTCCTGAACTCCTTGCGCGAAGCCATGGTGGTCGCGAGCGCCGCGGCGACGAGCGCGGGCAAAGCCAGGACGAGTACGCCTTCGGCTCCGCCGTAAACCAGCGCGTCGGTGAGGGAAAACGAGCCGTTGATGGAAAGCAGCGCGGTCAGCAGGAACCCGGCCGCGAAAGAAACCGCGAGCAGGTATGCCGTAGTCTTCCTGTACGACGGCAGGGTGAAAATTAATCCGGTGACGCTCACTGCCTTCTGCTCAATCATGTCCATTTGAAACCCGCCGGAAAACCACAATTTAATAGGAAAGAGGAATTTAAACCCCAGCGCATCTTGTCTTCTATGGAAAACGGGGGGAAGAAAAAACACGGGGCAGGGGAGACGCGCCACGCGAAAGCGTGCGCCAGGTGCGGCTCCGCCGAAGGGCCTTTCGCCGGCGCCTTGTGCGCGGCGTGTTTCGCGGCAGTCAACCGGCTTTACTCGATTCCGGGGCTGGAAGTCAGGAAGTGCCAGTTGTGCGGGAAGGTGCGCCTCGGAAGCGAGTGGAAGGGCGTGGGAAGAGTCGCGGGCTGGGTGAAGCAAAAAATCAAGCCAAACTACCCGCTCAAAAGCGCGGCGGTCTCAATTGCCGGCGCAGGGGAAGGGGCCAAAACAGCCGCCGAACTGGACCTGGTGTTTGACGTGCACGGGACGGCAGTGGGGAAAAAGGACGCGGTTGAAATAAAGTTCGTCCCAACGGTGTGCCTCAAGTGCTCGCGCATCGCTTCAGGCTACCACGAGGCGATAATCCAGCTGCGCGGCGACACCGACCGCATTGAACGGGTTGAGAAGAAAATAATCCGCCTAATCGAACGCATGAGTTTCGTCTCCGGCCTGCACCAGAAAAAAGAAGGGGTTGACATCCATTCAGGCTCCAACGCGGCCGCAAAAGAGGCGCTGTCCGCCCTCGGCTTTCCGCTGTCCGTCACTTACAAATTGATTACGGAACGGCAGGGGAAGCGCGTGTACCGGGCGTCTTACGTCGTGCGGCTGTAGGTAATTTTATGGAAAAACAAAAAATCTTACAAGTAACTGGCTCCTTGAAGAAAGCGATAAAAACACTAAATTCTCGTGGCCTTTTTCTGGACTGGCAAAGCGGAATAGGAAAATATGCCGAATATTATGTTGCAAATAAACTAGCTAAAAGACATTCCGTAGATTTGCCCAGTTCTCCGGAGGACAGATATAAATGGAAAGAAAGAAAAAAAGACATACCCGCAGATATTTATTTACGAGATAGTAGCGAATGGATTGAAGTAAAATCTGGTCACTACAATGGGGATTTTGCATCTGCCTCATTCAGAGATGGAAGTCAGATTAGAGATAAAAAATTCAAATTTTGCTTTTTTCTGACTTTTGGAAAAGAACAGAGCGAACCGGAAGAGATTTTTGTTTTCAAGCGTAAGGAATTAGAAGGGATAAAGCCCAGGCTGGCTTGGGCGAAGG
>JAPLXB010000030.1 GCA_026396285.1 Microcaldota archaeon
GCCTGCGTCCGGTTTGAAAAAGCCTTTTCAGCGGCAGCCAGTTCCCGGCCGGCCTTGTTTTCCGCAGCGATGAACGTCGCGAGCAGCGCGAAATAAGCGGCCATGACCAGCAGGAGTTCAAGGGAAAACTGCGCGCGGCGGTTTTGGCCAGCGGGCGATGCGGGCCTGTCCCGGCGACCGCGAAGCTGTCGCCCAGCCTTCTCACACTCCTCGGCCAGGAAGCCGCTGCCTTCAGGCAGCGGAGGAATGGCAGCGGCTTCAACGTTGAAGGCCGAGCAAATAAACGGAGAAGCCTCGGCCTTTAGGCCGAGGAGTGTGTCATGCATGGAAACCCTCTCCGATGAGCGCGACCGCTGCCACGTCCTGGAAATAAACGCTTATCCCGAAAACCGGGTTCAGGAAAAACTGCTCGGGCACCAGCGCGGTGTTTCTTGACACGAAAACCTTGCCGGACGCCGGGCCAGTCCAAGACGTTTACGCCAAAGTCAAGGGCGCCGGGCGGCTTGAGCGCCGCGCTCTCTCCAAGCATTTTTTTCTTCAATTCCGCGACCGCGGTTTTGCCGGCTTCGCCCAGCCACAAGTCAATTTGCACGCCCTTGTCGCCGTAGGCTTTTTCCGCAAAGGCCTCGAGCATGGCGAGTTTGCGGGCCGCGTCAGCGGTTTTTTCCTCACAGCCGGCGCCGGTGGCGCTGGCAAGCACTTGGCGGAACGCGTTTTTCACGTCGATGTCTGCGTAGTACCTTTTTTCCAATGCTATTGCGACGGATTTCGCGGAATAGGTTTCCTTTTCGGCGCCGAGCCTCGTTTGCGTGACGTGCGCCAAGAGGGCCGCGAAAACGAGGACGACCGCGAACGAAACCAAGCCCTTCAATTCCAGCCCCTGGTGGTTTATAAAAACCGGGATTAAATATCATTCGTGGCAGTTAGAAAAATTTCATTGCTGTTTTTGCTCGTCATCCTGGCGCAGGTCGCTGTCGGATACAGCGACTCGTCCCTGGAGGTCACCGTGAGCGTGAATGACGACGGGACGGCCCACGTGGCTGAAAAGGCGACCATTTTCATCAACAACCAGAACGAGTTGGAGGCCTTTGACTACAACGCATTGGTCGGCGTGAGCATAGCGGACTGGACGCGGTTCAGCAAGAACGTCAAATACCACATGAACGGCCCGGCCACGTTCCTGAAGATAACCGGCGGCAGGATAAGCGCCAACATGGGGGTCATTACCCTTGAATACGCGCTGACATCCCCTGTTTTCCTCACAAACCAGAGCGGCAGCAGGACAACGGTGTATGAGCTGAAAAAAAACGTGCTGGGCTTCGAGTCCTCGAAAGCCGGCGAAACAATTATTCCGGCCGGGACGGTCCTGACATTCGAGCTTCCCATTGACGCGCAGTCGCCGGTCTACTCGCCGGAAGTTTCCTCGCGAGACGGCCGCGTCATCTCGTGGGCGGCTTCCCACGGCGCGATAGTCGGGACCTGGAAACTCCTTTTCCAGCGCGAGCGGTCCCTCAGTTCCGAGGTCAACGAGTTCTTCATAAGCCTATACAAGGACGTGATTTCGCTGGTCCCGTTCATCATCCTCCTCGCAATCGTAGTATTGGTTGTCTACAAGTTCACGCAAAAGAAGTAGCCCGCCAGCGGCGGTTCACGCCTGCCTTGCGCCCGCGATTTCCTCAAGCGCTGCAGCCTCGTCCTCGGTGAGGCCGAAGTACGCCGCAGCGCCGCGGAGTCGCCCTATGAACGGAATGCTTTTCGCAGCCTCTTTTGAGCCGACGTGGGTCGCTTTACCCATTTTCAACGAGATGCCCTTGAACAGGGCCCTTGATTTTTTAGTGGAGCCCAGGAGGCGCAGGGCGCTAGGGTAATGGTAGGGCGTGAACTTGTGGTAGGTTTTCTTCTTGCTGAGCGCGACGCCTGCGAGGCCGAGGGCGCGCGCGTACTTGAGCAGCGAAAAAGCCTGCCTGCGGTAAACCCTTCCCTTGAACACGTCCGCCCTTGACACGCGGTCCATCGCCTCGGCTATCTCGGCCGCGTCCTCGTATTCGGCGGGAATGTTTTCGGCAATCCACAGGATGAGCGTATCGAGTTCAATGTCCAGGGAGTCGCCGGCAGCCACCGCATCGCTGAAGCTCATGGTCTTGAACACGGTCTTCAACGCGGCGAACACGTCCGTTTTTCTTCCCCTGTCAGCGACGGAGAACGACGGGGCGCCGCCGGCGCACGTGGCCTGCAAGTCGTTTATCGCGGCCCTGAGGTCGCCGTCGGCGTTTTCAACGATTTTGTCAACAAACGCGCATTCAACGCCCTCTGACTTGGCTATTTTGCCGACGACCTCGCGGACGGTGCCGGCGTTGATGCGCTTAAATCCGACTTGTTCACACAGCGCCTTGATTGGCGTCAGTTTCTGGAGGTTTGCGTCGTTGGCGACAACCACCACCGGGCCGCCGGCTTCGGCGAGTATCTTCGCCAGCGCAGCCACTTCCCCCCGGTCAAAAGCAGAGTCAATCTCGTCGAACACGAGCAGCCTCTTGCCGAACAGCCCGGCGGAGGAGAAGCCGGCCAAGCGCTCGATGTTTTCCGCTGTCCTGATTTCGCTTCCGCCTGATTCGACGAGGCCCCACCCCATTTCATTCGCCAGCGCGCGCACCAGCGCGGTTTTGCCGCTGCCCGGCGGGCCGTGAATGAAAAGGGGTTTTCTCGCCTTCCCCCCCTGGATGTCAAAAGCCCATTTGCGCACAGCCTCGCGCGCCTCCTGGTTGCCCGCGACGTCAGAAACCTTTTCAGGCGCGTGCTTGTAGGCCCAGAAATCCGAGTTGCCAGTCAAATCCGTTCCCCCCTCAGGTCGCACACGCCGGCTGATGTTATTTTCACGTCAATCCATTCCCCTGGTTCGGCACGCGCGAGGACTTTATAATATTGCATGGTGCGCGCAACCACAAGGGCTCCAGCCACGCCGCCGCGTTGTGAGGCTTTTTCAACGACAAGCGCCCGGACCCGTTTTCCAACGAGCGCGCAATGCCTTTCAAGCGCGATGGCCCTGCACAGGCGCGAGCACGCGGCGCTGCGCTCCTTGACGACCTCGCTGGGCAGGGGCTTGAGTCCGGCGGCCTCGGTGCCGGGCCGTGGGTAGAATTTTGAAACATTCACCATGTCGGGCCTCACGCGCTTCAACAACTCCATCGTTTCCGCGAAATCCCCTTCGGTTTCAGTCGGGTATCCGACGATGACGTCGGTCTCGACCCCGGCGTCCGGAAACCTTTTCCTCAGGCGCGAAACGAGTTCCTCGAAGTCTGCGGCCGAATGGTCGCGCTTCATGTCCGCCAGCACCGCGTCGCTCCCGCTCTGGACCGGCGCGTGGATGAACTTGAACACTTTCCGGCGTCCGAGCGCGGAAACCAGGCCATCCAATTCAATTGCGCGGCCCGGGTTCATCATCCCGACCCTTGCCATGAAATCGCCCGGCACCGAAGAAACCGCTTCAACGAGTTCCGGCAGCGACGAGCCGGAGTCCATTCCGTAGCACCCGGTGTCCTGGGCGGTGAGGCGGATTTCTTTTGCGCCGGCGGCCACCGCCTCTTCAACAGTCCTCCTGATTTCGGTGACCGGATGGCTTTGGAGCCGCCCGCGCGCGAGCCGCGTCTGGCAGAACGAGCACGCGGAAACGCATCCGCTGGAAATCCTCACGCGCGCGACAGCGCCGTCCACTGTTGCGGACAACCGCGGCGCCGTTTCCTTTTCCATCCACTTGATTTTATGCCCGTTGGCTGTTTCCATGAACGCTTGCGCGACCCTTGGCTGGGCAAAAATCCCCAAAATGGATGCGCGCGGGGCCTTTCGCTCGACCGTTGCCGGCGTCGCCTGGGCCAGGCAGCCGGTCACCAGGACCGGTTTTTCCACTCGCTTGATGAAGTCAATGGCCTTGTTTTCGGTCGGCGTCTTCACCGAACACGTGTTCACTATGACCGCATCGGCGTCAGCAGCGCCCGCTGCCGGCAAGTGGCCTGCGCCTGAAAGCGCCGCGGCCATCGCCTCCGAGTCCGCCTGGTTGTAGGCGCAGCCGAATGTCTTTAGGAAAAACTTTGCCAAAAACCCACCAAAAACGCCTGGCGAAGCAGGCAACGTCCGGCAGCGCCTCCGGCGCCGCCCGGGCCGCGCATGCAGTCGTTTTTTAAAACCAGCCTCATAAAATACTATCCTTGAACTGTTTTTGGTGGTTTTGTTGAACTGTGAGCGGTGTGGGAAGGAGACTCATTTCCTTGAGCCATGCCACCCCTGCGGCCGCAGGGTGTGCCGCGCGTGCCAGAAGTCGGGAAAACTGCTTTCAACGCACGAGCGCCGCCTGATCTGCAAGGATTGCTGGACCAAGATGGACAAGCGGATGGCGTTCAAGCGGGCGTGAGTGCCGCTGGCCCGCCAACCCAAGGTGCTTTCATGTCTGAAGACCCGAAAACAGGCGGCAAGAAACCGGATTCTGATTTCGAGCCATGGGTAGAGAAATACCGGCCAAGGAAACTCGGGGCAGTCGTCGGCCACAAGGCAATCACCGACCGGCTCAAGGCCTACGCCGAGTCAAGGAACATGCCCCACCTGCTTTTTTCAGGCAGGGCCGGGATAGGGAAAACCGCTTGCGCCCTCGCGCTCGCCAACGAGTTGTACGGCGACGCGATGGAACAGTGCTTCCAGGAAACCAACGCGAGCGACGAGAGGGGGATTGAAGTCGTGCGCGGGAAAATAAAGGACTTTGCGCGCACCATGCCGTTTTCCAGCGTGCCGTTCAAGATAATCTTTTTGGACGAGGCCGACGCGCTGACGCCCGACGCGCAGCAGGCCCTCCGGAGGACGATGGAAAAGTTCTCCAAAGCGTGCCGCTTCATCCTAAGCGCCAACTATTCGTCGCGCATCATCGAGCCGGTGCAGAGCAGGTGCGCGGTGTTCCGTTTCTCCCCGCTGTCGGACGAGGATATTGAGAAGATAATCGACCACGTGGCGAAGAGCGAGGGACTGAAACTGGACGAGGCCGCTAGGAAGGCCGTGGTTTACGTTTCAGGCGGGGACGGGCGCAAGGCCATCAACTGCCTCCAGGGAGCGAGTGCGGCAGGCGAACGGGTGACCGATGAACAGGTGTTCAGCGTCGCGTCGCGGGCGCGTCCCGAGGAAGTGGGGAAACTGGTTCGGCTGGCGCTCGAGGGCAAGTTTTCCGAGGCGCGCAGGATGCTGGACGAGGTCATGATACGCTACGGCCTCAGCGGCGAGGACGTGATTTCACAGGTTTACCGCGAAATAGTGGCGCTGGACATCCCGGACGCGGAAAAAGTAGTTCTCGTGGACCGCGTGGGCGAATACGACTTCAGGATGACCGAGGGCGCGAACGAGCGCATCCAGCTGGAGGCGCTGCTGGCGCAGATAATGCTGGCCGGAAAAGGCCGTTCCTAGGGCGGCAGGACGAGGTTTTTTAAACAACTTGTGCCCACAAAGTAACCGGCAGGATTGGTTCCCATGGCGATTGAACAAGTTTCGGTTGGAAAAGAATTCAACTGCTTTTTTTACGGCTATTGAACAGGCTCTGCGGCGGGCCTTGTTTTTCCAGGGTGATTTGAAGTGATAATCGTGATGAAAGAGGGCGCGACAAAACAACAGGTTGAACACGTGAAGGAAAAGATAGCGGCGCTCGGCCTCAGGACATTCGTTTCAAAAGGCATTGAAAGGACGATAATCGGGATGATTGGCGACGACCGCGTGGTTTCATCGGACGCTATACAGGCACTTCCGGGAGTTGAAAACGTGGTGCCCGTGCTGAAGCCGTACAAGCTGGCTTCAAGGGAGGCACATCCCAAGGACACGGTCATACGCGTGGACGGCGTGACAATCGGCGGAGGCGAATTCACAGTCATCGCCGGCCCGTGCACCGTGGAAAGCGAGGGCCAGCTGATGGAGGCAGCGCGCGCAGTAAAGGAATCCGGCGCCAAGGTGCTAAGGGGTTCGGCTTACAAGCCAAGGACGTCGCCGTACGACTTCCAGGGAATGGGTGAGGAAGGGCTTAAGCTGTTGCGCAAGGCGGCGGACGAGCTCAAAATGCCAGTGGAAACCGAAGTCATGGACACGAGGAACGTCGCGCTCGTTTCCGAATACGTCGACATGCTGAGGATAGGCGCGAGGAACATGCAGAACTTCGACTTGCTAAAGGAAGTGGGCAAGCAGGAGAAGCCCGTGATACTCAAGAGAGGGCTCTCCAATTCGATAAAGGAGTTCCTGATGGCCGCGGAATACATAATGTCCGAGGGAAACCACCAGGTCATACTCTGCGAGCGCGGCATCCGGACGTTTGAGACGGAAACGCGCTTCACGCTCGACATTTCGGCCATTCCTGTCGTGAAGGGATTGTCGCATCTGCCAATCATTGTCGACCCCAGCCACGCGCCCGGGAAAAGGGAATGGGTGCCTGCACCCGGGAAAAGGGAATGGGTGCCTGCATTGAGCAAGGCATCGCTTGCCGCTGGCGCGGACGGGATAATTGTTGAAGTCCACCCGCACCCGGAGAAGGCTTTGTGTGATGGTCCGCAGCAGCTCACGCCAAAGCAATTCAGCGACCTCATGATTGACCTGCGGTCGATTGCCAAGGCCGTCGGGAAGCGGCTCTGATTTCCGGGTGCAAAGCGCATTTTAAACCGGGCGCGCCCATTTTTACTCATGCAGCCCGAAGCAGGGATAAGGAGGCGGGTCGCGTCGGTGGTGGATCTTTTCGGCCATCATCTGCCGGAAGCAAAGCGCGAAAAAGTGATAGGCCGGCTCACTAACCGCGTGGAGATAAGGCCGCCTTTCGGCGCATCGCTGATGAAACTATTTGGCAGGCCGGTCCCTGCTGCGCAGAGGTGGCCGTTCGGAATCAGGATACGGCCCGGCGAGCTCGGTTCTCCCGGAGTGCTTGAGCACGAGATAGTTCACGAAATCGGTATTCTACGGCCCCGGTTGGTGAAAAACAATGACCTCGCAGCCAACGCCGTTTCCCAGTACTATTGGGAGATGAAGGAAATTCCAAGGTCGCGCAAGACTACTGCTTCCAACATGGATCGCGCGAGCAAAAACTTCAAAGTGCCGTGGCTTGTAATCAGGCACCAACTGGACCTCGAGAAACGATTCGAAATACCGGGCAACACGCTCGGAAGCTACGCGCACGACTTGGAGAAAGAATCCGGAAAGACCGGGGCGGGCCTGCTTTTCATAAAACTCGTTTCAGACGGGGCGCCGTGGCGCGAGGCCGAAGCGAGGATAAAATCCGGCAGCTACGACGAGTTGCTGAAAAAATGGGCGCAGAAGCACGCGAAACAGGGCTGAGCAGTTAAACCGTTTCAACCCTGGGCGCCAGGAAATAGGATATCTTCGCCTTGCCGACCTGGTAACTGATTTTCACGGGCGCGTCGTTCTTCAAGCTTATCTCCGCCTCGGCGTCGTCCGGGCAAGCGCGCGTCATGTCATCCAGGTACTCGTACGGGAACATCGCCCTGCTGCGGCCCCCTGCCTTCAATTCCTTTATCGCCCCGCCCTTCTTTGACTCGATGCGGAGGTCGCCGGAGTCCCCGTGCGCCTCGACCACGAACTCGTTCCCGTCGGCCTCAAGCACTACATGCGATGAAAGGAGGCCCGCGTCCTTCAGCATTTCCTTCAGCGCGCCCCCCAAAAGCACCACGGTGACGTCAAACGAAATCTTCGGCTCCTTCGGCAGCCCCGCACCCGCTTCCAGCAGCGGCAGCTTGAAGCTCCTCTTGGATTCGCCGGTGAATTCAAGCAAAAGCCGCGACGCCTTTTCGTCAACTGCGATTGAAAGCTTTTCGCCGCCCCGCGTCCTCGCAAGCACCTTGCTCAAGTCAACAAGGCTGACGCCGACCAGCGCCTCGCCCTCCACTTCCAAGTGGGAGAAAGCGGATGCGGGAAGCAGGAAGTCAACCATGGCTATCTGCGACGGGTCCATCGTGCGCAAGTGCATGCCAGTCGAGCTTATGCGGAAAGCGCCCTCGTCCACCAGGTTGACTATCGCGTCAATGCATGACTTGAAGAACTTCGCGTCCTCGACAACGGCCTTCATTCCCACCACCAGAAACTACTTGAAAAAAAATCGGCGCATGGTTTATTGCGGGAAAGGTTTAATAATGTAATCGCATCCCTCGGGCTCCTGGAACTGCATGAACAGGAAAAGCTTCAGGTATCCGAGGTAAGGGACGCGGAAAAGCACTTTGCCGTGGACGTGGTCTGGCGAAACGAGTTCAATCCCCGCCTCCTGGTCCGCGTTCCTGTTGTTGTCCCCGCGCGTTATGTAGCCCGCGCTTTCGCCGTCGAGCTTGGCGAACGCGCGGTGTATGATTAGTTCCGTGACGCGCGGAACGGGCTCGTAAACGATTATGTCGTTGCTCCTGTTGAATCCGACGGTCTCGTTCCCGACGAGTATTGATTCGGTGCACAGCGCGCCCGATTCCTTCCCGCCTTTTTCCACAAGGCACGGCCGTTTAACCGCGCTGATGCCCTGCCCGGAATAATTCACCGCAGGTGCGTTGACTGCGCCGCCCGAGAGAATCACCATGTCCCCGCGTTCAAGCACCGGCCTCATGCTGCACGAAGTGACCACGTCGATGGGCGACGGAGTGCCCAACGCCACTGTGAGGAAAATCCAAGCGAACACCGCCGCAGCCATCGCCCACGCCAACTCGGCCGCGTTCAACCGTATTTCGTCGGCGCTCCATTTTTTCGGGATTATTTCCTCAACAAGCAGGACGACGAGCGACAGGAACGCGGTTATTGAAAAAACCGTGTTCTTGGAAACAATGTAAAGGATTACTGAGGCCGCAAGGGCCGCGATTGCCGCCTGCCCCCACAACGCGCTCCTGACGCCCTTTCCGGGCGCGATTCCATGGATTTCCTTTGCGAAAAAATACGCGGCGGCAAGAAGGACTGAGATGACCGCCAGCGGCCAGCCCAGCGGGTTGCCGGCAACGATGAGCAGAAGCGACCCAGCCAGCGCGGCAGCGAATGAGAGCCAACCAGGGACGCGCGGCAGCTTCAAGCGCAGTGCCCCGGCACGTTTAGTTTTCATTTAATCGCCAGTTTAGAACTCGTTCTCAATTATTTTTACCGCCTTCTCCAGCGCTCCTTCCATGAACTTCCGGCCCTTTTCAGCGGAATGCCTGGACGGCAGGCCCAACGCGGCCATTCTGCCGGTCCTTTTCTTCGGCGCAACGGAGTAATCGCCGCCTTTTTCCTTAAGTGATGCGGGATTGTCAAAAATCCGCTGCTTGCGCACGAGGTGCGGATAGCAGTAGGCGACCGCGCTCGTTTCCGCGTCCCCGCCGTGCCTGAAGTCGGCGAATCCCTCTGCCTTGCCGAGTGAGTACCAGTCGAAGGAGACTATTTTCGCGCCAGGCTCCTGCTCCACCGCTTCCCTTGCGGCAGTCTTCGCTACGCCGGTGTTTGGCGAGTGTCCTGCGACTAGCACGACGTTCTTGAAGCCATTCCTTATCACTTTCAGGACCGTGGCGCGCACCAGGCGGGCGTAAAGGTCAAGCGGTAAGTCGAGATTGAATTCCGGCATGCTGCGGATTGCCTGGTTCGTTGCCGGCAGCACCACTGCCGTATGGCCCTTGTCTTCAAGGCGCGCAGCGAGGCGCTCGCAGAAAGCGGCCACCATCAGTGAATCCGTTCCGGCAGGCAAGTGAAAACCATGCGACTCGAGGTTGCCCAGCGGCACTAGCGCTATCGCTTTCCTGCTGTGCGCCGCCTTTGCCAATTCCTCTGCAGTCGCCTCAAGCCACTTCATTCAAAACCCTTCACCCGCCTTTTGATTCTCCAAGAACCACTGCAGCGCCAATTAAATGCGCTAGCCTTAACGGCCACGGGTATCCCCCGAGTTTCCTTAGCACGAGCGCGGCGTCGTGCGCCCGGATGCCGATGCAGTGGAAGAAAACGCCTTCGGCATGGTGTACCGGCCCCGCCGCTTCCACCAGCCGGGTTTTCCTCGCGCCGCCGGCTTTTTTCAAAAGCGCCTCCTGCAGGTCCCTCTCGCCCGGCCTCTTTTTAGTGACGCAAATGACTGGCGCACCCAGCTCCTCCGCCACCTTCCGCGCGTCAAGGACGTTGAGTCCGGCGAGCGTCACGCTGTGCACGATGACTGCCCGGATTTGCTTGGCGAACCGCGACTTGGCAACGGCTTTGACGAGTTTTTCAGCCGAGTCACTGCCGTCGCGCTCCGCGTGGAAGGAAACTATCCCCTCTACCCCCAGCCCTTCGGCGCGCGAAGCCGCGCGGGCGACGACTCCGGTGCAAAGTGTTTTCTTCCCGGCGAGCGGCGAATCGTCTATGGCGATTATCCTTGCGCCCGGTTTCATGCGCGTTCCCTTGCCTTGGCAAGCGCTGCCCCGAATACTTCCAGTTCCTTCCTTACCGATTCGACTGCCTTGGACAATTCCTTTTCCGGGTCCTTCGCCTTGATCTGGAGCACCGGCTTTCCAGACAGCGGGTGATCCATTTTCGCGGCGGCAAACGAGACGCCCTTGCTTTCCAAAAGCCTTTTCGCAATTAGGTTCGCCAAGCCCAGGTCGTTTTCGCCGAGCTCGACTTCAACGAAATCCTTTTCATTTGCCTTGAACTTCATCCCGTCACCTCTGCCTTTCCCTTCCCATGGGCTGCCTGCCTGAATCAGAACCGGCGCGCTCGCCGCCACGCCTCGGGCCGCCGCGGTACGATCCGCCCCTGCCGCCTTCGCGCCCGCCAAAACCGCGGCCTCCACCCCTTCCGCCGTCCCTGCCGAAACCCCTCGGCGGGCCGCGGCGCTCCATGCCCTCTTCAATCTCTTCCTCGGCGCCAGCCGCCTTCCTTTCGTCGCGCGCGCCGCACTTCATGCAGGCGAAAACCCTTCCAAAGCCCTCCATCTCGTTCCTGCACCGCGGGCAAAACGCCTTGACGACGCCCAGCTCCTGGTCCTTTATCGTCACGTAAATGCCGAGTTCCTTTATCTCAATCACGCGCGCCTTCAAGATGTCGCCGACCTTGATGTATTTCCCGAAGTTTTCCGCGAACCCGCGGCTGACTTCCGAAATCCTGATGAACGCGTTGATTGTCGGGATTGAAACAGTCGGCGAAGCGGCCTGCATTTCAAGCGCGGCAATCTGGTCATAAACGTTCCTCACGCGCGCATACACCAAGTCGCCTTCCCTCAGCGGAGAAACGATTTTCGGCGAGGCGACGTAAACGAGTTTCTTCGCCTTGTCCTCCACCGCTTTTCCGCCGACCGCTGCGTAAATCGTGCCCTCGTCCTCAAAAGTCCCTTCGCCGCCCGCTAATTCCTCTGAAGTGGCGAGAAAATCCCCCGGGAGAACCAACCAAAACACCTGTAAACTGCTGCAAAAAACGGATGCCTGCCCGCAACCGCGGGCGCCAACCGGCCGCCGGCTTTACTGTCCCGTTATTCCTTGCCTTCCACGGCCTTCTTTTGGAGCGCCATGAGGTTCTTGAGCAGCACGTCGGCGGTCGCAATCTGCTTCTGGAGCGCCACTTCGGGCTCTTCGCCCTTGGTTTCGCGCACGAACGCGGCCACCTTGGACTCAGCCGCCCTGAGAACAGGATGGCTTGAACCATGGGCTTCCTTCAAGTCGTCGATTATGGAATCCATTTCAGCGGAAATGTGGTCGACGATGGAGCGCACGATTGCGCCGGTTTCGCCGGTTTCCATCGCGTCCTTCAAGATGATTACAAGTTCGTTGAGCCCGAGAAGGCGTCCCCTCAAATAAGCCTCGTGCGAACTCTCGTCTTCAACCATGTAACTTTCAGGCAAAAAGCATTTAAAATGGTTTCCAAACGCCTGAAGCAAAGCGGCTGCTGGACGCAAAAGGACTCCGCACAGTGAGGGTCCTGCCCCTCGGGTGAATTGCGCCCACTGGCCGGCTCAGAGTTCGCCGACGCGGCGCTTCTTCATCCTCTTCATTCTCTTGCGCTTCTTTTTAATCCATTTCCATCGCATGTGGCCCTTTTTTTTCCACTTGCGCGGCCTGGAACCCACTAAAAACCACCCTCAACACTAGCGTGAAACAAAATCAGCGCGCGGGTTTAAATGCCTTTTCCGCCCCCGCCGCCCGGCCGCGTCGCGCCGCCCTTGGCGATTTCGCTTTTCTTTTCCTTCGGTGCGGCCCTGAATTCCTCGGCGGTCTTGATTCCCGCGTTCCACAACCGCCTCGCCCTCACGCGCCCGACGCCCCTGATGCGGCACAGTTCCAGCAGCTCCTCCTTAACGCC
>JAPLXB010000048.1 GCA_026396285.1 Microcaldota archaeon
CTTCCGCACAATCGTCGTCTGCGAGAAGGGCCGCGAGAAAACCTATGCCCGGCACTACAAGGCGCGCGGCGGCTTCGGAGTGGTTGACGAGGTGCTTCTCCTCCCGAATTTCAAGGACGTCCTGGGCGCGGCTGCGCAGAAAAAACTGCGGGCCGCGAACGCGGTTTTCGTGCCCCACCGCTCTTTCCAAGTCTACCTTGATTTTGACTACGGCGCGATTGAAAACAAGTTCGAAGTGCCGATTCTTGGTTCAAGGATGCTGTTGAGGGCCGAGGAACGCACGTCGCCGCGCAACCAATACTTCCTGCTTGAAAAGGCGGGCGTGCCGTCGCCCAAGAAATTCAAGTCCGCGAAAGAAATCGACCGCGTCGCCATCGTGAAAGCGGGCGAGGCGCAGAGAAAATTCGAAAGGGCGTTCTTTTTGGCGGCCAGCGAGGCGGACTTCAAGAAAAAAGCGGCTGAAATGATTGAAAAAGGCCTGGCGACCAAGGAGTCGTTCGTGGTCGGCGCGCAAGTCAACGCGAATTATTTCTACTCGCCGCTGGAAAAACGCCTTGAGTTGATGGGAACCGATGCCCGCCGGCAGACGAACATCGACGGCTTCCTGCGCCTCCCTGCGCCGGAGCAGGCAAAGGCGTTGGAGTACATGGAACCCAAATACGAGGAAGCAGGGCATTATGCGGTCACGATTCTCGAGTCCATGGTGGAACAATTCATTGACTACGGGGAAAAGTTTGCGGCAGCCTGCGCGCGCGAATATGCTCCGGGCATTGTCGGGCCGTTTGCGCTCCAGGGCGCGGTGAAGCCCGGTCCGCCCAAGAAGGAATTCGTCGTGTTTGACGCGAGCTTGAGGATGCCGGGGTCGCCGGGCACGAAATACACGCCGTATTCGGAATATTTGTTCGGCGAGAGCGTGAGCGTGGGGCGCAGGCTCGCGATGGAACTCAGGAAAGCGGTCGAGACAAGCCGGCTGGAAGAGGTGGTTACGTGAATGTTTTGAGGACGAAGCACGGGTCGGCGAAGGACATCCACGTTTTGCGCGAGCCCGACGGCGCAGCGTTGGGCGAGGGCCTCATGGAATTCAGGGACGACTACTCCATTTTCGACTACGGCGTCATGCCCGACCAAATCCCGGGCAAGGGCGCTTCACTGGCGGCCCTTTCCGAATACAATTTCAAGGAAGTGGAGAAGCTCGGCGTCAAGACGCATTACCGCGGGAACGAAAACGGCCTGGTAAAAATCGTGTTGGCGCGCGTGCTCTACCCGCAAAAGAACGAGATCAGGGAAGGGGAAACGAATTACCTGGTGCCGCTGGAAATCATTTTCCGCAACGCGCTGCCAGCCGGGTCGAGCGTGTTCAAGCGCATCGCCGCCGGCGAAACGACGTGGGAAGCCTTTGGCTTTGACGAGGCGCCCGCGCCAGGGACGCGGTTGGAAAAGCCGATTATAGACGTTGCAACGAAACTCGAGCCAACTGACCGGTACCTGTCGTGGGAAGAGGCAATGGACATGGCGAGGATAAGCGAAAAGCAGCTGGCGGAAATCAAGGAAATCGCGTTAAAGGTCGACGGCTATCTGAACAGGCAGGCGGCTTCGGCCGGGCTTTTCCACGAGGACGGCAAAATCGAGGTAATCGTCGACGACAAGGGCGGGTTCCTGGTCGCGGACGTGTTCGGGACACTGGACGAGAACCGGTTTGAATACGGGGGAAGCGGGCGGATGGAAGTCAGCAAGCAAATCCTGCGCGACTACTACAAGAAGACGCCGTGGTACAACGAGTTGGAGGCCGCGAAAAAGAAAACCGACAACAAAAAGGAGTGGCCCAAGCCGCCGCGCATGCCGGCAGGGCTCGCGGACAAAATAGGGAACATTTACAAGTCGTTTGCAGCTGGCTGGACCGGCAAAAACTCGTGGAACGCGCCGCCGCTGGCGCAGGCGCTAGGCGACTACCGGGCGTTCATGACTGGGTTCAAGTGAAAAAACTGTTTCGGGTGGGCGTTTGAAGGAATGGGTTCGCATCTGGTCGCGCACGGGCAGCGTCCAGATGGCGGTGTCGTTCTGCCTCTCGACGGCCGGCGAAAGCGCGCGGGTCTGGGGCCTCAACCTGGACGAGGCCGTGCACTTTGACGGAAACACGTACAGCGGATACTGCCTTGAGGGCGAAAAGGCCGCCGCGGAGCGCGCGGTGATGGAAAAGGTGCGCGACCCGGTTTTCAGGAAAACTTTTTTCAAGAAAGCGTACGCGGTTTTAGGCGATTTGCTGCGGTTCTGCCGCAAGCTGGACAGGAAAAGGCTTGAGAAGGCAAGCGGCCCGCAACTGGCCGGGTTGTATTCGGCGTTCTGGGACAAGCGCGTGAGGGCAACCGCGCATTTCTGGTTCGGGTTCTTCGCGGCCGAGCCGCTGGGCGATGCCGTCCTTGAGGAACTGGGGAAAATACGGGGCAAGGCCACCAAGCCAGTCGGGCATTATTCGGAAGCGATTTTTTCGCCGCCCCGGCCGACGTATCCGGTCAGGGAAAGGATGGAGTTGTTGAAGCTCGCGGCCGCGTTCCGGGAGAATGCTTCGGGCGAAAAATTCGAGGAAGCGGTGCTGCGCCACGCGCGGAAGTGGGCGTGGCTCCCGATGTACGACACTGCCGATGAAGTCTACGGCGCCGGCGAGGTTGCCGGGAAAGCGCGGGAAATACTTGCGGCGGGAGACCCCAAAAAAGAGCTTTCGCGCCTTCGGGACGAGCAGGGCAAAAGGCCGGCCGAATACCGCAAGGCGCTGCGCGAACTTGAACCGGCTGCCGGCCAGAAACAGTTGTTTGAATTCGCGCACGAGGCGGCTTTTTACAAGGAATACCGCAACGAAGTGCGGGCGAGGATGAGCCTTCTTTCAAGAGGGCTTTATGGGGAAATCGCGCGCAGGGCGGGCCTCGCGCTGGACGAGGCGCTTTTGCTCACGCCCCGGGAAATCACGGGCTTTTTGGCGAAGGGAAAACTTGACCTAGACGCGTTGCGCGAGAGGAAAAAAGGGTGCGTGCTTGTCCAGCACGGCGACCGCATAACCATCCACACTGGAAGGGAAGCGGAAGGCATTGCGAAGAAACTGGTTTTCGTGGAAAAAACCGGTGTCTTGAAGGGGACGCCTGCGTCGCCAGGCAAGGCGCGGGGCGTGGCGCGCATCATCCACGGCCCGGGAGACCTCGTCCGCCTCAGGCAGGGCGATGTTCTCGTCGCGTCCATGACCAAGCCCGCGTACATGGTGGCGATGGAAAAAGCGTCGGCGATTGTCACCGACGAGGGCGGTTTGTTGTGCCACGCCGCGATTGTCGGCAGGGAGTTGAAGAAGCCGTGCATCGTGGGGACAAAAAACGCCACGCAGACTCTTAAAGAAGGGGAACTGATTGAAGTGGATGCTGATTCCGGGACAGTGAAGAGGGTCAAAAGGTGATTCCGATGGGGACTGGCTTGATTTTGATGGGTTCGAAGTCGGATTCCGGGCACGCGGAAAAAATCGGGGACGCCCTCAAGGCCCTGGGAGTGAAGGCGGAGTACCGCGTCGCTTCGGCGCACCGCACGCCCGAAAAAGTCCTTGAAATCGTGGAAGCGGCGGACAAGCGCGCGGCCAAAGGCGAGAAAATAGTCCTGATTGCGGTTGCCGGGCTTTCAAACGCGTTGAGCGGAGTCGTTGCCTGCGCTACGGCGCTTCCGGTGGTGACGTGCCCCCCGTCGCAAGAGGACGTGATGTCCTCGCTGAGGATGCCCAAGGGCGTGGCGCACGTGACCGTCCTGGGCGCGGAAAACGCGGCGCTCCTGGCGGCGAAAATCATCGGCTTGTGCGAACCGGCCGTGGCGAAGAAAGTAAGGGCGGCGCTCGCGGACTACGCGAAGAAAGTGGAGGAAGCGGACGCCGAGGCGCGCAGGCGGTGAAAAACCCGTTTCCTTTGGGTTCAGTGCTTTTGTTTCGACAGCAGGCGCTCCAGGATTTGCCTTGAGTTGTCGGGGCTCATGAGCTCGTGCTTGAAGTGGACCGCGTCAGCGCCGGCATTCACCGCCTCGTTCCTGAACGCCTCCAGGTCGTGTGTTGCGGACACGAGGCAGAACGGCGCCTTCACGCCCTTTTGCCGCAGTTCCCTGACCAAGTCTATGCCGCTTTTCCTTTTTTCCATGTTCAGGTCGGAGACTATCGCTTGGAAAGGCCGCTCAATGAAAGCCCGTTGCTTGGCCATTTTCATCCTGATGATTTCCTGTTCGGCCACTGGCTTTCCAGGCAGCCGCTTCTTCAACTCATTCAACAGCTTCTGCGCCTTTTCCCGCTTTCCTGCCACCATTTCCATGGCTTCGCGCTTGCTGTAGGCGGAAATCACGCGCACGTCCGGAAAAACCCGGTTGATTATGCCAGTTATGTACATGTGGTGCAGTTGCTTGTCGTCCACCAAGAGGATTTCCTTCCTTTCCATTGCCATGCATGGATTGTGTTGAAAAGGGTTTTAAATCACGGGAGGGTAAACAAACTGTGCGTGGACGACGGAATGGAATAATTTATTATGCCCGCCGCCCGAAATGTTTTCCTGTTTTTCGACGGCTTACAAGGTGAATTAGAATGGGACGCGGAAGGGAACGAATGGTGCGGTGCGAGAAATGCGGCCGCGAAGTCAGGAGGGACAAGGCAGTGTTCATTGAGAAAAACGTTTTCTCAGTCCCGTTGGACAGGAAGGACGTGACGGAACCCGAGTCGTACAAGCGGTCGTTTTTCCGCGAAGTCGCCTACTGCCCCGGGTGCGGCAAGCACCTGCGCATTTACGAGAAGAAAATCAAGCAGAACATCCGCAACAAGGAGCGCGCCGAACGCAGGCAGTTCGAGCGCCCCCGCAGGCCCTTCCACAAGTGGAGCGAAAAAGACGTGGGAAAGGAGGCGGAGAAGCCGAAAGTCGTCGAAACGAAGGTCGTCAGCGAAATGAGCACGGGATCCGCGGAGTTCGCGCAGCCGGAAGCAAAGGAAACGCAGGAAACGGAATAGGCGGCCGAAGAAAAGCCCGAAAACTAGCTTCCCTGTTTCAGAAGGCTTTTATCCCATTATTGCCCGCCCACCACAAAAACACGAGCCATATCACTACAAGGGTGAGGGCATCCATGCAAAACCAGCGGCTGCATTAGCGCCCAAAGTTATTTAATTCGCGCGCCGTTTGTGCAAAGTTTTTTATGCCTTTCCCGCAAACCACTCCACTGGCGCGTAAATTTCAAAAAGTGTTTTCATGCGCATTAAGACACGGTCATTCGACTTGGCGACGAGCCTGTGCTGCGGCCAGGCCTTCGGGTGGACAAGGGAAGGCGAATGGTTTTACGGCTTCGTCGGCGGGCGGCCGGTTGCGGTGAGGCAACACAGGAGTTTCATTGAATGGAAGGGGCGGGCTGCGGCCAAGGACGTTGCGCGGTATTTCCGGCTGGACGACGACATGCCTGCGGTTGTTTCCGCTGTCGGGAGCGATGCTTTCATGCGCGAGGCAGCCGGGCACGCGCAGGGCCTGCGGCTGTTGCGGCAGGACCCGTGGGAGTGCTCGGTCTCGTTCATCTGCTCCGCGTACGCGAACATACCCCGCATCGGGAAAATGCTGGATAACCTGCGGAGGAAGTACGGGAAAAGGTCGGCAGTGGATGGCGTGGAATTGTTCTCGTTCCCTTCGCCGAAGCAGCTGGCGCGAGCCCCGGCCGCCGAGTTGAAGAAATGCGGGCTCGGCTACCGCGCGGCGTACGTGAAGGGATTCGCGCAGGCCGTGGCAGGCGGCGGACTGGATTTCGCGGAACTGCGGCGCCTGCCGTATGCGGAGGCGAAGGAAATCCTGTTGCGGCACAAGGGCGTCGGGGAAAAGGTAGCGGACTGCATCCTGCTGTTCTCCTTGGACCGCTTGGAGGCTTTTCCAGTGGACGTGTGGATAAAACGCATAATGCTCAGGCACTACGGCAAGGGGATAAGGAGGCTGGCTGGAGGCAGGAAGCCGTCGGAAAGGATTGTCCGCGAGTTCGCCCAAGCGAAGTTCGGGAAACACGCGGGCTACGCGCAGGAATTCATGTACGCGGCCAGGAAACGCGTGTGCTGAAACGCGCCCTGCTGATGCGCCTGCCGGCCAGGCAACCAAGTCAAAAACAATTCAATACGTCGTGAGCGAAGCCAAGGCTATCGCAGTCAGCGCCGAGCCGACGACTCCGCCGGCGAGGTACTGCATGGGCGTGTGCGCTTTCAGCGTAATCCTCGCCCACCCGAACACGAGAAATATTACGAGAACAGGCCACGCCTCGACCCTTCCCTGCAGCGCGAGCACGGTCAAGGGCTGCATGCTCATCATCGAGTGCGTGCTGATCATCCAATAGGGGGTCACCGCGTAGGCGATTACGTGGGCTGCCACGAGGGAAGCGGAGAACGCGAGGACTGTGTTGGGGGCGTTGAAGTACCAGAGGGCCGCGAAGCCCGCGGCGAACGAGAGCAGGAATTCCCCGACTGCCTGGAGCTTGGTCTTCGGGTTGCGCGGCATCTTCTGGAAGTTCTCCATCAGCTTGTAGGGAATGAGAGCGAAGAAAATGAACGACGCGACCACGAGTTCAAGGAAGTTCGGCGACTGGTAAAGTAGCGAAGCGTAGGCAATGGGTGGCACGAGTATTACGAGGTTTGAGAGTTTTTTCGCAAACGTCTTTGAATCCATTCAATCCCCTGCCTGTGCCGTTTCAATGCAGTTCGCGGCGCTTGAGCGCGTGTTCAATGAGGAAAAATGTTCTTTTTATTCCAACCGCCGGGGCATTCACGGGCACCGGGCGATAACTTGCTATCTGATTCTTCCTGTGGGCGTATCTTGTAATCATGTCCTTTATGTTCTCAAAATTGTTTTCGAACTTTTCCTCGTCGATTATCTCGTAAAACATGGTTTTCGTCCCGGTCGTCCTGTCAATGATGGAGTTGGAGCGTTTCACGCCGCCGGTGACGATTATCTTCGCGTGGAGATACGGCTTTTCCCTTTCAAAGTCAACTGCCTTGAGCCCGTACCTGGCGAGTTCGCGCGTGAGCTGCTTCATCGCATTTCCTTTGCGCGGCATAAAATAAAAAAGCCCCCTTCCGTGGCTATTACAAGGGACTGGGGCTGGTTTGCCCGCGGCCCTGCCGGGATTCCAATGGCGTTCATGAAAGTCGTCCAAAGAAAGCACCAGACCGTGCTCATCACCTCCTATTTCTACCGGGGGCAAGAACGGCAGTATTTCGAGCGCATCCTCGGGATTCCCGGCGGTTTGACGACGTGGAAGCTGACCAAGGAAGGCGTGTTCTGCGACGACCGCGAATTCAATTCCCTTGCCGACATCGCGTGGAAAATGGGCGAAAAAAACGGAATTGACTGGCTCCTTTCCAGGCTAGACGTCTGCTACGAATACGGCGACCGGCTCATGAAGTACGCCGACGAATTGAAATCCGTTAATTTTTCAAAAATGCCGATGGCCGCGCTGCGCGCGGCGTTCGCCAAGTTCGTGGAGAAAAACCTTGACTTCGGGCCTTCCGTCTACTATCCATTAACTGCAGGGGCGCGGGTGGAAGACGCGGTGAAAAAACGCCTGGCCAGGGCCGCGGGCGGCGAGGGGCTGCTGCTTGCACTCACGTCACCGGTGAAACTTACCGACTCCGACCGCGAACTCCGCGACTTCTACCTCCTTGCAGCGGACGCGCAGGAAATCGGCCTTGGAAAAATGCTGGCGGGCGAGCCGAAAGCGGCTTTGAAGAAAATCGCGCGCGAAAGCCCCGTTTTCATCAGGATGCTGAAAAAACACCTGGAAAAGTACGCGTGGCTCGGGAGCAGGTGGCTCGTGGGCGACGCGTGGACGATGGACGACCTGGTGAAACGGCTGGCGTCGGTCATGGGCGGGGACTGCGCGGCGAAGTTCAGGGAATTGAATTCCGCGCCCGCAAAAAACCGCGCGGAAGCCCAGCGCGTCATCGAGGAACTCGGGTTCTCCAAAAAAGAAAGGGAAACGGTGTGGGCGGCGAAGGAATTCGTTTACTTCCGCTCCTACCGCACCGAACTATACAGCAAGGCAGGTTTCATTGCGAAGCCGCTGCTGGTTGAAATAGCGCGCCGCCTCAAAATCGGGTACGAGGACATCGTGAACTGCACTTTCGAGGAGATAGAAAGCTTCCTCGCCGGGGGCGCGATGGACAGGGGAAAAATCCTTGAAAGGAGGAAGTCGCGGGGACTCTTTTGCGACGGCGAAAAAATGTTCGTCCTATCCGGAAAGGAACTTGCCGATTACCTGAAAAAACAGGAAGCTAAGGCCGCGGGCACGGCTTCGCCAAAACCAGGGAAAACCGCCGGGGGAAAAGCCGAAGCAACCGGGGCAAGGGAAGTCAGGGGATTTCCGGCTTCTTACGGGACCGCGAGCGGCACCGCGCGCGTCATCATGGGTTCCGACGAGTTCAGGAAAATGCGCGACGGCGACGTGCTCGTGACGACGATGACCACCCCCGAGTTCGTTCCAATGATGCAAAAAGCCTGCGCCATAGTCACGGACGAGGGCGGAATCCTGTGCCACGCGGCCATAGTCAGCAGGGAATTGGGCAAACCGTGCATCATCGGGACGAAGAACGCGACGAAAATAATCAAGGACGGGGAAAAAGTTTTCGTGGACGCGACCGCCGGAATCGTCAAGCGCACCGGGCGGAAATGACCCTTCCTAGCCCATCGTGAACTCCCGCGTGGAAGTCACTGACTCAAACAATTCCGAGAGCAGGTCATAGTGCTTCTGCTCGAATTTCGCGAGGGCAGCGAAGAGGCGCCTGGCGCCCTCGTTCCACACCTTGGCGGCCATGCCCTCGTAGAATTCCCGGAACTCCTTCTCGATTTCCATCGCTTTTCTTCAATTCATCCGCTTCTCCAAGGAGTTTCGAGAACGATTTCGGGGTTTCAAGCAGGCGCTTTTCCTCCACGGCCCCCGGCGCGCTCCGGGCGCTTTCCGCGCCTTTTCCCCCCTTTTTTTCAAGCGAGGACCTGAGTTCCTCAAGCATGCGGCGATGGAGTTCCTCTTCGCCGGCGAGGAACTTGAAGAAAGAGGAAATGTCAGCGAACGAAGCGGATTCCGCGAGCGCCAGGTACGCGGCTTTGCCGGCTGTCTCGCCCCTTATGGCGACGTCGAGGCCGGCTTCAACAAAGCCCGTCTTTTTTTCCAGCACGACCTTGTAATCCTTTTCAAACCTGGTCAAGCCGCTTGGTTCAGCCACTGAAAGCACCCTGTTACAGCGGAGGAAAACAATCTTTTTAACTCTGGCTTCAGCCGCTGCCGGGGCTTGCAGCCGGCAGGCTCGTTTCGTTCGACGCGTTGAATTCGCCGGGCGATGCCGATGGCGTCGGCGTGGCTTGGGCGGCTGCCGCAGCGACTCCCTCGCCAAGCGCCGGCAACGGCGCGCGCCCAGAGCCGCTCCATTGCGCTGGCTGTAAACCCTTTTCAATTCCCAACGCGCTTGGGTGGGGGGCCTGTAACGCGGTTTGCCAGATGACGAGCGCGCCGCCTGCGAAAGCGAGCGCGATTACGATTGTCCCGAGCAGCATCCACACCCTTTTCTCGCCCGGTTCCGCGACCGCCCTTCCCTTCTGCGTCAGCGCGTAGTAAACCCATTTGGCGCGCTTTTCCCGCGACACGAGGCCGGCGGCCTCCATTTTTTCAAGGTGTTCCGCGGCGCTCTGCACCTTCATTCCCAGTTCCGCCGCGAGTTCGCTGGCGGTCATGCGCCTGGCCGCGAGTTTTTTGAGCATCTCCGACCGCGCCCGCGACGAGAGCGCGTGGAACGTCCCTCGGTCAAGGGTTATGCCGCTTGCGCCGCCTATTTTTTCATCCACGTCCTCACCGCTTGCGGCGCCTCTTTTTCAAAAACCATGCGCGGCCTCCATCCAAGCATCTTTCCAGCCTTCGCCGCCGGGAACGCGCGGTCTTCGGCGACTGCGCGCACGTACTCCGTCCACGCCGTGTTCCTTCCGCGGGCGCGCGAAACGAATTCAGCGGTTTTGGCAAGGGCGTAAGCGGCACGCCGCGGGACGCGCACGCGCAGCGGCCTCGCGCCAAGCGCCTTTGCCAGCAGTTCCATGCACTTGGCCTGGGTTACGGAGTGGCCGGAAATGTTGAAGTCCTCGTTTTTAACGCCCGGTTTCGCGAGGACCGCCAGGAACGCGCCGATGACGTCGTCGGCGTGGACGAACGCCACGCGGTTCCTGCCCGAGCCGATGACCGGGAGGATTCCTTTCGAGGCCGCTTTCGCGAGTGCCTTGAATCCCGCCGAGAACCCGGGCCCGTAAATCACTGCCGGCCTGAGGATTATCCAGGGCACGCCGCCCCTCATGACCGCGGCTTCGGCGAGGAGCTTGGATTTCCCGTACGCGGCAACGGGTTTTTTCGGCGAGTTTTCCGCCACCGTCCCGCGGGGGTTGCCGTAGACCGACGTCGTGGAACAGTAAATGAACCTTTTCACGCCTGCCTTGCGGGCGGCGGTCACGAGTTTTTTCGTCGCCCACCAATTGGCCTGCATTAGTTCCTTTTCACTCCCTTCCAGGAGCGCGGCGAGGTGGATGACTTGGGGGCACCCGCGGCAGGCGGCAGCGAGTTCGCTGGCGCGCGCGTTTTCCAAATCCAGTTGCACGGTTTCGCAGCGGCCGCCGAACGCGTGGGCGCAGGCGCGCTTGTCGCGGGCGACGAGCCGCAGCCCGTGGCCTTCGGCGAGGAGTTTTTTCACGAGTGCGCGGCCGAGCCTGCCTGTTGCGCCGGTGACGAGAATCAGTTCCTTCAAAAAACCACTTCCGGGTGGCGGGTCAGCGTTTCTTTTTCCGTTTCATCTGCTCGGCAAGCATTTTTTTCTCGTAATCCGTCGGCTCCCGCCTCATTTGTTTAGCGTTTTCAGCTTTGCCCTTAGGCGTCATGAAATGCACGTATGCGGTTACCTTGTCGTCTTTAAACCTTGTTGCGAAGTTGCCCACGGTTTCATGCTGTTTTACGGCGGCGTCGATGGCGGCAATCAATTTGTTTTGGTTTTCCATGTGCTTTTCCAGGCCGTAGACGAGTTTGATGGCCAGCTCCCCTTTTTTTGCCTCCTTGAACAGGTCTTTATTGGCTTTGCCCAGCGTGATCTGCTCGTGCTTCAACCTTTGTTCCTTTAGGAGTTTGGAAACGGTTTTCAAGCTTTCCACGCTTCTATTTGCTTCAGCCAACGGAATCACCTGAAAGGACAAGGCGCGCGTTAGGTTATTATATTTTCGGACTGAAGTCCTTTCAGTGTTTTCCGGGGGTTTTTCTTTTGCTTAAAGTGGCGGTTCTTGCTTCGGGGAGGGGAACGAATCTCCAGGCGCTACTCGACACCGCCGGACGCGGTGAACTCGGGGCACAGGTCGCGGTCGTGGTGAGCGACAAGAAGGACGCGATGGCGCTCGAGAGGGCGCGCAAGCACGGCGTTCCGGCTGTTTTTCTGGACCCGAAGGGGAAAAAACGCGAGGAATTCGACCGCGAGGTGGTGGCGGAATTTGAAAAGCGCGGCGCAGGCCTGGTAGTGCTCGCCGGATACCTGAAGATGTTGAGCCCGTATTTCGTTGAAACTTACCGCAACAGGATAATGAATATCCACCGCTCCCTGCTCCCGGCTTTTGCAGGCGGTTTGGCGGACGCGCACGCGCGGGCGCTCGAGCACGGCGTGAAAGTGACGGGTTGCACGGTGCATTTCGTGGACGAAGGCGAGGACACGGGCCCCATCATACTCCAGAAGGCGGTTGAAATCGCCGAGGACGAGACCCCTGAATCGCTGGAGGGGAAGATTCTCGAGCAGGAGCACAAGCTGCTGCCGCAGGCTGTTAAGCTTTTTGCGGAAAACCGGTTGCGCATAGAGGGAAGGCGCGTGCGGATACTGGGCGGAGCCGCGGGCGCCGCAGGCTTTGCAGGTTCAGGGACGAGGTAATGGGACTGGGTAATTTCAATGGCTGCAAAAGTAATTGACGGGAAGGCGCTGGCTGAAAAAGTGCGGGCCGGTTTGTGCGCGGAAGTGGAGGCGCTGCGGAAAAAGACGGGCAGCGTGCCGTGCCTGGCGGTCGTGCTCGTGGGCGAGAACCCGGCGTCCAAGATTTACGTGAACATGAAGGAAATCGCGTGCGAAAAGGTTGGGATGAAGTCGAGGAAAATCCAATTGGATGAGAGTGTGGCGGAAAAGCGCCTGTTGGATGAAGTGAAGGCGCTTGCGCGCGACCCCGAAGTCAACGGCATTTTAGTCCAATTGCCGCTGCCCAGGCAGTTGAGGGAACAGGTTGTGATTGAATCGGTTCCGCCGGAAAAAGACGTGGATGGCCTGCACCCGTTCAACATGGGCCGGCTGCTGGCGTTCGCGGACCCCTTGTTCGTCCCGGCGACCCCGAAGGGAGTGATGGCGCTCCTGAAAGAGGCCGGGGCGGTCTTGGACGGCGCCAACGCCGTCGTGGTGGGGCGCAGCAACATCGTGGGAAAGCCGGTGGCCGCGCTCCTGCTCAAGGAAAACGCGACGGTGACCGTCTGCCACTCGAAGACCGGGGACTTGGCTGCGCACACGCGCGCCGCGGACGTGCTTGTCGTGGCAGTGGGCAGGCCGAAGCTCGTCGGCGCGGACATGGTGAAAAAAGGCGCGGTCGTGATAGACGTAGGGACGAGCAAAATGGATGAAAAGCTCGTGGGCGACGTGGATTTCGCGGCAGTCAGGGAAAAAGCCGCTGCCATCACGCCTGTGCCGGGCGGCGTCGGGCCAATGACCATTGCAATGCTGTTGGACAACACGCTCTCCGCGTTCAAGAGGCAGAAAGGCCTCTTGTAAGCAAGCGGTTTTCCTGGCAGGGGAATTGTGCGTTTTGAAGTGCCGGCAGGTGTTCAGTTGAAGGAATCGGTCAGGCGCATGGCAAGGGAGGAAAGGGACGGCCGCTTGGAACCGGAGCTTGCCGTAAAGAGCGCCGCGATCCTGGAACGGCTTTTCGCATGCAGCGAGTACAAGCGGGCCAAGGCAGTGATGTTTTACGTCTCCACCGGCCGCGAAGTGGACACGCTGCCGGCAATCAGGCGCGCGCTCGGGGAGAAAACCGTGGCAGTGCCTTTCGTCCAAGGCGGGGAAATCGTGCCGGTGCGCATCAACGGCATGGACGAGCTGGTTCCGGGGTCGTTCGGCGTCCTTGAACCCCGGCGCGAAGCGGTGGATGGCAACAGGGTGGAGCCGCGGGAAATTGACTTGGTGGTTGTGCCAGGCGTGGCGTTCGACGGCAAGGGCAACCGCGTTGGCTACGGAAAAGGTTATTATGACAAGTTCTTGAAAAAAACTCGTGGCGCGGCAGCGGTCGCGCTCGCGTACGAGTTCCAAGTGCTTCAGTCGGTCCCGGTAGAGGAACACGACGTGGTGGTCGGGAAAATAATCACGGAAAAACGCGAAATCAAGGCGTGAAAAGGGCCAAAGTGAATCCAGATGTGTGGAATAATCGGCGTGACAACGGAATCGGGCGAGTCCGCCGCAGTCCCGATTTACACGGGGCTGCTGGCGCTCCAGCACCGCGGCCAGGATTCGGCGGGCATCGCGTGCACTTCAGGCAAGCGCGTTTCGCTCGTCAAGGCACCGGGCCTCGTTGAAAGCGTTTTCGACGAAAAGACGCTGTCGTCGCTTGAAGGCAGCTGCGGCATCGGCCACGTGCGCTACGCCACAATAGGCGCTTCGCTCAACAGGGACGCGCAGCCGTTCATGGACGAGGGGAACAGGATTGCGCTCGCGTACAACGGGAACGTCGCGAACTACGAGGAACTCAGCAAGCCGTTTGCCCCGCTTGAGTCCACGTGCGACGCGGAAGTAATCGTGCGCATGCTGGGCCGCGCGTTCGCCGCGGACCGGTCGGTTGAAGGCGTGTTCAAGGGCGTCGCTGAAGTCATGGAAAAGGTCAACGGGAGTTATTCCGTGGTCGCGGCAGTCACCGGCGTCGGCATCGTGGCGTTCCGCGACCCGCACGCGATAATGCCGCTTGCCATGGGCAGGAAAGCAGGGAAGGAGGGCGACGAATACGCTTTTGCTTCCGAGACGGTCGCGCTTGACGCAATCGGCTACGAATTCATTCGCGACCTCAAGCCCGGGGAGGCGGTTGTCGCTGGTTTTGACAAGAAAACTTATTCGAGGGAAATATTGCCGGGAAAGCCCGCTCACTGCATGTTCCAATGGGTTTACTTCGCGCGGCCCGATTCAACGATTGACGGGAGGAGCGTTTATGACGCGCGGCTGGAACTCGGGAAGGAACTGGCCGCCCTTTACAAGCGCGACGGGCGCGGAGCAGACGTGGTGGTGCCGGTTCCTGACACGTCGCGGACCGCGGCGCAGGCGATGTCCGAAGCGACGGGTGTCCCGTGCCGCGAGGGACTCATCAAGAACAGGTACATCGGGCGCACGTTCATAATGCCTACGCAGCTGAAGCGAGACAAGGCCATGCAAGTAAAATTGAATCCGGTTTCGGCAGTGATTGAAGGCAAGCGCGTGGCGCTCGTGGACGACAGCATCGTGCGCGGCACCACGGGCAGGAAAATAGTCGCGCTGGTGAAGAAGAAGGCGAAGGCCGTGAATATGTTCGTCACGTGCCCGCCATTGAAGGAACCTTGTTTTTACGGCATAGACTTCCCGGTCAGGGACGAGTTGATTGCCAACGGACGGAGCGTGGAAGGGATACGGGAGTTCCTCGGCCTCGACGGGCTGACGTACATGACGCTGGACGGCCTCAAGAAGGCGATCGGGCTGCCGGGATTGTGCATGGCGTGCCTCACCGGCGAATACCCGACCGAGATTTCCAAAGCGCTTTCAAGCAAGGTGGCTGCTGCGCGGGCGCAGGAGCGGACGGAAGTCCAGAAAGAAGTCCATCAGGGCCCCCAGCAGGTGCTTGGGTGACACGCTCCTCGGCCTAAAGGCCGAGGCTTCTTTTTATATTTGCTCGGCCTTCAACGTTTGAAGCGGTGGACTTTAAGCCATAGCTGAATTGCCACCGCTTCCTGGTAGAGGAGTGTGAAGGATGACATGAAAATCCTGCTCGTCGCATTGGGGACCACTGCGCGCGCCCACTGCATCGCCGAAGCAATCGCCTCCAGCCCAAGCGAACCCGGACTGGTTGCATTCATGCAGGCGAAAAACCCGGGCGTCATGAAACTCGCGAAGGCAGTGAAAATCGGGAAAGTCACGGACTTGGAGGCGCTGAAGAAATTCGCGGAAGAGCAGTCCCCTGGCATCGCGGTCATCAGCCCCGACGACGCGGTCGCAGCCGGGTGCGCGGACGCGCTCCTCGAAGCCGGCGTGCCCTCGGTCGGCCCGCTGAAAACGCTTGCGCGCCTTGAGTCAAGCAAGGCGTTCACGCGCGAACTCGTTTCAAAGTACGGGATTCCCGGAAACCCGGAGTACCTCGTGTTCACGCGCTCCAACGCAACGGAGATACCGGCTTACCTGCGCGAACTCGGGGACGGCTACGTGGTGAAACCGGACAGCTTGACCGGCGGCAAGGGCGTGAAAGTGTCGGCCGAGCACCTCGAGAGCCACGAGGAGGCGATCGCGTACTGCCACGAAGTCCTCAAAACCCATCCTTCAGTTGTGATTGAGGAAAAGCTGGCCGGCGAGGAATTCAGTTACCAGTTCCTGACCGACGGGAAAACAGTGTGCCCCACGCCCATCGCACAGGACCACAAGCGCGCCTTTGACGGCGACCAGGGCCCGAACACCGGCGGCATGGGTTCGTATTCGTATCCGGACCATTCGCTGCCGTTCCTGGAAAAAGCCGACTTGGAAAAAGCAATGGAAATCACGGAAAAAGTCGCGGCAGCGCTCAAAAAGGAAACAGGGTTCGATTACAAGGGCGTGATGTACGGCGGATTCATGAAGACGAGGGAAGGAGTCAAACTCATTGAGTACAACGCGCGCTTCGGCGACCCCGAAGTGATGAACGTCCTCCCCATCATTGACAGCGACTTCGCTGAAACGTGTGCCGCGCTCGCAAACGGCCGCCTGTCGTCTGCGAAGCCGCGGTTCAAGCAACTGGCCACGGTGTGCAAGTACGCGGTGCCCGAAGGCTACCCGACGAACCCTGCAGCAGGCCGGCAAATAGAAGTTCCCAAGAATGCGCCCGGCAGATACTATTTCGGCTCGGTAGAGGCGCTTGGCGAGGGAAACACGGTGTTCAGGATGGGGAAGTCGCGCGCGGTCGCGTGCGTCGGCATCGCCCCCACCATTGGCGAGGCGGAGAAAATCGCGGAAAAAACCGTGTCCATGATCAAGGGGCCGGTGTTCCACCGGAAGGACATCGCGACTCCTGCGCTTTTGCAGAAGCGCGTTGACCACATGGCGAGAATCCTGGGCCGAAGCAAGTGAAGGGGGCTGGGTCACCGGCGTGGCCGCTCCCGCCTCTCCGTCATCTGGGCCGTGATTCTCTTGTATTGCGCTATGTTGCCCTTGAGTCTGCGCATCGAGGCAGCGATTTGCCTGTATCTCTCTATGTTGCCTTCGAGTTCGCGCGCCATCGACGGCGCGTCCTTCTTTCCCCAGGGAATGTAGTGGCTTTCCGCGTCCCTCACCAGGCGCTTCCTGTTTTTTGCATCCACCAGTTCCAGGTCCCTGGAGTTGTGGATGGCGTCGGCTATTTTCACGCGCTTTACCGCTGCCGGCGCGAGGGAAAGCCGCCTGAGGTATTCCTTTCTGCCGAGCTTGCCTCTTCCGCCTTCGCGCGTGGTCCTTGAAAGCAGGAAAACGTTTTTGGCGACGCCGGCACCGAAGAGTTTCCCAACTTCCTCCAGTGACACGCTCCTTCCCTGCTCGAAGGCGTCGTGGAGGTACGCGGTGACCTGCGTGGAGCGGTCGCCGTACCCGTGCCTGGCGAGGATTTTGGCGACACCCCTGGGATGGGTGATAAAAGGGGGGCCGGACATCCTGTACTGGCCTTCGTGCGCCTTGCGGCTGTACGCCTTCGCCAGCCTCACGTGCTTGTCCGTGAACTTAAATTCCATGAAATAGCGTGGGGAAAGCGGAATTTTAACATTTTCCATTCCGCCCGAACGGAAAGCCGCCCCCCGTATCCCGCCGTTTTCACGCAATGCGCTGCCCTACCGCCAGAACAGGAGCCACGCGTAAGCGATTGCAAGGAGGCAGTAGTTTAAGAGGAGGAAACGGCGGTCGCTCCAGTGAATGAAGCCATTCACCCTGTAGCGCAGCGGGTATAGCGGCTCTGCTTCGACGACGCCGCCCTTGTGGACGAAGAGGTCGAAAACGCAGTGCAAAAGCCATCCCGCCAGCGCCGGCAGCATTACTTGGCCGTAGACGAGCCACCCGAACAAGCCGAAGAGCGCGGCCGTGACGAAACTGTGGGCCACGCGGTAGACTTTTTTTATCCACCCGAACCTGCCGGCGACGAGGTTGCGGATTTCCCTGCGCGACCGGAAGCTGCCGCGGAAGGATTTGCCGGCCCACGCGACGAGGAGAGGCGTGCTGAAGGCGAGGTCGGGGAACACCGCGAAAAAAGCGAACAACGTCCAGTTGGAGATGCCGAGGACGCGCGCCAGGAACAGCGCCCACAGCATGTGTGACGGGAAGTCCATGAACGGGCAACCGCGCTACCAAGTAAAAACCGGTGCGCTAATGCTTGCGGGTATTTTTCATGGCGATGGTTTCCACGTGCATGACGAGCCTCGGCCTCTTCTTCGGCGCCCTCCTGTCCAGCATGGAAAGCTTCCAACTAATCTCCAATTTCGTGGTGTGGCCGCTCTTCTTCTTCTCAGGCGCATTGTTCCCGGTCAAAAACCTGCCCGCGTGGCTGTCGACGGTGACGTCATTCGACCCATTGACGTACGGCGTAGAAGCCCTGAGGACCATCCTCTTAGGCACCCAGGGAATCCCGCTCGCAACCTGCGTCACTGCACTGGTGTTCTCGTGCCTCGTCACCATGGCAATGGGCGCGTGGGCGTTCAACCGCATGGAACAAATCTAGGCCCGCGCAGCGGTTGGCGGAAACAAATAAAACAGCCCGCGTCGTGATTCTTCCGCAGGGGTGGCAGAGACCGTGACTGCTGGGGCGATGGCTGCGCCATTGCCGGTGTAGGGAACGGCTGCAACCTGGTCAAATGCGCGGGACTCAAGGCACGAACCTTTTTACCGAAAAAGGTTCATCAAAAAACGCGCATCTAAAAAAAGCGCGGGGGACATCCCGTCCCTTAGCGGGTTCGAGGGTTCAAATCCCTTCCCCTGCACTAAACTTTTTTGCCACGGGGAGACTGTGCGGCGGGCGCTGCGGCGCTCAAACAGGGCACCGCCTAGGCGTTGTGAAAAATGCGGCTTTTCACCGCCCGGGACAACCGCGTTCCCGCCGTCCGCAATGGTTAGAAAACGAGTTCAGACTTTTTTCACGTTCTTTGCGCGCGGGCCGCGCTCGCCCGCCTCGATTTCGTATTCCACGTTGTCGCCAACAGCGAGGGCGGTCGCGCCTTCAATGGCCGACGAGTGCACGTAGGCGTCCTTGCCGTCCTCGCCGGTTATAAACCCGAATCCGCGCTCTGTGTTGAACATCTTAACTTTTCCCTTCATTTGACCATCTCCGTTGTATCAACCATAGGGAATGGGCGTATAAAACCCGTGCGGTTAAGCCCCTTCGGGCTGGTTCTGGCCGGAAACGCCGCCCCCGACCGGAAAAGAAAGGGCGAAATTCCCTTCCCCCTGCACTCTATAATACCTTGGCTGCGGCCCTGGCTTTTTCCACGATTGAAAAAAGGCCTTCCGCCGTGATTGTTTTCCCGCAGTCCGCCGCCGCCTTCACACCCTCGACCACCGCCTCCAATTCAGCCCCGTCAAAACGGTACCCGGCCTTCCTTAATTCCGCTTCCACCGCGTGCCTCCCCGAATGCTTCCCGATGACCAGCTCCCGCGTGCGGCCAAGCTTTTCCGGGGCAATGACTTCATATGTCCGCGGGTTGCACAAGATGCCGTGCTGGTGGATGCCTGCCTCGTGGGCGAACGCGTTTTCGCCCACCACTGCCTTGTTCCTCTGGACGGCCAAGCCCGTGCAGGCGCTCACGAGCCTGCTTGACTCATAGATTTCCCCCACCCTTATCCCTGTGCAGGCCCTGAAATGCGCTTTCCTCACCCAGACCGCCATCGCTATTTCCTCTAGCGCCGCGTTCCCCGCCCTTTCGCCGATTCCGTTCACCGTGCACTCCACCTGCGTTGCCCCGTTTTCCACCCCTGCAAGAGAGTTGGCGACAGCCATTCCCAAGTCGTCGTGGCAATGGACGCTGATTGCCGCGTTCCCGATGTTGGAAACGTTTTCCCCGATGTTTTTCACGAGTTTTCCGAACTCGCCCGGCACCGCGTAGCCCACGGTGTCAGGTATGTTCACGGTGGTTGCCCCGGCGTCAATGACTTTTTCCAGCACCCTGTACAGGAACCGGGGTTCGGTCCGCGTCGCGTCCTCGGGGCTGAATTCCACGTCGTTGCAGAAGCCGGCAGCGTATCGCACGAATTCCGCCGCGGTTTCGACGACTTCTGCCGGCGTTTTCTTCAGCTTGTACTTCATGTGGATCGGGGACGTGGCAAGAAAGACGTGTATCCTGGGGCGCCTTGCGTCCCGGACCGCGCGCCAGCATTCGTCGACGTCTTTTTTGGCGCACCTCGCCAGCCCCGCGACCACCGGCCTCCTTGTTTCCCGTGCGACTGCCTCCACCGCCTCGGAATCCCCTTTTGACGCGGCAGGGAAACCGGCTTCAATCACGTCCACGCGCATTGCCTCAAGCTGTTTGGCCACCGCGATTTTTTCCCCGGGGCGCATGCTGCAGCCCGGGCTCTGCTCGCCGTCGCGCAGCGTCGTGTCAAAAACCCTTATGCGCCTCATGCGGGCCCGCCTCCAGTGTGCCCGCTTCCCTCGCGCCCGCTTGCCGGCCCGGCTTCTGCTTCGTCGTTCACGTATTCAAGCCAGTCAGCGTACCCTGGCTCCTTTCCTGCAGTAATCCGCCGGAACTTTGACCTGATCGCGGCTGCAACCGGGCCGATTTTGCCTGTCCCGATTCTGCGGCAGTCTATTTCGGCAACGCACTCGATTTCCGCGGCAGTGCCTGTGAGGAAGACCTCGTCTGCGATGTACAATTCGTCCCTCGTGATGTCATCTTCTGACACGCAGTAGCCGAGGTCCTTCGCGATGCGCATGACCGAGTCGCGGGTTATTCCCTCAAGGATGCCCCTCCTCTTCGGCGTGGAGACTGCGCCGTTCCTGGCGATGAAAACGTTTTCCGCGGTGCCCTCGCCCACGAGGCCGTTCGGGTCGAGCATTATCGCGTCGTCAAAACCCTGTTTTTTCGCGAGGCCCTTGGCGAGGAACGAGTTGTAATAGACGCCGGTGATTTTCGCCTTTGACAGCGTGGAGTTCACGTGCGGCCGCGCAATCGAGGAAACGACTGCGCGTATTCCGGAGTCCTCGGGCTTGTCGCCGAAGAAATTGTCCCACTTCCAGCACGCCACCGCGACGTTGGTTTCGCACGCGTGGGGGTCGAACGCGATTCCGGTCAGGAAAATTATGGGCCGGATGTAACAGGAGTCAAGGCCGTTGGCCCTGACCACGCTTTTTGCCGCCCCCGCGATTTCCTCCCGCGAATACGGGCACTCCATTCCCATCGCGTGCCACGAGTCCGTCAGGCGCTTGACGTGGTCGCGGAGCCTGAAGATTGCCGGGCCACGGCCTGTTGAATAGCAGCGTATTCCCTCGAAAGCGCCGAACCCGTAGTGCAGCGTGCTTGAGAGGAGGCTTATCCGGGCCTCGCCCGGCTCGACGATCCTGCCGTTCACCCACGCCCGCATCTCATTCCCCATTCCCATCCCCCCGGTTCCCGTTGTCCTTGAAGGCGGCGGCCATGCGTTTCCCGAATTCAGTCAACCGCGTCGGCGCGCGCGGCGCCTGCTTCGTCCCGCACTCCATCCACCCGACTTTCCTGAAGAACGCAAGCGTCTTCCTCACCGTGGACGCGTCCTGGCCCGTGGTTTCCGCGATTCCCCTGCAGGTGCGTGAAAAACCCTCGCCCTCGAATCCGGCGGCAAGCGCGAGAACCGTCTTCTGGGTGCGGAGCAGCTTGGCGTCGGCGAATGCGGAAAACGCGCGCCACTCGCCGCTGCGCTCGCGCGAAGAGCCGGAACGGAAATTTTGCCTAGCATCAGCTATAGTTGTCATGGAACCACTCAGCACAGGGAAAGGGGAAAGAGCCGAGTGGCTATCCCAGAAGAAGCGAGCAAAGCGGGCTGCAGGCTATGGAAAACGAATCAAGACCGTACCCTATGCCTGCGACCCTGCTGTTCATGCAATTCTTGCAGTTTTTGGCCAATAAAAGCGTTGTGGGGAAAAATTATTCCCCGCTGCGGCAGTGTTCCGCTGCAGCAATTCCCGCGGCGCCGTTGCCTTGCGGTTCCGGCGCGTTGCCGCGGCCGGCGGCCTCGACGGATTGCCCAAGCGCGCCCATCGCCTGCGCAAGCTCTTCGCGCGTGGTTTCGCCCATGTGGGCTACGCGGAATATCTTCCCCTTTAGTTCGTCCTGCCCGCCAGCGAAAACGAAGCCGCGCTCCCTTGCTTTTGCCCGGATTTCCTCGGCAGCCGGCGTCTCAACAGCAGTCACGACATTTGAAGGAATGGCGCCGTTTTTTGCAAGCAGCGAGAGCCCGGTTTTTTTCACGCTTTGCCTGACAAAATCCGCGTTTGCAGCGTGCCTTTCAACAAACCGCGGCATTCCCTCGCCAAGGATTTCCTTCACGCGCGACGCAGCGGCAAAAACGACGGACTCCACGGGAGTGAACGGCGTCTCGTTTTTTTCCGCAGCCTTCGCGTACCTCCGGTAGTCCAGGTAATACGGCGGCTTCCCCGGGTTTTCCATCGCTTTTCTTGCAGCCCTTCCGCTGAGGGAGGCGAACGCGAGGCCCGGCGGCGCAGCCAGCGCCTTTTGCGAGGCAATAGCCATGCCGTCGATGCCCATTCCCTCCATGCTGAGGGGATTGCCTATCCCGGAAACCGCGTCCACGATGAGCAGGGCGTGTGGAAAATCAGCGCGCACTTTCTTCAAGCCGTTCAACACGCCCGTGGACGTCTCGTTGTGCACTACCGTTACCACGTCCGCTTCAATCGGCTCGTATTCAAGCGGGTTGCCGCCTTCGGCCGCGAAAACAAGCGTGTTTTCGGAATAGATTGAGGCGATTTCCGCAAACCGCTTCCCGAACTTCCCGTTCGCCAGGCACGCCACGCGGTCGCCCGGGCGGATCAGGTTCGCTGCAAGGAATTCCACTGCCGCGGTGCCGGAACCGGTGATGGCGTGAACCTTTTCGGCCGTGCCGATTATTTCCCCGATTCCTTTTCCAAGGCCCGCCAGCACCTGCTTGAATTCCGCGCCGCGGTGGGGAACCATCTGCCTCCCGGCTTCCGCCCGCGTTTTTTCACTGAGTTCCACTGGACCTGGTATGAGCATCTTGGCTCCTCGGTTCATGGAGCCGCCCCCGCGCCGGCCTCTGTCTCGGAACCTGCCTTGAATCCGGCCTCGAATTCCAGTATGCGCGCCGCGGTTTCCTCGGATATTTTCCTGACTGCTTCGGCGGTGCTGCCCGCGATGTGCGGGGTGAGTATCACGTTGTCAAAGCCGTGGAGCGCGCATTTTTCCAGCGGTTCGGTGGGAAAGACGTCGAGGGCCGCGCCCGCGAGCCTGCCGGCCTCAAGCGCGTCGCACAGCGCTTTTTCTTCAACCACTTTCCCGCGGGAAACGTTCACCAGGTAAGCGCCTTTTTTCATGGACGCCATCGTTTTCGCGTTAAGCATGTTTTTTGTTTCCTGCGTCAACGGCACGTGCAGCGTGACGACGTCGGCTTGGGCGAGGAGCGCGGCAAAGGAAGGCATCCGCTCCACTCCCACGTCGGCGAAGTCCTCGGGATGGAGGTACGGGTCGTATCCGACCAGCCGCACGCCGAACGCCTTGAGCCGCCGGGCAACCGCCCTCCCGATCCTGCCGACTCCTGCGATGCCCACTGTTTTCCCGGCGAGCTGGGTGCCGTGGAAAGCGTTTTTCTCCCATTTTCCCGCTTTGGTCGAGGCGTGCGCCTGGGGAATTTTGCGCAAGAGCGACAGCATCAGGCAGATGGCGTGTTCGGCCACGGTTTCAGTGCTTGCAGTCGGCGTGTTCACCACGCGTATCCCGCGCGCCTCTGCGGCGGCGAGGTCGATGTGGTCCAATCCCACTCCCGGCCTCACTATGAGCCGGAGTTTTTTGGCGGCGTCCATCACTTCGGCGTCGATTTTTTCGCTCCCGCGGTAGACTAGGACGTGGAAATCCCTTATCTTCTCCAGCAGTCCCTTTCGGTCAAGCGAATCGTAGAACGCGGCGTTGATTCCCGCGTCCTCAAAACCCTTTTTTTCCAGTTTTCCCGCGACCAGCACGCGGTGCCTTTGCCTCATTCCGGCCTGGTACCGGGCGATGGTTTCCGCGAGCGCCTCAAGGCTGTTGCCGTCCACGGCCACGTCGGCTTCCTGCGCGACCACCGGTTTCGCGTTGAACGCCACGCCGAGGCCGGCGGCTTTCATCATCTCCAGGTCGTTTGCGCCGTCGCCAACCACTATTGTCTCCGCTTTCGTGAAACCCATGGACTGCTGGAGGCCTTCCACGAATTCCCGCTTGCCCTGCGCGTCAACCAGCGGCTCCTCGAAGCCGGTGACCCTCCCTTTTTCCACGCGCGGGCGGTTCGCCACCCATTTCCCTGCCCCGACTTCGCGGGCGATCCTTTCCACCAGGAAATCGAATGCGCCGGAGACGCACGCGGTTTCAAACCCGTTTTCGCGGAGCATTGCAAAAAACTTTTTCGCGCCCGGCCGCGGCCTCACCGCTTCCGCGCGTTCCATGAAATCCACGGCCTTCATCCCGCGTATTTTGTTGAAGCGCTGCTCCATCACCTGCCTGAAGCCGATTTCCCCGTTCATCGCCGCGGCCGCGGTTCCCCTTGTCTCAGTGAACTGGTCCCAGAACTCGCCTTCGGCAACGGTCCCTTCCACGTCAAAGACAGCAAGCATGAAAATCCCGGCGCCAAGCCAGCAAGGCGCCAATCAGTTCCCGCCCTGTTTTATTTAAATTTATTCCAAAAAAAGGCGTTCGTTTGCTCAACTTTTAGGCAAAAGTTTATATATTTCGGAGTATTCACTCCACCATGGCAAAATCGCCGGAATCGCCAGTTTCGCTTGACGACAAGGACTTGTCCCTGTTGGAGGAGCTGGAAAAGAATTCCCGGCTTTCCGAGAAGAAGCTGTCGCGCAAGACGAACATCCCGGTGACTACGGTCCACAACAGGCTGAACAAGCTGAGGGAATCCGGGGTCGTCCGGGGCTATGGCGTGCGGCTTGACTACGCGAAACTCGGGAAACCGCTTACCGCGTACGTGCTGGTGAAGGCCGCGTCCCAGGTGGACCAGAAGGACTTGCTTGACTCCATTTCCAAGCTGCCGCCCGTCTACGAGACGGCGATGATTACCGGCGAATTCGACATATTGTTCAAGGCGCGCGTGGCCTCGATGGACGAGCTCAACCGCCTGGTCGTGCAGGGGCTGAGGAAAAACCGCTCGGTCAGCGAGACGCGCACGATGATAAGCTACGAGACGATTGAGAAAAACTAGAAAAGGACGAATGCGGGATAAGTGGAAGCATGAACAATTCAGTGTTTTTGGTTGCCGGCGGTAACCCTACTGCGCTGGTTTCCGGCTGCCCGCCAGCGAAAAGAGGGGCGGTCGCGAAGAAGCTACTCGAACGGGTCGAACAGGTTGGCTTCGTTTGCGTCAAAAACGGAAAGCCCGCGCTGGAAATGATGGGCGGGGAACTCTGCGTCAACGCTTCACTTGCAATGGCTGCCCGTCTTTCCCACATGAGGCGTCTGAGAGGCGAATTCTACGCTAGCGGAGTCGATGGACTGGTTCACTATTCCTGCAAGGGCAACATGGTTTCGGTGCGGATGCCGCTCAAGTTCTCAAAGAAGGGCAATTACGTGGTTTTCAAGGGAATAGGGTTCCTTGTCTCCAAAAAAAGCACGGGGAAAATTTCGAGGGCTTCGCTGGCGCGCCTTTCAAGGGCGTATGGCGTGCCTGCGTTCGGAGCAATTTACTACAAGAAAAACGCAATTTTCCCTGTGGTTTACGTCGCGGCTGTTGATTCGCTAATGGAGGAAACCGCGTGCGGTTCCGGCAGCATCGCATTTTGCATAGCCAAAGGAATCAACAAAGTAATCCAGCCAACCGGCGAAATAATTTCGATTAAAACCGGGCCAACGATAACAATAACGGCAAAAGTAATTGGGGTTCCGGGCAGGTAAAAATCAGTGGAATAGCAGGCCGCCACGGAAAGCCAATTTTTTAAGTAAGGCCGGCTGGGCGCTGAATCTACGCTAATCACGCCGGGGGGATGGAGTCAATTCCTGGCATAGTCATTGGAAAAAAAGTTTTCGGCGGCGTTTTTTCACGCCGCCGTTTGCCTTTTGCGCGGAAAGGAAATCTCACCCGAAGCCAGCGCTCTTGCACTGCCCGCACAGCGCCTGGTCGCTGGCCGGAACGTACGAGCAGCTCGGCACCTGAACGAACGGCGCGCAAGTCGCCGCATCAACAATGGGCCCGGTCGGGGTCGGCGAACCGCTCGGCGCAGTCGTGGGGGTTCTCGTAGGCGTCCCCTCAAGAGGCGCAGTCGGCGTCCCCACTGTCAAACCGCCCATTATCTTGTTGATTATCTCAGTCATGTCGCAGTCGTTTTGGACCGCGAACTTGTCGTCGCCGACCACGGCTTCCCTGCAGTCGAACACCACCTTGGTCTTGTCGTCAAGGGTGCTAGTCTCCACGGGCTTGCTGGAAACGGTCTGCGTCTGTTCCTTCATTTTTTCAGGGTCGAACCTGAGCCAGTCGCACGTCTGGCCCCCGAGCATCTGGTCCATGCCCGCTGGCACGTTCGTGTAAACCTTCCCGCCCTTGAACACTTCAGTCATTGCGACCTTGCCCATGGTTTCTATCCTGGCGTCGCCGCCCTTGAAATACGCCTTGCCCGTGAGCTTGCCCTCGTCAGTCGTCACGGTGAGGTCGCACGAAAGGGACTTGCCCATTGCAAGGAGTTCCGAATAATCCTTTCCAGTGACTGCCGCGCCGGCGGGCGCAGGCGTCGCAGTAGCAGCCTCCAAGGTCGCGGTCGGCGTCGGAGTCGCGGTTGCGCCGCCTGTCGGCGAAGCGCTTTGCTGGGGCGCGCTTGAGACGCACCCGAACGCGAACAGCGAAGCCAAAAGCACCGCTGCTAAAACGAAATTCTTGTTCAAAAAACCCACCTCTTTTTTTCTACTTGCTTGGATAGCATTGCTTGCACATTGCCGCGCCCGCTCCCGCCATCGCGCAGCTCGGGATGTTCGCGAACTGGCTGCAGCCCGCTCCGCCCGCGCCAGTTGGCGCGCCTGTCGCCGCCGGCGTCCCCGTCGCAGACGGGGCTTGCGGCATCATGGATGAAAGGGATGGCATGATTTCCGCCGGGTTCACTGAAACTGTGGGAATGACGCCCTCGAGGGACGGAGCCTCTATGTCGCCCACGGGCTTGTCGGTCAAGCTCATTGCGCCGGTGTCAACGCCCTTCAAGTCACCCAGCGCTGCGCCCCCGCCTCCTGCGCTGAGCGTCGGCAACGCGAGCGAAGCGATTGTCTCGTTCACCGGCTTGGGTGCCGAACCCATGCATCCGAATAACAGCAACGAGGCTGCGAGGACGATTGCCGCGAGAATCGTTTTGTTGGTTTTGCTTGTGTTGCTCATTTTCATTGCCTCATGGTGCCTGGACCGTCGACCCTATCGTGCAAGTGGACAGGTCGCCGGCTGTTGCGCAGCTGACCGGCGCGAAGAACGACTTCGTTTCGAGGCACGTGGTGTACGAGAAGGAAGTGAGGTTCGGCTGGCTCCTGGCGCAGCCCGGCGGGTTCTTGAGCGCCTCCTGGAGTAACGCCGTGGTCTTGCCGCTGCACAGGTACGAGATGGCGGGCGAGTCCGTCTTCCAGCTTATCGTCATCATCACGAGCGTGCGGGTGTCCATCGGGCACTGCGTGCCGCTCGTCGCAACGGTGCTCCCGGCCGTTCCTTGGACCGCGGTGAAGCCGCTCATCACCGGCTTTTTCGCCGCCTGTCCCGCCTGGATGTCGTAAGTGGCGCTTGACGCGCAGGGCGAGCCGCCGTCGGCGCAGCTGCCGAGCCTGTAGTGATAGAGAATCCCGGTGGTCATGCACATCAGGTGGGAGTGGCTGGTCGTGAGCGCGTCTTCCTTGCCTCCGCAGTCCTCGAGCTTCTGGTGCGCCTCGTCGATGAGCGTGTTGGCCTTGGGCCCGTTGCATACCATGCTGTTCGCAGGCACGTTAGTAGTCCACTTGACCCTCACGCAGGCCTGCCTCGCGTCCACGGCCACCCAAGTGCTGTTGTCCACCCGGATGTCGCTTATCACCACTCCGGAGGTGATTGGCACCTTTGACTTCTTCGCCTCTTCCACGAGCGCCTTGTAGGCGGCGGTGATTGCCGCTATCTTCGCCTTGACTTCGGCCAGGACCGCGTTAACGTCTTCTATCTGTTTGTCGGCTCTTTTTTGAGGCAGGGTAACGTCATTATACGTGCCGTATTCGTTCCACGCGTTATCAAGCAGTTTTATCTTGTCGTATATGCGCTGGTTCATTTTGGCCTCCGGCAGCTTTTCCGAAAAGTCCGCGCACATCCCCTGGAAGTCGGCTGGCGCGCCTGACATCGCGGACTCGCAGGCCTGCTTGAAGTCCAAGCGCGGCCGAACCGAGTCGTAAGCCGCCTGGCAGCTTGCGCCTTCGGTGTCTATGCTCCCGTCCGGCGCCCGGCATCCGAGCCCCACGTCGTCCGATACCCTGTAGAGCTTGTCGCCCACCATCAATATCGTCTTTGTGAGCAGGGGCATTACCTGCGATTGTATGGCCTCGTCTATGTCCGTGGCCTTCTTGGACTGGAGTTCCTTTATGCGCGCGTTCGCGTCGTCCTCCGCCGCCTTGAGGTCGTTCAGGCTCGAGAGCAGGTCGGTGTATGGGCTGGAAGCGGTTATCCTCGAGCACATGGCCGTTACTGCATCCATTTTTTGGAGGATTGAAGTAAGCTTGGAGCCGAGTTCAGAAAACTTCGCCGCCTGCGCGTTCACGCCAGCGCACTCCGTGTCGGTCTTGCCCGCACAGCGGGACTGGAGGTCCGCGACCGTGGACTGGGCCTGGGTCATCTGGCTGCGGCCCGCGTTGATTTGCGCGGTCGCCTGCTTGCATATTTCCACCGGGTCTGCAGCCTGGCTCTCCAAGTCCTTCTTGAGCGAGTCCCACTCGGTCTTCATGCCGGCGGCCTTTGTCTCGAAGGCCATGTCGTCGCCGGCGTCAACAGAATTGAGTATGTCCTGCTTCTGCGCTTGGAGCGCGGCCCAGATTTCGTCCGCGTCCTTGTCGGTCTTGCCCGCCTGCTTCGCGGCCGCGAGCTGGTCGCGCGCCTTGTCCAACTCCTCCTTCGCGGTCGCGAGGTTAGCGTCAAGGATGGCTCCTACCACTTGCTTCTGCTTCGCGTTGGCCGCGTCGCGGTACTGGCTCCACTTGCTTTCGCCGGCGGCAAAAGCGTTGTTCACCGCGGTGCCGACCGCCTCGAACCCCTTTCCGCAGTCCATTATCTTCTGCGTGTCCGCCGCAATCGCGGCTTCGACTTCGGCCTGCACTTTCGTGCTGATTCCGGCGGCTTTTTCCTGGGCTAGCGAGGTCATGCGGGACTGGATTTGGGCTCCGATGGAAGCTGCGTCGACCCCGCCCTGGCCCGCGCTCGCAGTGAGCTCGCTGGCCATTCTCGTCGCCTCTGCCTCGAGTTCGGCTTTTAGGCGCACTGTTTCAGCGTCGACTATTTCCTTGGACTTGGCCGTCGCCTTTTTCCTTATCGCGTCACCCATCGCCGTCATCAGGGGCTCGATTTCATTCTCCATACTTTCATACGGGCCCCTGGCGTTCTGCCTCATGAACGAAATGAGTTCCTTTACCGCGGTCCGCGCCTCGGCAATCGTGGTGGCGGCGCACACTGCGTCAATCTTCGCCTGCGCCTCTGCCTTCACGCCGGAAGCGTCCGGCACGGTCACTGAAATTCCGCACGCGGCAACCGCGCTCGACAGCGCCGGCCCGACCGCATCCACCGCGTCGAAGAACTTTCCGCTTTTCCACCGGGCCTTGTTGCAGTAAATGCCGACTACGTCCTTCTCGCTTACCTTGTCCTTCACGTCATCCGGAATGTCGGGGATGTTCTCGTCGGGAATCACGATTTCGCCAGGGCCTGCGCCTGCGGGCTTGCCGCCAGCACCCTGCTGCTGGGCACGTTGTTCGGCTTCGGCCTCTGCTTGGGCGGTCTGCGCCTGTTCCTGTTGGGCCGCCTGGGCCTCTGCCTGCGCCCTGGCCGCGTCAATGTCCGCCTGGCTCGGGCCGGTCTGGGACGGCGGGCCTCCTGCGGGCGGCGCCCCGCCCTCGTCCTGCGCGCGGACGAACGGCACCGCCATTATCATAACCAGTACTGCGATTGAGAAAAGCGCGAAAGCGTGCCGCTTCAAGGAAAACCCACCGTGGTTCATTAACCTGCGGGGTTTTTTAATTCCGCCAGTGGGCGGCCGGGCTTTTTTTGCCGGGGGAAAACGCGGGCCCAAAAACGAACTTTTTTATACCGCGCAAGGGTAATCCCCGCGGGTGGTGGGAGTGGCAATCAAGCTGGCTATCAACGGGTTCGGAAGGATTGGAAGGCACGCGCTGCGCGCGTTCCTCAAGAATCCCGAGGCCCAGCGCGCGTTTGAAATAGTCGCAGTCAACGACTTGACCGACTCAAAGACCCTCGCGCACCTCTTCAAATACGATTCGGTGCACGGCAAATGGGCAGGGAGTGTCGCGGCAGCGGACGGCGCGATAAACGTAGACGGCAAGGAAATCAGGATAATCGCTGAAAAGGACCCTGCCAAGCTGCCGTGGAAGGCGATGGGCGTGGAATACGTGATAGAGTCCACCGGCATGTTCACCGACCGGGAAGGCGCGCTCAAGCACGTGGCGGCAGGCGCGCGCAAGGTCCTGGTTTCCGCGCCTGCGAAAGGGCACGACGTCATGGTCGTCCCCGGAGTGAATCTTGAAAAGTATGACGCGGCCAAGCACAACATAATTTCAATGGGCTCGTGCACAACGAACTGCCTGGGGCCGATGATAAAGGTCCTCAACGACTCGTTCGGCGTGAAGCGCGGCTACATGAACACCATCCACGCGTACACGAACGACCAGAAAATACTCGACCTCCCGCACAAGGATTTGCGGAGGGCGCGCGCGGCAGCGGTGTCGATCATCCCGACTTCGACGGGCGCAGCGAAGGCGATTGGAGAAGTGATTCCCGAAATCGCCGGCAAGATGGACGGCGTGGCGATGCGCGTCCCGATTCCCGACGGTTCGCTCACCGACCTGGTGTGCGAACTCGGCCGCGAAGTGACGAGAGAGGAGATAAACGCGGCATTCAAGGAAGCCGCCAACGGCCGCATGAAAGGCGTCATGGAATACACCGAGGAACCGGTGGTTTCCATCGACATCATCGGCAACCCCCACACGTCCATCGTGGACGCTGGCCTGACTATGGTGTTGGGCGGGAAAGGCTCTCTCGTGAAGACGGCGGCGTGGTACGACAACGAATGGGGCTTCAGCGTGAAAATGATAGAGCTCCTAGTATACATGGCGAAGAAAGAGGGAAAGGCATGACAAGCGATGCGCGCGGCGCACGGGTTTGGCTGGTATCTTGAAGCAGCTTTCAGTCAAGGCCGAAAACAAGCCGGGAACGCTTGCCGGCGTCGCCCTCGCGCTGGGAAACTCGGGAATAAACATCGAATCCATCACCATCGAGTCGTTCGGCGACCACGGCATAGTCAGGATAATCACGCGGGACGCGGAGAGCGCGAAAAGCGCGCTGCGCAAAAGCGGTTTCGAAGCCGCCGAGACAAGCGTGCTTGTAGTTTCAATCGAGGACAAGCCAGGCCAGCTGGGGCGCGTGGCGACGCGGCTCGCCGGCGAGGGCGTGAACATAGAGAACATTTACCTGCTGTCGAAAGGCAATGACAGGAGCATTTTCGCCATGCGGGTTGACGACGAGGCGAAAGCAAGGGAAGTTTTGGGCAGGAACCACGTGATTGAAAAATACTGACTGGAAAAAAAATACTGGTGATTACATGACGCCGCTGAGGCCCGAGAAAATGCAGGAAGTGCGCCCAAGCATAAAGAACTTCCTGCGCGCGAGGAGAATCCCGCTGAAAGAGTTCCAACAATGGGCCAGGGAACACGGCGTCGAACTCGCCTCAAGACTGAGGACTGCTGTCCTGGACTTCGAAGTGGAGCGGCGGAGAGTAATCAAAAGCCCCTCCAAGGACCTAGAGGCATGGAATGCCGTCGCGGAAAAAATCAGGAGCAGAAAACCACAGGGCGAAAAACCGGCCGCTGCCACGCCAGAGGGCGCCAAACCCTTGGCGGAATGGGCGAAGGAAAAGAGGGCGGCGGAATTACGGGAACACGAACAGGTGACGGCAAGGGAGGAAAAGACAGCGAAACCATTGGAGGAACGGAGATTTGAGTGGGAACCTGAAGAGGAAAAGGAACCGGAGTTCAAGCCGGCAGGAGCCGGGCGCCTGCCCAACGTGCCTGATTACCTGGCTTCGAAAATAGTGAACACGAAACCTAACATGAAGCCGCCGGAAGCCACGCGCGTTGCAGTCGCCGCGTTTGTGGGAAGGGAGGGAAGGAATGGCGTTGACTCACTGATTCAACGGCTGGGGCACGAGAAAGTGCTTCCGATCCTGAAACACGCGTTTCCGGACGCGGCCCGCTTCAGGGAACTCACGAACCACCTTCCGGCAAGGATGGTCAAGCCGGTCGAGCACATTGGCACGGAACGCAGGGAATAGGTTGCAAAGAGGTGTTTTCAGATGGCCAAGGCGTTTTTGACAATGGATTACTTTGACTTCGCCGGCAAAACCGTGCTCGTGCGCGCGGACCTGAACAGTTCCGTGGACGAAGCGACCGGGAAAGTGCAGGACTCCGAACGCATAAAAGCCCACGCCAAAACCATCAAAGAACTGGCCAAGAAGAAGGCGCGCGTCGTCGTGCTCGCCCACCAGGGCCGGGCAGGCGACAAGGACTTCACCCACCTTGACCAGCACGCCGAACTCCTTTCCGGGCACGCGAAGAAGAAAGTAAAGTTCGTTCCGGACGTCATCGGCCCCGAGGCAGTGAAGCAAATCCAGAAACTGAAGGACGGCCGCGTCCTGCTGCTGGACAACGTCCGCTTGCTGGCCGAGGAGACGCTTGAACTGGCGCCGGAAGAGCACGCGAAAAGCGTTTTCGTGCGCACGCTCGCGCCCCTGGCGCAGGTTTTCGTGAACGACGCTTACTCCGTCGCCCACAGGCCCCATTGCTCGGTCGTTGGCTTTGCGGCCGCGCTCCCGTCGTGCGCCGGCAGGGTGATGGAAGAGGAAATAGACGGGAACGAGAAGGCGCGCGAGCAAGCGGGCCACCCGAACGTCTACATACTGGGCGGGGCGAAGCCCGACGACTGCGTCAAGCTCCTCAAGGCCGCGTCCGCGGGCGGGGAAGTGGACAAGATACTCGTCAGCGGCGTCATCGGCGAACTGTGCCTCATCGCCAAAGGCCTCGACCTCGGAAAATCCAAGCTGGAAGTGCTTGAGAAAAACAAGTGGCTCAAGGACCTGCCCGCGGTCAAGGAAGCCGTCGAAAGGCATGGCGAAAAAATCGAAGCCCCCCTTGACCTGGCGGTTTCGGAAAACGGGGCGCGCAAGGAAATCCTCCTCAGCCAGCTGCCCACTGACAAGCCCGTTTATGATATCGGCAGCAAGACTGCGCTCAGGTTCGCGGAAATAATCCGCGGCGCAAAAAGCGTGTACGTGAAAGGCCCGCTGGGCAAGTACGAGGATCCGGCGTTCGAGTTGGGCACGAAACTGGTTTTCGAGGCGCTTGCGAAGTCCAAGGCGTTTTCCCTCGTGGGCGGCGGGCACACCCTTAACGCGATGGAAAAGTTCGGCGTCAACAAGAAGAAAATCGGGCACATCAGCCTCGCAGGCGGGGCACTGCTCACTTACCTCACCGGCGCAAGCCTGCCGGGAGTCGAGGCGCTGAAGAAGGCGGCGCAACAGAAGTGAATCGGATGGAAACAGTTCTCTGGATATTCCTGGCCACGATCGTCGACAGCCTCGTCGGCCTGATGGGGATTTTTTCCCTGTGGGTGCGCGAGACGGTGATGAAGCGGGTTTCGCTTTACCTCATGGCTTTTGCCGGCGGCGCACTGTTGGGCGGCGCGTTTTTCCACCTCCTGCCGGAAGCCCTTGAAAAAAACCCGGTGCTCGCGGTCTTCGCCTTCACGGTCGCGGGGTTCATAGCGTTCCAACTGATTGAAACATACCTCCACTGGCATTTCGGGAAGAAGTGCGACGTCAAGCCCTATTCGTACCTGATGGTAATCGGCGACGCAGTCCACAACACCATAGACGGGCTCGTGATAGCCGCGAGTTTCATCGTCAGCGTGCCGTTCGGGATAATCACGACCATAATCATAATCGCGCACGAGGTGCCCCAGGAACTCGGCATCTTCGGCGCCATCGTCTACGGCGGGCAGAAAAAGGAAACCGCGATAAAATACAGTTTCCTCGCGCAGACCACGTGCGTACTCGGCGGGCTCGCCGGCTACTACCTTTCCGGGCTGAGCAACGCGTTTTCCGCGTTATTGATCCCTTTCGCCGCCGGCGGGTTCCTGTACATAACCGCGGCCGACCTCATCCCGCAGATTCACGAGGCAAAGGGTTCGGAGAAACTGAGCACTTTCGCGGTTTACCTGGCGGGCCTCGCCATGATGGTCGCATTGAAGCTCTACTTCGGCGGCGCATGACCCGTTGGCTCATGTCTGCATCAGCGTCATGGCGGCGTCAGCGGCTTGCCCGCGCCTTTCCCTGCGCCTTCCTGATTGCAGCTGGAATGAATCCCAGCGCGTCGCCCGCGAGCACGCCTTCCCCGGATTTTTTCGAAGCCATTGCGCCGGCTGTGCCGTTTATCCACGCAGCCGCGCACGCCGCCTCAAAAGGCTCCGCGCCCCGCGCCAAGAGGGCTCCGCAAATGCCTGACAGAGTGTCGCCGAAACCGCCTTTTGTCATGAAGACGCTGCCCGTATTGTTCAACGCGACCCGTTGGCCGTCGGAAACCACGTCCACGTGGCCTTTGAGCACGATTGTTGCCTGCAGGAGCGCCGCGTGTTTCCTGACCGCCTCCACCCTCTCCTTCACCCCGTTTCCAACCATTACCCCGGTAAGCTGCTGGAACTCGTTCGCGTGCGGCGTCAGCACTGTTTTCTTGCCCAGCAACACGTTTTCGTGTCCGTAGAGCGAGCGGATGCCGTCAGCGTCAACCACCATCGGCACGTCCACTGACTTGATTAATTCAATTACCGCGCGCCTGGTTTCGTCCTCGCGCCACAACCCGCACCCGATTACTGCCGCAGTCGGGTTGAATTCGCCGGCATACGCCTTGATTTGGCGCAAGTGTCTCCGCTCTAGTTTGGAGCCGTCCAAGGGGAACGCGATGAGGTCGGGCCGGTGGCGTGACGCGGTGTCGGCTGCCCTGCGGGGCGCAACGATTGCAACGAGGTCGCAGCCCGCGCGGTACGCTGCCAAGGCGTTGAATGTCGGCGAGCCGGTGAAGCGCTCGCTTCCCCCGACGACGAGGAGGCGGCCTTAGTCGCCCTTGTGGCACCAGTCAGGCCTCTTCGGGTAAAGCGTTTTGACTAGGGCGGCGGTTATCGCGAACGGTGCGTTCCCGGAAACGGTCATTTGAATCACGCGCGCAGGCGGGGATGTAAAACCCGCGCCAAGCCAGCATCATGTGCCCCGGGCCGGAGGCGAGCGCGCAGGCTTGCGGGACTGGCGCGGCTCCTGCTCCAACGACCCTATCGTCTTTCTGAACTTTTGCAGCGCTTCTGAATCAGGAAGCTGTTCGGGCGGGGCTTTGAACAAAAACGCGCACAAGTCCTTGGCCAGGTGCGGCTTTCCGTTCTCCGTCAGCAGCCTGGCCGCCCTGATTGCGTCGTTGACGACGCCGCCGCTGTTCGGGCTGTCCTCGTCTTCCAGCGTCAGGTCTATTGAAACAGGGACGTGGCCGAATATTTCGCCATCGATTTTTATCCTGGCTTTTTTGTGGTCGTAATTCTTTTCGGTATAAATCATGCGGGCCGAGGGTTTCGCGTCATCGGCATCAAGCACGCTGTTGAGCGCGGACTCCTTTGACTCTTCCTTCGCTTCAGGCCTGTAGTGGAGGTTGAAGTGGTCGCAGTTGCCGCCGTAATTCACCTGCTCGGACTTCGTGACGCGTATGCCGCGCATCTTGAAAAGGTCGAGAAGGACGCGGTTGACGATGGTGGCGCCGCACTGGCTCTTGATGTCGTCTCCCATCAGCACGAGCCCGGCGGCGGCAAACTTCCCCTGCCATTCCCGGCTTTTTGCGATGGGCGTAGGCATGCAGTTGATGAAGCTGCAGCCGGCGGCCAGGGCCGCTTCCGCGTACGCGTAGGTGGCCTTGTCGCTGCCGGTCGGGAGATAATTGACGGCGATTTCAGCGCCGGAATCCTTGAGGACTCGTGCAACGTCAACGGCCGGCCTGTCGCTTTCATGGATGAAGTATTCCCGGAGTTCGGGGATTACGCTGTCGTGGGTCGGGCCGCGCTGCACGATGACGCCGTGTTCGGGGATGTCGGCGATTTTCACGGTCCTGTTCGGTTCCGTGTTGAGCGCTTCCCCGAGTTTTTTGCCCACTTTTCTTTCGTCGATATCAAAGGCGGCGACGAAGCGGATGTCGGAAGGATGGTATTTCCCGATATTCGGATTCATCAAGCCGATTTTGTCGTTTTTGTTTTTGGAATAGAAAGCCACGCCCTCGACAAGGCTCTTTGCGCAGTTTCCCGTCCCGATGATTGCTACGTTGATGGGCATATTACCATGGTCGGATGTTGATTCTTATAAATTTCTCTTTAATGGCAGGGTGCCGGACATCCTGCTACTGGCGGTTCTCGGCGCGGCCCATTGTTTTGCCGGCCAAGGACATCACTTTAGTCCCTGAGTCGGGCAAGGTTTAATAATCATGCGAGGGTATCACATGGGTTTTGCGGAGGCGCTTTCAGTTGGACGTGGTCTTTTCCTTCATCTTATTGGGCGCGATTATTTTCTTCGGCTTCCTCGCCTCCCTGATTTTCGAGAGGACGCACTTCCCGGACATAATCCTCCTCATTTTCCTCGGCATCCTCATCGGGCCCCTTGCCAAAGTGGTTGACCCGGCGCCCCTCTCCTCGTTCATCCCGTTTTTCGCGGCACTGGCGCTGGTCATCATAATGTTTTCGGCGGGCCTCGCCTTCAACTTCTACCGCGTTGTCGTGCAACTGTACCAGACCGCGGCCTTTGCGCTCGTCGCCTATGCCCTCACCGTGGTTGCCGTCACGGGCGCGGCAATCGCCTTCGGGTGGAACGCGTTGCACGCGCTTTTCCTCGCGTTCGTGATAAGCGACACGTGCCCGACCGTGGCCAACGCGCTGGCGGGCAAGGTGAGGGCCAACGAGGACACGCGGGTTTCCCTCAGCATGGAGGCTCTCCTCACTTCGACGATTTCGGCTGTCCTCGCGCTTTCCCTCCTCCAGTTCATGGCGTCCCACACAGTGGACTTTTCCCTCACCCTTAACGCGATAGCGAGCTCGTTTTCAATCGCCATCGTCACCGGCGCAGTAATCGGAATGGCGTGGCTCCAGGGCCTGAACCGGCTCAGGGGCCGGCCGCTGTCGTATCTGCTCACGCTCGGCGTAGTGTTCGTCATGTACGGCGCAGTGGAGGCGGTGAAGGGCAACGGCGCGATTGCGGCGCTCGTGTTCGGGATGATAATAGGCAACGCCAAGGAAGTGTCGGGCCTGCTGAGGTGGAAGACCGCGATAGAGCCGGACGCGGTCATTTACCGTTTCCAGGAGGAAGTTGCTTTTTTCGTGCGCACCTTCTTCTTCGTCTACCTCGGCCTCGTGTTCCAGGCCAACGTGTCGCCGGCGACGATTGCGCTGTCCGTTGCCATAGTCGCGGGCATACTCGTGGTGCGCGTAATCGCGACGAAGTTCCTGCGGCAGAAGAACCAGCCGTACATACTCCAGGTCGCGTTCATTCCAACCGGCCTCGCGTCGGTCGTGCTCGCGTTCCTTCCGATGGGCGCCGGAATCCAGATACCGGGGCTGGTCCAGGTGGTGCTGTGCATAGTCATACTGACCAACATCGTGACAGCCGCCGCGATTTACAAGCACAATTCAACGCAGCCAAAACGCCCGGCGGGACCGGAGCGCGGCGAACAGCGCGGGCGCGAACAAGGCGGCCAGCGGGAAACGCGGGCGCGGCGGCCGTCGATTATCGGCATAAGATAACGCGCTGGAAAGCTTGGAAAGCGCGCCTGCGGGCCGGGCCGTCATTTTCCCTTTTTCCCGACCGTTTCAAGGTATTTTTTTCGCGGCAGGACCAGGCAGGTGCCACCGCCCTCTTCTGCCTTGGCCGGCTTGAACCCCAGTTTCGTGTACACGGACGGGATTTTTTTCATAAAATGCGGAAGATTCAAGTTCACTTCGGCAGCGTGCCATTTGTCGAATGCATGGCGTAAGCGTGCCTTCACGAGTTCGGAATTTAACCCCGTCCCCTGGTAATCGTGATGGATGAATATGTGTTCAAAGACGGCAGTGGATTCGTCAGGCAGTCCCTTTGTCATCGTCGCGATTCCGATGATTTTCTTTACGCCTTTTCCCCCTACTTCGGCGACATACGCGGCTTGTTGTACAACAGAGCGCTTTAGTCCGGCCGCTGCCTGGATGTCGAAAACCCTTGGAAGGACCGCTTTCGAGTGCTGGCCCACGCCGTTCATCTCGTGGATGAGGGAAAGCACTTCCTTGACGTCCCTTTTTTCAATGTGGCGCACGTTGAACTGGCGCCGTTCCGGCCCGGCCATGCAACAAATGGCGCTCCGGGAAATAAAAACAGCGTGCCCGGCCGAAAAATCCTTCCGCAGCAAAACATTTTTTTACCGCGCTTTTTATCCCGCTTTCTTGAGCGAAAGCAGCGCGACAGCCAATACCAGTATATACATTGCGAAGCCGTACACGCATGCCGGCAGCCCGAAAATCAGTCCGCCGCCCGGCACCCCGCACGCTGCTGCACCGCCCCACAATTCGTTGTAACTCAAGTAGCCCGAAAACAATACTCCGGCTGCTGCAAGCACCGCGATTATCTTCAAACCATTCAAGGCACTTAACTTCACTCCAACCACCCAAAGCGATAACAAAAAGGCGGTATAAAAACGCGGGGCTAAGGCTCGGCAACTGTCACGTTGACGTAATTGGCTTGATTCGCGCCCGGAGTGATTTTGTTCACGGTAATTCGGACGCTGTAAACGATTTCTGACCCTCCTTCAGGAATGGTTCTTTCAACTGATTCCGCGGTCCTGCTGTTCATTATCCTAATCGTCGCAGAAGGCGGGTATGTGGTATTGTAGCCAATGCCTGAAATGGATTTGAGCTTCACCTTTGCTCCATTGGCTGCAACGATCTCGTCGCCGATCTGCATTGCCGAATTGCATCCGGAAACCACTGGTGGTGCAGGCGTTGGCGTCGCGTATGCCGTTTTCATGCACACGTCCGCGTAATTGACCCGGTTCATTCCTGGGAAGACCTTGTACACGTAGACGTATACGCCTGCGACGCTGTCGTTGCCGCCCGACTGGATTGTCTTGGTCGTTACCGCGCCGGTGACCGGGTCAGTGACCTCGAACGATGCATACGGGAGGTACGATGTCGTGTAACCAATGCCGGAGACTGAAAGCACGCGCAGTCCTACGCCCAGAGACGAGCCCGCCCCCTCGCCCACGGCGAAGAAAAAAGTCTCCTGCCTCACAGGGCCCGGAAGCGGGGTCGGGGTGTATGAAGAAGGAATCGCGGCTGGCTTTGGTGATGGGCGGGGACTGCGCGGCGAAGGGCATGCTGCAGCAGTCGGCGTTGCCGTTGTGGCAGTTGGGTTGTACTCCGCTGTCGGCTTTGGCGTCTGCGCGCCTGGAAAGCACTTGCCCGGCTCTTCAACCATTGTGCCGTCCGGGCACGTGAATTGCTGGACTTGCCTGACGCTGAACAAGACCAGTACGATGACCAAGATTGCGGCCACTGCGAACGCCGCGTAGCCCAGATAGCCTTTTTCCACGTGAATAATCACGTGAAAACCTTTTTTTATGCATTACCTTAATGACTCCATGGCTGCATCGAGAGAAAACGTGGTCGAGGTTTCAGGCCTTTTCAAGGGTTTCGGGCCCCTGAAGGTGTTGAATGGCATTGAATTTTTTGCGCGCGAGGGCGAAATAGTGGGGCTTCTGGGTCCCAGTGGGTCGGGCAAGACCACGCTTTTGAATATTCTTGTTGGACTGGAGAAACCGGACTCTGGCACCGCGGTCGTGCTCGGCGCAGACATGCGCGACGCCGCGCGGGTGAGGCGGAAAACCGGTTTCGTTCCCCAGAACGACTTGTTCTACGACGACCTGACCACGTGGGAGAACATCGCCTATTTCGGGAGACTTTACGGACTGTCTTCCTCGCAGATAAGGGAAAACGGGGCCGGCCTCCTCGAGAGGGTTGGACTCGCTGAAAAAACGCGGACGCGCGCCGGCGAGCTGTCCGGCGGCCAGAGGAAGCGCCTTAATTTTATTCTCTCGCTTCTCCACTCGCCGCGCGTGCTGTTCGTCGACGAGCCAACCGTCGGCCTAGACCCGGTGACGCGCAGGTTCATCTGGAAGTTCCTTGACGACCTCAGGAAAGGAGGCGCAACAATTCTGATGACCACGCACTACATGAACGAGGCAGAAATCGTCTGCGACAGGATAGCCATTCTTGACAAGGGCGCGATCGTGATGTTCGGCACCTTCGAAGAACTGAAGAGGCAGGCCGGCGGCAAGAACCTGATAAAGGTGAGGACGCGGCCCGGCAACCCGGAAGTCATGCGCGACCTCGTGGCGATAATGGAGGACCTCGAGTTCGTGGACGCGGTCACCGCGTCGGAGGGCACGATTTTCGTGAGGACGAGCGACGTTGACGCGGCCACGGAATACCTCTACCGCATCCTCAAGGAAGGCGGGGAAATAATCCACTTGATGGACGTCACGGAACCGACGCTCGAGGACGTCTTCTTCATCGCAACGGGAAGGAAGCCGGAGCAGATTGGTGATGTTCGTGTCCCTGCCTAGGTTCGTGTACGTCTTCGCAAAGGACATGCGGCTTTTTTTCAGGAGGAGGACCTCAACGCTCTTCATAGTCCTCTCCCCGTTGCTGATAATACTTTTTCTCGGAACGCTTTTCGGCGGGTACGGAAAAGTCGGCGGCGGGCTGCCGACAGCCGTCTGCAACTACGACGTCGGCGACGCGGGAAACCAGTACGTCCAGTTGCTGAAGGACTACGGGTTTTTCAAAATCACTGACTACCGCGCCACCTTCGCCAATTTCCAGGACTGCGAAAAATTCGCGGAACTCAACGTCGGGAAGGGGGTTTTTGCGGTCGGCCTCGCGTATCCCCCGGACTTCACGCAGAGGATAACCGACGGGGACAGCAGCACCCTCCGCGTGTTCATCGACAATTCGAAACCCAGCGTGAGGGAGCTTGGCGAGGCGTACATAAAGGCGGTCAACCAGCAGGTTTCTACCAGGATAAGCAGCGAGTTCATCCTCCAGGTGTGGAACAGGCTCAGGGAATCGGACAAGAAAGTCGTCGAACTCCAGAAGAACGTTCCACTCGCTATATCCAACCTTGAAAAACTCGACACCGAATTGTCGAAACTGCGGAATGAGATAGCGCAACTGGACGTTTCGGCCATAGAAGCATCGAAGAATCAGTTGAGGCAGTCGATAAACGATTTGCGAATGCTCGGCAATTCGGCATCGGCAACAATATCAGAGATTGAAAGCAGTTTGTCGTCAGCCGCGGCGGCGGTCGATGAAGCGGACCAAAAGGCCCAGCTCGCAATGAATTCCCTAAATTCCGTCATCGACTCCACAAGATTTATCGAGTATTATGTTTGCGTCAACCCCAGCGCAACGGAGTGCCAGCAGGCCCACAACGCGTATTCCGGAGCATTGAATGCCGGAAGCCAAGTAAACATAGTCATGATTAAGACGCGTGACACAAAAACCGCGCTCTTGAACGAAAACTACGCGGTTTCAACGGCTAAGTCCCGGCTCAGCGAAATGAACCAAAAAATTAATGAGGTAGACGCCCAGCTCGCTGTGCTCGAACAGAACCTTCCGCGCGTGGCGGAAACGCGCCAGAACGCTTTGACGAAATTCGACGAGTCCCACGGCCTCGTCCAGAATATTCTCGTCCAATTGCGCGACCTCCAAGCATACCTGGCCGAGACCCATGAGCAAATAGTTTATTTCACTTCCAAGGATCCAGTGAACATCGTCGTCCCCATCCGCCTCGACTGGGCCTACTCGTTTTCCTGGACCGTCTACAAGGAAATAGACTTCTTCATCTACGGCATAATCGCCATCATACTGGCAATGAGCGCGCTTCTCCTGCCGGCGGTTAACCTCATCCGCGAGCGCGCGTCGGGCGTGTTCATGCGCAACCTCATAACGCCCACCGGAGCCCTTTCAATAGTCCTTGGAAAACACCTGGGGGCCCTCTTCCTAATTGGAATAGAGTTTGCGATAGTGTGGCTCGCGGCGTCAAGATACCTGGGCGTGACACTCTCAGGCCCCTTCGAGGCGGTGCTCGCCGCGGTGCTGCTCATGTCCTCGGCGTTCGTTTCGACCGGCCTCGTCATCGCGTCCCTCACCAAGTCCGAGAATTCGGCAATCCTCGCGATAATCACGATAACCATCCCCCTCATTTTCGTGTCAGGCGTCATAGTCCCGTTCGAGTTCATGCCCCCGGCAGTCCAGGCCGCAACCAGTTACCTTCCCTCAACCCTCGGCATAAACGCGGTTAAACTCATTTCACTCTACGGCACAACGCCTTCGCTGGGCCTGCAAAGCATAACAAAACTGCAGTTAAACGCGGTCGACTACGCGATGCTTTTCCTCGCAGCCGAGGCAATCGCGCTGTTCGCATTGTCGGTAATCCTAATCGAATGGAAGGGGAGGAAGTGACGGTATGCGAGCAGCGCCCGTCTTATGACTTCCACCCTGCTTCCGGCGCGTATCTCCTCGCCATGACTAGGTCCACAATCGCAACATACGACGCACCGAGGCTCACGTTCATCCAAACCACTCAACCCTGCCAGCCGCCCCACTGCGACAGCCGCTCCAGGCATTTTTTCTTTTCCCGGTTCTCCATCCTCGCCCCTTCCACGGCGTCCTCGACGAACCGGCTTGTCTCTAACATGAGTTCCCGGTCAACGGGCCGAGGGGTCCCGTCCTTTCCGCCGTGCGCAAACGAATACCGGGCCGGGTCGCGCCAGCTCGGTTCCTCGCCGTAAACCAGTTCTGCAACCAACGCCAGCGCCCGCACCGCCTTCGGGCCCATTCCCTTCAACGCGATCATTTCCTCAAAATTTTCAGGTGCAAAACCCCGCATGCCCTCAAGCGCCTTGTACTGCCTCAAGTCGACAAGGTGCCCCCGCGGCATGCGCAGGCTTGCGGCTTCGCCGGTGAAAGAGGAAAGGAGCATCTGGCCCCCGCCCACG
>JAPLXB010000003.1 GCA_026396285.1 Microcaldota archaeon
CCAAGTTCCAGAGCGAGAAGAATATTTTTGCAATACTGCTATAATGCGGGCTTTTTCTCTAGCTGTGGTTTGGTCAAAGATATACTCATAAATTTTTTGGCCATTTTTAGTTAATTCATAATTATAGCCGGGTATAGCAAAACCGGCAGTAGTGGTCTGAAGTACTAATTCGCCATCAATACATGAATTAAGCGCGGAATATTGCGCATATCCCATCGGTAATTCTTCGTCCGGGCAATCAAACTTTATTTTGCCTTCTACCTGAACTAGATGGTGTAACTTAAACAGTTTAACTCTGCCTTCTACCCTCTTCAAACGCCCGATTATAAAAAGCAAGATTTGAATGTTTTTTGAGGGCAGGGCGGATTCGAAATTAATCCCCATGTAACCATCGTTAGCAAGTTTCTTTAAAACCTTCACTAGTTACCACCTTATTGTGCAGAATTGGGCTTTTACGAGAAGCCACTCCTTTCAGCCGGTCTCAGATAATTCTCGTACATACTGCCTCAAACGGCGTTTTATGCCAGTTTTAATGGTTATTGTGCAGCCTTGCCAGTTATTGTGCAGGACTAGGTTAATGTGCAAAGCCGGTGGGCGGGGTATTGCACAATAACAAGGCTTCTTACGGGCTTTTACGGCACTTATTGTGCAGCGACAGAGGTTTTTGTGCAAAGCCCGTCCGCCCCAGTCGTTTGACTGGCTTGTCCTTGAGCAGAGCCACGATCCGTTCCACCGGACAGCCCACAGTCTGGATGGCGTTGTGTTCCCACACCCGTAGTACCCGCCAGCCGAGTCTTCGCAACAGCGACCTCTGGCGCCGATCCCTCCGCATATTGTTGGCTATTTTTTTACGCCAATAGGCGGGCAGGCTCCCCTCCCGTTCCTTGAATTTCCACCCGTGCCAGAAGTCGCCGTCTATGAATACCACGACCTTTTGCCGAGGGAAGACGATGTCGGGACTCCCTGGGAGTTTGGCGTGTGTCTTGAAGCGGTAGCCGCGTTTGGAAAGCTCCTTCCTTACTGCGAGTTCCGGCTTGGTATTCTTGCCGGGTATGCGCGCCATTATGCGGCTACGCACTTGCCTTGAGAAGATGTCCGCCATCAAGGTCACCAATTGGCTCGGTTGCGAGCGATTCCGCCACTGCCCTACCGACCGCTGTGGCCAGAGGTATCGGAACCGCGTTCCCTATCTGCCGGTACTTATCTGCCGTGTTCCCAGCGAATCTCCATTTTTTTGGGAACCCTTGGACGAGGGAGCACTCCAGGACGGACAGCGGCCTGTCCTTGTAGGGGTGGCACAAGTCAGTCGCCTTCTGCGTCGGGCTGGTCGTCACCGTCGGGCAGGGCTTGTCGGGATCCAAGCGCCTGAAGTAACCGACTTTCCCACCCTCCGATTCGTAGCCTCCTTTCATCGCATCCTTCTGCATCTCCTCTGGGAGGGAGCGCCAGTTGCCTCCTGCCGGAACAAGCCGGAGGTATTTCAACCGCTCGGACGAGTAGGGCGTGAACTCCTCCAGGCTCCCACTGGCCACTTCCAATATTTTGCCCAGTGTCCTGAACCGTTTCTTGCGGGTCAGCGTTGGGTGTTCTGCGTGAGTCGTCTCCGGGAAAGCTACGGGTCGCCTGTCACGCCGCCCGATGAAGAAGACACGTTCCCTCTTCTGCGCGACCCCATATTCCGCCGAATTCAGGAGACGGTACGAGACGGAGTAGCCGATGCCTTTGAATCCCTCGACGACTTGGTTGACTACAAGGTTATCGCCCGCAGCCTCTCCCTTCTCGTCAACCTTGGCCGAGAGGAGGCCGCGGACGTTTTCCATCATGAACGCCTTGGGCTGCATCTCGTCGACTAGGCGTATGAAATCGAATACCAGGAAACCCCGTGGATCCCTAATGGAATGGCGCTTGCCTGCAGTACTGAATGATTGGCAGGGCGGACCGCCGTTGACTAGGTCGGGTTCCCCCCTCTTGAGGCCGCATGTCCGCAGGATTTCGGAACCGGTCATTTCCGAGACGCTTCCTTCAATGACTTTGACCGTTGGGCGGTTGGCGCCGATAGTCTCGCAGGCTACGGGATCCGTATCTATACAGAAAACGGTCTCGAAACCGGCCTTTTCCAAGCCAAGGTCGAGCCCAAACGCGCCTGAGAATAAGGATACGTTCGTTAGGCGTTTCTTCCTCATGCCGACCACCAAATCCAAGCACCGGCAAGCCGGGCTGACCTGTAATTCCAGTAAAGTTGGCGGGTATTAATATGCTTGGCGGGCGTGTTTCCAGTGGGTAACCGAAATGAGGGGAGCTGAGACGGCGCAACGTGAGAAAGAGGCACTCGCAAGGATAACGAAGTTCGTTGAAAACGCCGAAAACCTCATAGAAAAAATAAGTGCTGAAGACCTGATAGAGAAAGCGGGCGTGAACCCCTACCTTGCAGAAGCCCTCGGAATGGAGACCATTGACGAAATAGTCGGTTTCTTCCTCCAGAGACGGGTCGAACGGACATTGTCAACCAGCTTCGGAAGCGTACTTGAGGATTCCCTAAGGATCCTACTCGGAGGGGCCAAAGGCAAGGAACTCGGGCCAAAATACGGCGACTGGATAAAGTGGTGGGACATAGTGATCCCGGACAAGAAGGTCGCGATTTCCGCGAAAAGCGGCCCCGCGGACATGGACAAAGACCAGGTGAAACACTTCCTGGTACGCGCACGGGAGGCGGAAAGGAAAGGTTTCCGGGTATACCTTGTTTTCGCGTATGGCAAGCGGGCCTCTCCACTCGTCGCGGCTTATCTGGAAAAGGGCGGTCTCGACCCGAAAAAATACCTGCGCATAGGAAAGGGAGTATTCAGAGAATTCCTCAACGACCCTGCATACCATGAAAAAACGCTCGGGATTTTCTTTGCAGCAGGGAAAGGAGCCGGGAACGTCTTTGAGGCCGCCGAAGAGAAAACGCGCAAGATAACGGACGAGTTCAACAAGCGCTATGCTGGGAACACGAAACGGATGCTTGCGGACATGTTCTGAGCGTCAAAAGCAGAATTAGAACCAAAAATATAGGGGTGGGAAATTTGCTTAAGAAAATTGAAAGTTTTGAAGAAAAACAACTTGAAGATACCTTAGAAAAAGATATTTCTAAACTCAAATCAGATTTAAAGCTTCTTGAAAGACAGGCCCCTGCTTATGGGAATTTGGCGATAGATTTACTTGCCGTTGATGGAGAAGGTACTGTAACAGTAATTGAATTGAAAAACCAAGAATCTGACGAAAGTTTAGTACAGCTTCTTGACTACTTATTTTTTGCTACCAATAACCTAGACCACATTAAAAACAAATACGCATCCAAAGCCAAGGTCAATGTTCAAGCAGGGGTATACGGCATTTTAGTGGCGCCCTCTTTTTCAGATAGACTGAAGAGAGCTATTGCCGAACTGAAAGATGCTGGTGAAACAATTGAATTACGCCGTGCTTCTTATTTACAAATTGACGGAAAACGTGATTTTTTATGTGAATTGGAGCCCTTACCAAGTGCTGAAGTTTCAATAGCTCTTACCTCAGATGATGTTTTAAATCAAATAAAAAGCGAAAAAATTAGAAAAATCGCAGAGGCTGCATGTGAAAAAATCAGAGCTCTTGATTCAAACATTAAAGAAAAAGGCACAAAATACGGTTCCAATTTCACCTATGCAGATAGAAGAGTAGTAAAAATAAGTCCTGGCTCAAAGTGTTTTTACTTAGAACTAGGCGCCGCAGGAAACTATAATTATGACACAATCCGAGACAAAGCCGCTTTCGCCTCATTTTTCAAAAAAATAACTAAAGCCTATGAAGCGCTAAAACAACAATACGGCTAATCAGTTTCGCCTGGCTTGCGCAGAGTTGGTTCATTTTTTTGAACCTAGTTAGGGGGGGTTATATCCCCCCTGGACTATTTTTTATACCTCGGTAAGCCTTAGTATACTTGAGTAGGGTGAGACTAGATGGCAAAACCCATAAACTATAGCGTAACGTTGAGTGAAATAGAAGCAAAAGAGTTTCTAACTTCATTGTCAAAAGGTCCTAGCGAAGCTGCAAAGGAAATAATTGAAGCAGCCAAGAAGCTAAAAGTAGTGCTGAAAGAGCTTTAACAAAGGTCTTTCGAATGCCTTTAGAAACTGAAAAACCTACGGACACGTCTATCTTCTACACATTGAAGTCTAGCGACCGCAAAATCTTTATCGGTTTTGAATGTGAGAATAAAGATGACGAAGAATTTGTAAAGGACGATATTTTCAAATATCGCGATTTGCAGCTTGGAGTAACTTATCTGCTAAAGCCCAGTGAAAAAGTCCTGAGTTTTGTTACTTTAGCAACGGGGTCAATAGATTTGAAAGATTTGAAACTAGACCTTCCTGTTTCCGAAAGACCAACTAAAATGCCCGCTATTCTAATAGGTAGACTAGCAACTACAAAAGACCAGTACCGAAGGGGCCATGGTTCTAAAATGATAGCTTTAGCAGTAAAGTTAGCATTAGAAATGTCTGAAAAAATTGGCGCCAGGGTTCTACTAGTTCACGCCAGAAATGACCCAAAAATAATAGCGTTTTACGTAAAAAATGGATTCGAACCCTGTTATTCCCAACGCGTGGGCCGAGATGTAATTCCAATGTATCTCGATCTGCTTGCCTAATACCTTTCTCCGAGGTTATTGTGCAGGCGCCTAGGTTATTGTGCAGAACTGGGTTTTTGTGCAAAGCCGGTGGGCGGGGTATTGCGCAATAACTAGGCTTGATTCGGGCTTTTACGGAGGTTATTGCTCAAGCGAGGAGGTTGTTGCACAGCTTCCTTGAAGTCGATTGAAAACCTACGAGCAATTGAATGAAGCGGAACAGGTTAGGATTCCGGGGCAGTCCGACGAATTGTGGCAGCATGTTCCCGCGTAGCAGCAGTAGCTGTTGTTGCAGTACCCTGTTGTGCACTGGCTTGAGTTCGTGCACGCGCCGCCGGCGCCGGTGGAAGGCGAAATCCAGTCAAGAATGTTCCGGAACCCCGCTGTCTCGTTCGCCAGTTCCTGGGAACCCGGGGAAAGTATGCCGGTGCGCACGACTGCCGCGGCGAGGATGACGAAAAGGATGGCCGCGCCTATCAGTAACAGGTATTCTATTGCGGTTTGGCCGCGCTGGCTGTTGCGCATGCGTTCAGTAAAAAAAGCGGCTAAATAAAGGTTGCTTTCGTTCCCGCGGCTTTCCAGCGCTTTTTCGCGCGATGCGGCGTTTATGCCTTGGCCGTCGCAGCCTTTTTCTCCATGAGAACCGCGTTGACGACGCCGTGCTGGCCCGGCTTGGACGTGACCCTGCACCTTCCGAGCTCCGTGTCGATCACCGTGCCTTTCGTGATGATGTTTTCCCGCGCGTGGTGGCGGTCGGCTTTTGACTCGACGACGCCGGTTATCTTCGATTTGACGACTTTCCCGGCTTCGGCCACGTTCGCGAAAGAGATTTTCTTTGCGGCAACACTGACGCCCCCGCCCTTTATTTTCCTGACCGCGCGCTCCTCTTCAGCAGCCAGCTTGGTTTTCGCGAAGAACCCGCCGATGTGGGCGAGGCGCTTGTCGCTTGTCGTCCTCCGCTTTCCTCCGGAGCCGGACTGCTTGGTCGTTGTCCGCATGTGGTATTGAACCATTTAAAGCCAAACCCCCTGTTTTTTTCCATGTTCGTTTACTTCATCAGGACAAGAACCGGTTTTGAAGACCTGGTTAAGTTGCTTGAAGCAGAATGCGGCCCCGACTTCGCGGTTCTGCGGCCGGAATTGTGCTTTTCTGAAAAGTTTCTACGGTATACCCTGTTTCTTGCTTATAAATCTTTCCAGGATAACCGGGCTTCCGCGAGGACAATCGGCTTGGAATGGCTGTGCCGCATTGCCGGAACCGGCAACGTCTCCAAAGCCCTCGGCTTCTGCCTGCCGCCGAAGGAAAAGGGGGCAGTGGCGGGGATTGCGTGCGCGAAAAAAATCCCGCAGAAAACCCTTGCAGCAGCAGGCAGCGAAGTGAAAACCGGTTTGAAGGCGCTTGGAAAAAAAGCCGCTGCGCATTTCGGTGTGACGAAAGAGGCGCTGGCACGCTATCCGCTGGAAGACTTGCTCATTGAAAAAGCGGCCCTCGCGGGCGCAACGTAACCGGCCCGGAATCAGCCCTTGAATATCTTGCTCTCGGTCGGCCCGCGCTGGTACTGGTACCTGTTGTTGGTTTTCTTCGAGCCGTACAAGTTGTCCGCAGGCGTCGTCATCATGAGGAACGACAACTGCGCTATTTTCATGTCCGGGTAGAGCGTTACCGGTATTTTCCCGACGTTGCTTATCTCGAGCGTTAACCTGCCTTTCCATCCGGGGTCCACGTATCCGGCGGTCGCGTGGATTATTATCCCGAGCCGGCCGAGCGAACTCTTTCCCTCGAGCCTGCCCACGATGTCGCCGGGTATTTCAACGTTTTCTACTGTCGAACCGAGCACGAACTCGTTCGGGTGGATGATGAACGGCGTGTCGTCCTTCACCTTGATCAGTTCGGTGTATTCGCCGAACTTTTTCCTCACGTCAATGACCGGGTGGGTGGAGTGCTTGAACACCCTGAACTCGTTGCTCAGGTGCAAGTCAATGCTTGACGGCTGGACGCAGTTCGGGTAAAACGGCTTGACGACTATCCTGCCGCGCGCGAGCTCCTGTCTGATGCTCCTGTCGCTCAAAATCATTCAAAACCACCGCCAAAAGCAGTTTTCGGAATTCCTTACCGCGGGCGCATTTATATTGCTTTTTTCACGCGGCCGGGCAAGCCAGGGGGCAAACCGCGCGATTACAAGTCACACGAACCTTCCAAGCTCCATCTGCGTCGTCTTCAACCGCTTCGCCGTCACCCACTTGTGCCGGACAAAAGGCTTGACGACCGAGTCGTTGATACGGCGCTTGAGGAACGCTATCGTCCGCTCGTCGTGGGTGTAACCACTCCCGAAGTCCTCGCCGACTGTTTTCTTTATCTTCTCCAATTCCGCGTCGCGCGTCACTTTCGCGAGTATGCTGGCGGCGCCAACGCACGGGTAATTGTAGTCCGCCTTGTTTTCGCACAATATCTGGAACTCGTGGTCAAAGTACTTACGGATTCGTTTCTCGAACTTGGATGCCACGGGGTCCGGCGAATCCACGATTACCTTCTCAAAACGCGCTTTTTTCTTCAGCCGCTTGAGCGCGTCCGCGATCTTGATGGCCTCGATTTCGTTGAGGGAAACCTTTTTCGACATCAGCTTGGTCAGTTCCTCCGCGGAAACGATTTCCAGCTCATGCTTTCCGCGCCGCGCGATTTCCGGAAACAGTTTTTCCCGCGCCCCCGGGCTCAGGAGCTTGGAGTCCCTGACGCCGATGCGCTTCAATTCCTTTTCCATCTTCTCGTCGCACGAATAGGCACAGATGACCAACGGGCCAAGAACACAGCCTCTCCCGGCTTCATCTGCTCCAACGACAATCATGTAATTCCACCGCTTTTTTTGGTGAAGCTTTTTGCAGCAGCAAAAATGTTAGTGGGGTCGCCGAGACTCCCTACACCGAAAGCGCCTTCCGGCGCTTTCCCGTGTTTTCGAACTCGGATATGCAGGTTTCACCAAGCAGTGAAAATCATTGCCCTTGCGGGCTCAGAACTCCTGTAAAGCCCTTTACTGGAGCTTCGGCCCTCTTTTTGGGAGGTCTGCCGTTCTGCCAAGTTATACCACGACCCCGCGTAGAAGATGGTTCCGGAAGCGAATTTAAATATGACTCCATTAAGCGTTCCATGGTCTCATTGCTGGAAGTATGGATGCTTTTGCTGCTGGCCGCAGCGGTTTCACTCATCCTCCTGCCAGTCGTTTTCGTGACCGGCTTCTTCTACGAAGTGCTTTGCAAAAAATACTCCGGCGTTCCGAAAATCCTGTGGATGCTGCTCTGCATCTTCGCCGCGGCCTTTGCCATCCTGCTCATCATTGAACTGGCCGCGGGTTCCGTGATTTTCGAGACAGCCGGCGCCCTAGCGCGGTGAGCGCGGGTATTTTCCGCCGGCGAGGTTCTGGACGAACGTTATCACTTCAGAGGCAGCGGGGTCTGTCGAAAAAGCCTCGCGGTCGCGCTCCACTTTTATCACCCACCTGCTGCCGCCCGGAAACGGCTCTTTTTTCGCAGTCGCGTTGATGAGCAGCATTTTTCCACCCGGCGACGCCGCCTCTGCCCTGACAATGTGCTCGTTTCCCTTGCTTTTCACAAGCGCCTTGAAAAGCGACTTGCCCGCCCTGATTTCGTACTCAATTGTTTTCCGCCCGCCCTCGGTTCCCTCGCTGGCTTTGAACTGCCTTGCCTTCAAGCTCTTGTGCAAGACGCGCAGTATGTCGTTCGTCGGCTCCTTTTTCCACGGGTCAAACCATTCCCTGCGCGGTTCCCCTATCTTCTGCTCCATTACTTCGAACGAGCCGGATGACAGGGAGCCGCAGTTGACGTGCTCTGCCGGGTTGCACGCAAGCAGCTTTTCCTCGGCGGAAGCCCGCGGCGCAAGGCCTAAGAAAAGGTGGCTTGCCGCCATCAGGCCGGCAGTGGCGCGCCTCACGCGGTCGCTTAAACGCGGCATGAAAGGTTAGCGTCGGCCAATGCTTTAATTGTTTTTTCCGGGCGGCAAAACCATTTAAATGCCGGGAAACCCATTTTGGTTCATGCGCGGGGCGTTTTTCCTTATTGCAGCCGCTGCCTTGCTTTCGCTCGCGTCAGCGCAGGCGTGCCAGATAAGCGAGATGAACGCGGCCGACCAGAACCAGTGGTTCAGCAACATTTTCGGCTATTTTGCAGAAGAAGTCAACGGCCTAAAGGAAAGCGCGCTCAAAAACAACGTGCCGGGCCAAGTGCAGCAAGTCAACGTCTATTCCGAGAGCCAAGAAGGATACCAGGTAAGGACCATCGCGAGCCTGCTTAATACCGACCCCTATGCGCTTGGCTCAGAGTTCGGCGTATACGCCGACCGCACGCTTTCCAAGGCAGAAGCGGAACGCATCGGGAGAAAAGAAGGCGACCGGCTCTCCAAGGACGACGTGCTGAACTACAAGCTCTCCAAGGCCCAGGTGCTCACGATTTCCTCGCGCCAGCCCGACAAGGCCGGCATGATAAACAAGCTGCTTGGGACAAGCCCGGGCATAACCCAAGAGGTTTCGCCCTACCAGAACGTGAAAGTCCGCATGCCGAACACCCAAAAGGACGTCCCGCTTTCAACGATCCTTGACCTGCCTGAAATCAATTCCTCGGACTGCTACGTTTCAAACTCCGACGTCAAGGGGCGCCTCGAGTTCATCGCCGTCCTCGACAAGGATTTGAGGCTGGGCAGCGCGTATTCCTCGGCGCAGGCGCCGGGCCAGCAGATTTCATATTCCCGCGCGACCGCCTCGATAGGGCCGTACGACGGCAGCGTCGTCGTCCCGGCGCAGTTCGAGCGCTACGTGACCGCCATCGGCAACTGGGCGAGCCTCGACATGTACTTGACGATAGCGGAGTCGCTTTACATTTCCTACGACGTGACGCTCATAAAAGGGCAGATCGCTAAAAAGACGGCCGCGAGGGAAGAACTGTCAAGGCTTTCGGCGACCGGGATGAAGGACTGGCCAAAGGCCTCAACCGCCTACGACCAGCTGGTCCCCAAGACCGGCAAGACCCTTGTAATAGAAGGGAAAACATACGGCGCCTCTGACTTGAAGCAGCTTTACATAGAGAGGAGCGCGATACCTCAGGAGCAAGGAGGAATCACTGCCCAGAAGTTCGAGGAAATGACTCACGAGTACTTTACCGTCCCGCCGGGCGGGGCAATCACCCAGAACGACGTCAGCGACTCAATCAAGGCCGTTGAAGGCCTCGGGTTGAACAAGGAGATGCTCACTCTCTCGAGCGAAGAGCGCGTCATGACTGACTTGGCTAAAAAGGTGCAGCAGCGGACTGTGACGACTTTCGCGTTCGGCCTCGGATGGCTCGGGCCGGCGCGGTTCGCGCTGGATTTGGCCGGCAGCCTGCTGTTGGAGACGAGCGCGGCAGGCAGGGACCAGTACTTCGACTTCTACATAAACAACGGCAAATACCTCTCCGATTTCAGGAAATCAACCGATTTCCTTGGAACCGGCGGCGTGACCGACTTCGCTTCCGATATTTTTGGCACAGGCGTTCCCACGAAGGCATACGAGACCGGATCCGTTTACCTGATAAACAATCCGCGCGTGGACCGCGACAAGGCGACCGCCGCCTCAACCAGCATAAAGCAGGAGGCTGGGCGGTGGGCAATCAACTTCCACTGGGAACAGGATGAGGAAGGCGCGGACGGCGTGATGTTCGAGGACATCCGCGACATAAAGGATTACACGAGCATCGCGTTCTCTTCCAGGAACCAGATAATCAACGTCGGAGCGGACAGGCAGAAACTCACTTCCGAGCTGTACCGGGCCGCGGAAATCGCCGCACCGGCATTCAACTTCCTACTTTACCGGGTGGAGTCGCTTCCAGCGTCAGCGGTAGGGCTCGGCCAACTAGCGATATACAACATCGTGATAAAGAACTTCATAGACCCAGCCGGGTTCAACAAGGACGAGCAGTGCGACCCCGAACGCGTCTCAACCTTCATCAATATGTACAAGGGCCTAGTCATAGCGAGCCAATTGGAAGTTTATGCGCTCTACGTGGGCGGCCCAGTGGGAGTGCTGCAGAAGGCCAAGAACATGGCTGAATTCCTCGGCCTGGCGGCCAAGACAACCGTGGGCAAGACGCTTACCGCCGCAGCAGAAGTCGCGGCCAACGCCGGCCAAAGGGCGTTCCAAAGCAAGTTCAGCAACGCGCTGCTGTTCCTTGACCCGCTCCAGTTGGCGAAACAGCTTTACGGCACGCGCGGCCAGCGGTACGTGAGTTACTGCAAGGACAACGAATACAAGGTCGTAACGTGGCAGAAGCTTTCAAGCGAGAAAAAGAAGGGACTCACTGACACGATCCAGCAGACTGGCCTCAACCAGCTGACCAAGGGGCTGAACATCGGGGACGCCCTCGCAGGGCTTGGGCAGAAGGTCCAGGCCGCGCAACTGACCGACATTCTCAGTTTCCGCGCGTTCTACTCCGGCGCAGCCGGGTCGCTGAATTCGCCGAAACTCGTTTACCTCCACCTTGACAGCGGGACAATGCAGTGGCACAGCGTGTACAACCAGCTCAACAACAAACAAGCGTGTTTCAGGACCAATTACCAGGCGGAGAACGGCGACGCCTTCGTCGTCGACGGCTCTGCGGGGGTCAAGAAACTCGTCAACGGCACCGCGGTGTTGAACTTGGACTCCCCTGACTGGAAGGCGCGCGCCCTCATGAAACAGGACAAGCCAGGGCTGGCGATGACGCTCGTCCCCAACAAAATAATCACTGCCGCCCTCGCCTGCGGGCCTGCGCCGGTCATGGAAGTGGACGCGAAAGGAAGGCTTTCAGCAGGCATGGGCTGTCCCGGAATAGACTGCCTCGTGTCAGGAGTGCTCCAAGTCACCGGCCAAACCGACTTCTCCAATGCGATAGGCGCAGTCGCTTCGGTCAAGACTGAAAAAGGAGAGATAACGGTTGCGAACGGCTTGATTTACTACAACGCCTACTCCGGGGACGCGGCGAACAAAGAGGTGAGGATACCATCTTACGAGGCCGAGGACGCGGGCATCCGCGAGGCTGGCAAGGTCGTGATAACCGGCGAAGGCAAAGTAATCGTCTCAGGCTACGTTAGCAGCAAACCGGGCGAAATAGACGCCGGCTACCTCAACACGATAATCGCTGAAAACGCGCGCATTGAATTCAATCCCGCGACCGGCACGCTCACCGCCGCAGTGTACTCGCTCGGCAGTTTGCTTGGAAACAGCATCCTGGGAATGGACAACAAGCCCGCAACCAACAAGGACGCGGCTGGCAAGGATGTTCCGGCGCTGCGCGTGGACAACGTGCGCGCCAAAGCCGGCTACGAGGCCGAAGCCGACCAGTTCAACAAAGCGCTCCAACAAATCCAGGGCGCAACCGGCGGGTTCCAGATGCTTGACACGCCCAATTACCAGTTCCTGTTCACCACGGACGCAAACGGCAACCCGGTACTCAGGATACTGGACAAGAAAACCGGGCAGGTGCGCGAAATCCCGATAACGGGCCCGATCACGCGCGACGCCAACGGCAACATCGTCGTGCCCACAAAGGACGGCAACTTCACTTTCAAGGTGGACATGAAGGACGGGACGCCGATGCTCAGCGTCAATGGCCCGGGCATAAGCGAACTCGCCTTGCTCCTTTCGGCCAAGGGACAGAACGGCATACTGACATACAACCCGGCGACAGGCGCGTGGGAGGTTTGGAACGGCCAAGACATTCCCTGGAACCAGAACTTCGCTAAGAACGGCCTCTCGATTTTCGGCGGCGAAGCAGCAAAAGGAACCTCCCAGGAAAGCTTCCTCGCGATTCCCCGCGGCCAAGGCACCGGCTACACGACCAGCCCGCTCGCGGCAATGCCAGCGTGGCCAGAAGGCGCATGGCTGCTTGCAATGGTTGGCGCAGCCGCCGCAGGCGCGGCGCTGGTGAGGATAAGATGGAACGGTTCATGAAAACCTTGGAAGCAATGGGCTTCAAGCACAATATATCCGACGTGACCGGGCCGATCGCCAAAATGGAGTTCGAGAGAAAACTGCCTTCAGCGCAACTTGTAAAAGACCCGGTCGCTCCTTTCAAAAAAGGGATTTTGAAAGCCAAGGCATTATTTGCCGAACGGGCGAAACTTGATTCCAAAGAGGTTAAACCCGTGCTTACCCGGTTCGATATCGGCGGCGTTCAGCACCTTCGGTTGGAAGTCTCGTTTCCGAACCCGAAAAAAAAGCAGTGACCCCGGTCAAGGCCCTTCAGTCGACCCGGTCCCGTACTCTTCGCCGCCCAGCGCGCAGTCCCTTTTCTTCAAGTAACTGTACGCAGCCGGCAGGTTCTTTGAAATCCCCCTGACCGTGACTATGCCGATTATTTTCCCGTTCTCGGTCACCGGCAGCCTGCGGATGTTCTGCTTGTGCAGCAGCTCGTTTGCGTCAATTATGTCGGTGCCGGCGTCAACAGTGACAAGCGAATAAGTCGCCACGTCCCCGACCTTCACCTTGTCCCCGACCTTGCCTTCGGCCACCACGCGCTTGATGATGTCCCTCTCGGTGACTATGCCCGCTATCTTTCCCCATTTCTCCACCATGACCGAACCTATTTCCTTCCTCTTCATTATCCTCGCGACTTCGCTGACCGAAGCGGTCTCGGGAACGACCGTTATGGAATGCATTACTTCCTTGACCGTGACCATCGGAAAAAAATGCCGCCACCGGTTTAAAACCCTTGTTCGCCTCGCCAACCGACGAAACCGCTGGAAAGCCCGGTAGCCGGCCTGGCCTAACCGTTTTTATTAGCGGACTGCGCGTTTTTTTCATGGAAAACCGCGAACTCGCAATAATCCTCATCGCGCTCGTCGCCATAGTGGTGGGCGCCAAAATGGGCCTCGTTGACTTGAGCGGCGTCCCGGTAATGGGCGGCCTTTTCGCAAAACC
>JAPLXB010000032.1 GCA_026396285.1 Microcaldota archaeon
ATGCACAAGATGCCGTTATTGCATTTAAGTGGTTCAAATGAAGAAGATTTTCGTGGTTTTGCTGGTTGCGCTCGCTGCAATAGCATACTGCCTATCATTTTTTGACGCGAACTCCACTGACTTCTTGAACGGCACGTTTTCCAACACCACTGTTGAAGGAATTTGGGGCGAGGCCAACGTCACGTTGGGCGGCGAGTTCGCGGCCAACGGTTCGGAGCAAGTGGGTTACTGGAAGTTCAATAACGACTCCAACTACGGGGAAAATGACACTCATGCATTTGATTATTCCGGCAACGGCAACAATGGCACGAATGTTGGCGCAACATGGACTCCAAGCGGGAAGTTCGGAGGCGCGTTGTCTTTTGACGGGACAGGCGATAACTATGTTGATGTCGGAACAGATGCAAGCCTTGAATTGGGGGCGGCGTTTGCAGTAGAGGCGTGGATAAAACCAATTGTGTTAGGAACTTATTCAGGCATTGTCAGCAAAGATTCGCCCGGCAGAGTAAGCGACCCTTACTCGTGGATGTTCGTGTGCCATAATGACGGAACAATAGGCAGTTATACTGGCTATCCGGGCGGGTGGAGTTTTTCAAGCAATGCAGGAATAACTGCGGGAAACTGGTATCATGTTGCTTGGGTTGTAAATGGAGGGAGTGTTTATTATTATGTCAATGGAGTAAACTATGGCTCGGCGGGATTCGGGTATTCGGTAGTAGATTCCAATATCGTATATATCGGGAGTTGGCTTGCTGGAGAACCTACTTTTGCTTTTAAGGGTATAATAGACAACGTCGCCATCTACAACCGCGCCCTCTCCGCAGGCGAGGTCCTGGACCACTACAAGGCGGGCGCCCTCAACCTGGCGATGCAGGTGGCGGCGTCAACTGACAATTTCATTTGGAGCGACTGGGCAAACTACTCGGCCAGCCAGTCAAGCGGTTTTCTCCTCAACTTCAATGGCGGCAGGTACCTGAAATACAAGGCGGCGTTTTCAACGGAAAACGCGGATTATTCGCCAATGCTCAGTGACGCTTTCGCCGCCTACGCGCCTGAAGAGACTTCTTTTGTCGCGATAAACATCAAGGCGGGTTTCCAGACAATCAACTTCACGCACATGAACGCGTACGGGACTTACCACACGCTTTCCGACTCGAAAACATGGACTGCGGAAGCCGACTTCAACTCCGGCAGTCCGGCAAATGTGACGGTAACCGGTTACGCGGACGGGGAAATACAATTGAGTGGAACAAATTCCACAGGTTCCTTCACTTCAAGCCCTTTCGGTTCAGGCCTCCTCGTGAACTGGCAGGAAATAAACTGGACCGCGCCCGTGGCCTATGGCCAGGAAACGCCGGCCAACGGCTCAGAGCAGGTGGGTTATTGGAAATTCAATGAAAACAGTGAAACACCCTACAATCAGTCCGGGGCCATTGGTTGGTGGAGGTTTAACAACGCCTCCGCATACGGGGAAAGCGATTCGCTGGCTTTTGATTATTCTGGGAACGGGAACAACGGCACCATAAACGGCGCGGCTTATGTAGACGGGAAATTCAGCAAAGCACTTGATTTTGATGGAACTGACGATTACGTTGATTACGGGGACGCATGCGATTTGACCGGGAGTTTTGCAATTGAAGCATGGATTAAGACAAGCCAGACCGGCGGAATGATAATAACGAAGATAAAAGAAAACACCGCCTGGAATTACCAAATCAACGTCGATGGTTCTGGTCACTTGCAGGCGTATGTCGGCGGCTGGGTAACGAGCACGGGAACAGTCAACGACAACCGTTGGCGTCATGTCGCGCTGGTTTCAGACGGCTCAACCGGACACTTGTACATTGACGGAATCCAGGATGGAAGCGGGGCAATAAGCCCAACTGCAAACAACTATCCGCTGTATGTCGGCGCTTATGAGTCCCTAGGCGGCGGCGTGGGTGGTTTCTTTGACGGCACAATAGACGACATCATCATCTACAATCGCGGCCTCTCCGCCGACGAAATAAGGGAAGATTACCTGCGCGGCGCTGGAACCCGCGACTATTCAGGCAACGGCAATAACGGCACGAATCACGGAGCGAGTTGGACTTCCGGCGGCGAGTTCGGCGGCGCACTGGATTTCGACGGTTCAACCAGTTACGTGACAGTCCCGGATTCGGCGGCCTTTGACTTCGGTTCAGGGGATTTCGCTATTGAAACATGGATTTATCCAACGGCGGAACCGGCTGTAATGGGGGAAATCATTAACAAGGCCGCGGCAAGCAGTTATTCTCCTTGGAGGATTTTGCGCGCGAATGGTGGAGAAATACAATGGTACATGGCCAACGCCACCCCATTGTGGACTGCATACGCAAACACCGGCCTTTACGCCCCACTCAACACCTGGACGCACATAGCCATGGCAAGAACGTCGGGAACAGTAACAGTTTACGTAAACGGCGTTGCCAGCACCCCGGCGTCAGCCAATTTCGCATTATACAATCCAACGGTAGACGTGTGCCTGGGGAGGCTTTGCTTACACGGCACGCCTTATTATTTTCAGGGACTCATGGACAACGCCATAATCTACAACCGCAGCCTGTCGGCAGGCGAGGTCTTGAACCACTACGAGGCGGGCATCCTGGACCTGACGATGCAGTCGAGGTACGGTAACACGAGCTCCCCTGACGGCACGTGGAGCGGGTGGTACTCGCACGGCAACCAGGCCGGCAGCGGCATCGGCGTCCAGTCGCATTACATGCAGTGGAAAGCGGTGTTTTCAACGGAAAAAGCGGGTTATTCCCCGGTCCTCAACGACACCGCGGTTTCCTTCGCCTCGGCCGCCGCACCCATTATCGTGGAAAACGAGGGGACGGTGGCGGCGAACGTCAGCATTTACGCGAGCGACATGTTCTATTCCGCGCCCAACCCGTCCCAGCGCTATTTGTTCAGGGTCAGCGACTACGAGCCCGGCTCAATCGGAGAGGGGTCTGCAACTGAGTGGACGGAGATGCCGAGCGCCGGCGCGCCAGTGGTGGCAGTGGCAAGCCTCGGTTATTCGCCGTCAGCAAACGAAGCGCGCATTGACGTGAAAGTGGTTGTGCCTTCGGACGAGCCGCCGGGGCAGAAGAACTCCACGGTGATACTTTCAGCAAGCCAGGCGTGAATAACTCGGGCCCTAATTGTTCGAAGAGGCCGCGTTCACCACGAACCGGATGACTCTATGGCTGCGCCGATGGCGATGAGGAGGATGGAAATCATTGCAAGCAGCGCCACGTCCAGCATTATGTACTTGAATTCCTTGCGCCGGTAGTGGCCGCGCGCGACTGCCGCGGAAAGTATTCCGCCGGCGATGCTTGCCACCAGGTATCCGCCTATTTCAGGGGCGCCGTGGGGGAGCATTGAAGCGACTGCGGTGAAGAAGCCGAGGATGCCGCTGGCGCGTATTTCGCTGCCTATCACGACCGCGAGCACTGAAGCGTTCCAAAGGATGGTGTAGAGCGCGCCTATGCCGTACATGACTGAAAACAGGAACATTACCGCCAGAACGATGAGGTTGTGGGAAAACAGCAGGGAGAAACGGCCCGCGTCAAAAAAACTGCCAGACACCGCGCTCCTGAGCGCGTTTATTTCAGAGATTTGGTCCGCGAAAACCTTTGACGACACCGCAGGCGGAAGGAGGGCGTACCAAATCGTGTACCCGAGTGCGGCGCCGAGGAAGTAGAACACGAGCGCGGCCAGCACCGGCTTGTGGTACTCGAAGGAAAACTTGTTTATCCTGTGCAGGGCCCTTTCCTGCTCCTCCTCGCGCTGGAGGAAAAGCGACAGCATTACAGGAATCGAAGGTATGAGCGCGAAAATTATCACGGATCCCCTGAGGGTCGGTATGAACAAGTGGACTGGTATCGCGAAGGAGATGAAGAGCAGTGCGAGGAAAAAGAAGTCGAATGGGCTCTTGACCGCGTTCTTTGGCGACACGAGCACTTCCAGAACCATTGCAACCAATCTAACTGATTGCCGCAAGGCATAAAAGACTTGCCCGCGCCCGGCCCGCTCCGTTTAACGGCCGGCGCGTTTTGTTCATGGCCTCTTGAAAACGATGAGCATCCATCCGCCGCGGTACCCGAACGGCGCGTCAAAAGGCACGCTGGCGACGACGTCTACGGACGTTGACTGGTTGGGGCCGAAGGGGATTTTCTGCTCGCTGACCGACGTCCACGCGGCGAGGTCCCCTAGAAGGTATATTTGCGCGATGCGGTTATCGGGATTGCTGTTCTTCAGCAGCACTTTGCGCGTTGAAGTCGCAGTTGGGGGGACTTTCCCGAACCAGATGGCGTCGGTTGCGATGTTGAAACCCGGGTGGGCTTCCACGTAGAGGTGCATGTCGTATTTTAGCACCTGGACGTCATAAGCCCAGCAGTAAACGGCGACGGTGGCGATGACGCTGGCCAATGCCACGCCGACGATTATGGCCGCGAGCTTAAGCCACCTGGCCAGCTGCAGGCGTTTCGGCAGCGGCTCAAGCAAGGCTTTTTTCTTCCCACGGCCCTGTTTCTGGTTTTTTTTCATGGCAAATCACCACATTATGCCGGCAGCTAATTTTCAGCCGCCACGTTAACGGTACTTTTCCCACGGCGGCTTCTCTTCCGCGCGCAGCGAAAACTTCCTCTCGACCACGCCCTCTTTTTCTCCGTAGGAAAGCGTCGCGGTCGCCAGGTAATTGCCTGCTTTCGTCTTGGACGCGGGCATTTTCGCGGAAAACTCAGTTGTCCCGCCGTCGTCGATTTTCTTTTTTCCTCCGCTGACGCTCGCGACGCCGGTGCCGTCCTCTGCGAAAACCTCGAAAAGCGCCTCCGAGTCTATTGGCTCGCCGGAGTTGTTGGATGCGCGAAGCACGAATTCAACTGCCTCGCCCGCCCGGGTGCAACGGACATCCAGCTCGCCCGAAACCCCGCGCTTCTTTTTCTTGCCTGCCGCAAGCGGCCTCAGGCGCGGGAGGAGGAAGCGGTAAGCCAGGTACAGTATTATCGCAAGCGAGAGTGCGCCGATGACGAGCGGCCACGGAATCTCGTTGCTTGGCCCGACTATCCTGAGCGTGGTTTTCTCGGTCTGCGTCTTCCCCAGGAAATGCACGGTCACGTCCACGTCGTAGGTGCCCGGATTGTTCTTTTTCGAGTCCCAGAAGACCAGGAAACTCTGCTTCCCCCATGCTTCAATGGTCTTTGACTCGCTGCGGGCAGTCGGGTCGCCTGCGTTGAGCACGTTGGTTTCAATGAAAACGCCGGGAATGTCCTCTGCCCAGAAGCTCTCGGCATCCACCTTGAACCTCGCAATACCGCCTGGCGCGATGTCATCCGCTGAGATGTTCGTTATCTTGACAAGTTCTGCCCCTACCTTGAACCTGGTTGAAAGCTGTTTCACAGCCCTGTCATAAGCCAGGGTCGCGTTGGCGTAGTAGTACCCGGGCGGGTTTTCGCCAGTCGGCCAAGCCGCCTCAAACACCGCGTTCTCGCCTGGCCCGATTCCCCGCCAGCCGCCGGGAATGGTGGCAAGCAGCGCCCCGCTTGCGTCAAATATTTCAAACACCGTGCTGGCGTTGGCGATTGACTCGTTTCCGCGGTTAATCGCGCCGAGTTCTATGGGCGCGTTCTTTCCCGACGGGACGTTGCCCACCATGAATTTCGTCACTTCCAGGTACTTGCCGGGATAGGGGACGCGCACCCAGAACTGGAGCTCCACCGCGACTTTTGCGCCTACTCCCGCTTCCGCGCCTGCCTGGAAACCGCGCGGGTACTCAGTGACCACTATGCGCGTGTCGTGCAACCCCGGCAGCGAAAGGGCCTGTGGGAGGCGGACGTCGAAGGTGAAGCGGTCGCTTGAGCCGATGGGAATGGTTGCCTGCGTCACTGGAAACGAGATGTATTGCGCGAGGTCGCCGCGGGTTGTGAATTTCACGAACGGCGCCGAGTGCGGAATCACGCGGAAGGAAAACGACGTGGTCAGGTTAGGCTGGAACGGGATGTCTATCCTTCCCGGGCTTATGCCGAGCGCAGCCGAAAACTGGAGGAGTGAGAGAAAAACGAGTAAAAGAAACGGTGTCCTGAAATCCATGCAGAATCCCCTTCCAGTAAAGCTTCGGGATTAAAAAACCAGTTTAATCCGCCGAGGAATCGCGTGGCCGTGGCTCGGGTTTTGTAAAAAAAAGGAGGCGGAATCAGGTCCCTTCCACGGGGCCTGATTCATTTTCCCCAAAAAGGGGAAAACCAAAGAAATGGCGTTTATGCCTGGCTGGCAGTGAAAGTTATTGTCGAGGACTTTGCTCCAGGCGGTTCGTCGGCAGGCACGTGTATCTTGATGAACACGTTCGCCGTGTCCTTCGAATCGGTGTAGTTTAGGTAACCGATGATTTTCGAGTCGGCTAAAGCAGTAATGTTCAATGGGACAGCCTGCGAATACAGGTGCACGGTGCTACCCGACTCATTGTCTGCTGAATACAATTGGTAGTCAAACGCAGATGGCGTAGCACTGAGCCAGAGGTAGGTTGATGCGTTGGCACTCACGTTGACATCGAGTGTGCCGTTGTTCTCAAGGGTGAAGAACCGGTATCCAGCGACTGCGTCAGTCGCCGAGTCCTTGGAATCGGTCACGTTGACGACCGAGAAGTTTATGAGGTTTGACACTATTCCGAGCGAGACGGTAGCCTCCACTTCGCCGGCGACGGTGCCTTGGGCGTTTGTTGAAAATGCGCCCGCGACCCTGACGCTGACCTTGTTGAGTATGACCCAAGTCCCAACGAGGGAAACTGCCAGCACCAAGCCGATGAGCACAGCCAATGTTTTGTTCGACAAGTCACTCATTTTTCCCCGCCTCCTTTCCTCATGTTGTAAACAATACTCGCGATGTTTCACCCTACTGTTGCGCCGACGACTCCGCCCATGCTCACCGGCACAGGCGTTGGCCCGGGCGGCGCAGGCGGACCTGCGACTACCAGGTAAACTACGCCCTTTGCCGTCGAGACGGCTGCGCCTGACGCGGCTTCAACGGCATTGAGAACAAGGAGAGTCCCCGCGATTGACACTATCATCACGGCGACGACAAGGATTGCGAGCGAATTCTTTGAAAGGTCCGACATTGGTAATCCTCTTTTACTGCATGTATAGGCGGGTAAATATTTAAAAAACCAACCCCCCCCGTTTTCATCTACTAACCATCGGCTAGTAGTTACTTATTTTTTATTTTGCGTTTCTGCGCCGCGTTTCCCCCGCCGCCCCTCGCCCTGACGAACGGGTAGGCGAAATACCAGAACGCGGTGCAGTATATGACGAAGAAAATCCAGCCCGCGTTCTCGTGGAACAGGCCGACCGCGAGGCCGGGCGAAACGAACGCGCCGATCAGCACGAGGGCGGAGACGCGGAAGATGTTGGCGAACCATATCCCCACAAGGCCGGGGACGAACGCCAGCAGCGCGCGCTTCTTGTCAATCACCTTCCAGTCGTACGCCATTATGCCCACGAACAGCAGGGTGAAAAGGCTCAGCGAGTCGATGCCCGAGCATGCCTCGCCGATGAGGACCCTGAAGCTGCCTACGCCAACCATCGGCGCGCAGCACGCGCTCAGCGCCATGACCGCGCCCGGCACCGCCGCCGACAACAAATGGTAGACCAGCGCCGTCACCGTGTTGGAAAACAGTTTCCATCCATACTGGAGCGCGAGCGAGAACTCCACGAAAAAAGCCGCGGTGACGAGCGACAGCACAAGCTCCCGCGTGAACATCCCCGCGAACCCGGCGGTGAAGTCAATGCCGAACACGGCCAGCCACAGCGCGACGCTTGCCAGCAGGTATGCGCCGTAGCTCGCGAGGACCACCGTGCCGAAGTTCTGGAGGACGAAGTTGCCGGGCATGAAATACCGGAGGAGGAAGTACCACGAGAACGCGACCGCGCTGAAGGCGCCGAACAAAAAGGGTTCCCACTGCGCCGGCGGCTTGTGCTCCAGGCCGAGGAGCCTGCCGCGGTTCTTGAGGACGAAGAAGCCGAGGAGAAGCAGGAGGAATACCGCGCTCCTGTCGAAGTTGAGCGTGAAGGAAACCTTCTTGTCCAGCAGCGTGGCCGCGGCAGCCATCGCCAGCGGGACCACGAGGAGGTACAGTACTGCAAAAGCAGCCAGGCGCAAAAGCAGGCGCTTCTGCCCGGGCCCGATTTTTCCAAGCAAGGGGAGGCTCACCGCAGGAGCGTGTATTTGCTCAAGTAAATCTGTGTCTTGAGCACTTCCAGGAACGGCACTATGACTATTGAATTGACGACGATGGCCGCGTACTTTGCCCACAGCATCTGCCCGGACAGCGCGCCGATGGCAAGGAAAACGCCGGTGTTCACCAGCAGGAGGGCGGCGGCGAGCAGGAGGAACTTGATGAAGTGGCCGAATTTCCTTTCAATCACCCACATTCCCATGCCGATCGCGTGAAGGGTCTTCAAGTCGTCTATCACAATCGCCTGCGGGGTGAAAATCACGGCGACAGCCAGCACGAACCCGAACAGCGCCCCGAGCGTGGTGTGCAGGGGGATTCCGTAGAACCTGACCTCGTAGAGGAAGAAGTTGAACGCGAGCGTCACGAGGAACACTGCGAGGAAAATCATAAACAGGCGCGCGGTGCTTGACTCAATCCTTTCCGCGTCCCTGTGCCCCAGCCTGAGCAGCGTCCTCTGCGAGCGGATCAGGAGATTGATGAGAACGAGGGCGAACGAGAACAACAGCAGCGCCACGAGGAACGCGAGCACGATCAATGAGGCGTCCAGGAGGGAAATGTCGCGGCCTATTGACCCGAAGCGCAGGAACGTCCCGCCCAAGGCAACGAAATTCGGGAGGAACAGGGTGAGCGGCAGCGTCACGAGCAACGGGATGCTGAAGATTGAAATAAGGCGCAGGTTCCTGCGGTAGCCTTCGACCGCGTGTCCCAGTATCGACAAAAAACTCATTCAAAAACCCGGATCGGAACGCAAGCAAGTGCCCGCTATCTTTTACCCGCGCCCTTATTAAAAAACCGTTCTCCCGGTTCCCCGGCGCCGCATGAGCGCGAGCGCCGCCAGCAAGGCCGCGGCCACTGCGAACGCGTCCAAGTCAGGGTAGGCGCGCCTCCCGCCGGCAACCGATTCAATCACGCAGTAAACGGGCTGGGCCGGATAACTCGCGTTCAGCGAATACGCAGCCAAAACAAAACGGCCCTGCGAAGCAAGCGAGACGTTGAACGAGTGCACGCCGCCCGAGCAGTCCCCGGCAGCAAGCGCGGCCGTCGCGTTTGAGGGATTCGTGACGTTGAGCCTAACTCCGCCGGCGTCGCATGCGGCGCTCCCGTTCACGACGAGTTTGACGAAAACCGTTGCCTGGCCCGAACGCGAAACAAACGGGCACCCTGTTGAGCCGTCGGCGCGGGCGAAAGCCAGGAGAGTCGGCGGCGCCCCCGTGATTTCATAAAAATCCGGCGCCCCTGCGGCCGGGTCATAGCCGTCCTTTGAAGCGGTGCACCGCCAGTAATGCGCACCAACCGGAATGGAAGAATTCTCGTACAAGTAAACGCCGCCCGAATAGCCGGCGGCCCGGAGGACGCCGTCAAGGGACGCGTTGGCTGAAGCGCCGGAAACGGGTTCGCCCGACGAATTCGTGTAATTGCAGGAGAAAACGACCGTTGTACCTGGCTGCTGCGGCGAAAGCGGGCTCGCGGCCTGCGTCAAATCCGTTGGAATCAGCGCCGACGCCGGGCAGGCAAGTAAAAAAACGCACGCGAGCACGGCGAAAAACGGCGCGGCCGTTGGTTTCATGCAACGGTTTGCCACCCCCTATATTAAATAAATGCGCCACAAGAATGCAAGAAAACGAAAAAAAGGTGCGCCGAAAGCAGGCGAACGGAAAGCAATTCGGCGACAAATGCTGCAAAACGGTGTCTTGATGCTGATTGGAATCGTCGGCCCGCCCAACGTGGGAAAAAGCACGTTGTTCAGCGCCTCGACTGCGGCGCAGGCAGAAATAGCGAACTACCCGTTCACGACAATCAATCCCAACCAAGGGGTGGCCTTCGTTTCAACTCCCTGCCCCCATCCCCAGCTCGGCACCCAGTGCAAGCCCCGCAACGGGCGGTGCGAAAACGGCGTCCGCAAAGTGCCCGTCAACATAATAGACGTGGCGGGCCTCGTGCCCGGCGCCCACGAAGGCAAGGGGCGGGGCAACCAGTTCCTCAACGACCTCTCCGCGGCAGACGCGCTGATTTGCGTCGTGGACGCCTCCGGAGGCACTGACACCGAAGGCAACCCGGTCGAGCCAGGCACCAGGGACCCGCGCGACCAGGCCGCGTTCCTGGAAGGCGAAATAGACCACTGGCTCGCCCAAGTGATCCAGCGCAACGCGCACAAGGCTAAGGGAAAGAAGTTCCCTGAATTCGCCCAGCTCCTCTCAGGCCTCGGGCTCACGGAAGAGACGCTGCGCGACTGCATACACAAGGCAGGCGCGCCCGAAGAGGATGCGTGGCAGTGGAGAACCGAACAGGCGCTCGCTGTTGCGAGGCAGGTCCGCGCCATCACCAAGCCGATGCTCATCGCGGCGAACAAGGCGGACTCCAAGTTCGCGGAGCAGAACATCGCGAAACTGAAGGAAAAGTTCCCGCAGCACATCGTCATCCCGGTGGCCGCTGACGCGGAACTGGCCCTCAAGAAAGCCGCGGAAAAAGGCATCGTTTCCTACGACGGGAAGAAAATAACCGTCCTGAAGCAGGACATCCCGCCACAGCTCACCGACGCAGTCAAGCGCATGCAGGGCATCATAGACAAATGGGGCGGCACCGGGGTCCGGGCCGCAATCGACGCGGCAGTGTTCCAACTCCTCGGGGCCATCGTGGCCTATCCCGTGGAGGACGAGAGCCACTACTCCAACCACTTCGGGGACGTCCTGCCGGACGCGATACTGCTCCCGCGCGGCGCGACCGCCCTCGACCTCGCCGGAAAAATCCACTCGGACCTGGCGAAAGGATTTTTGCACGCGGTTGACGCGCGCACCAAGATGCGCGTCGGGAAAGACCACGCCCTACGCACCGGCGACGTGATAAAAATAGTCTCTGCGAAATAAATCCCCAAAGGCCGCGCGGCAGGCGCTCACCGGGCCAGTGTTATTTTCCGCGTCCTGCCTTCGCTGCTGTCAACTTCCTCAACCAGCACGAGGCGCTTGGCTTCAAGCTTGTCAACGTAATTCCTTATCGTCCGCTCCGACTCCTGCCTCCGCCGGCGATAGTCGGCGTACAATTCCCCGGACGTCAACGCGCCTTTTTTCCTCAAAATATCCACCACGAGCCGCTCCCCGTCAGAAAGCGCTTCAATCTTCTGTTCCAGCGCAGTGAACGCCGCGGTTTCGGCGCCTTTCCTCGTCCCGGACTCAATCGCTTCCCGCGCGTCGGCGACCGTGATTTTCCTCCTCCCGTTCTTTTCCGCCACCCGCCCCGCGAACCACAGCGTCTCAATCGCGACCCGCGCGTCCCCGCCCATCTTGGCGCCGTGCGCCGCGCACAACCCGATCACTTCCTCGGGGCATGCGCCGGCGAAAAAAGCCTTCCCGGCCCGCGTCCGCAGTATTTCCTTGAGTTGCAGCGGCGAATACTGCCTGAACTCCACTTCGGTGCCGGCAAAGGAGCTCCTCACGCGCGCATCCAATGCTGCCAAAAAACCGCGGTTGTTCGCGATGCACACCACGCCCACGACTGCGCCGAACAGTTCGCCTGCCCGCGACAAGTCGTACAGCACCTTGTCCTCGCCGGGCGAAAGCGAATCCACTTCATCCATGAAAACCACGAGCACGCGCTTGTCCGCCCGCGCCTCCTCCATCACGCGCATCATCAACTCTTCGCCGCCCAGGCCCCTCCTCGGAAGCGGGAGGCCGAGCGCCTGGGAAATCCTGGACAGCACTGCGACGGCGGTCCCCTCGCGCCAGCAGTTGACGTAAACAGGCACCGCTTTCCCCGCTGCCTCGGCCAATTCAGTCAACACGAACCGCGCCGAACTCGTTTTCCCGGTGCCGGGCCCGCCGAAGACGAAAAGGTTCCTGGGCCTCCTGCCCTCGCACGCCGGCCGCAGGGCTGAGGCAATTGCGGAAACCTCGCTTTCCCGGCCCGGCAGCTGTTCCGGCAGGTACTCCGGCGACAACGCGGCCTCGTTGCGGAAAATTCCCTCAGGCATGAAATGATTGCGGCACGTGTTTAAAAAAACGCCAGCCTAACCACTTCATGAAATTCCGTTCCGCGCTCCAGGCGTGGTGGCGCCTGACCCGCGGCGAGCACGCGCTCATGACGTTTTTTGCAGTCATGTTCGCTTCCCACCTCGTGGCAAAGGAACTGGACTCTTTCTACTTCGCCGCCCTCGGCCCGGCGCTGATTACGGCGGGCTCGTTCGTCCTCAACGACTGGTTCGACTACGCGAGCGACAGGGCCAACCGCAGGCGCGACCGGCCCCTCGTGGGCGGGGAGATAAAAAGAAATTCCGCTCTTACAGCCAGCATAGTGTTGTTCGCGGCCGGAGTGGCGCTAACGCTCTTCGTCAACGCCGCGTGCTTCGCCACCGCCGCAATCTATTCCTTTTTCGCGATAATTTACAGCCCGCTCCTCAAAAAAATCCCGTTGGCCGGAAACGCGTTCATCGCCTCAAGCATGGGCGTCGCCTTCCTCTACGGGAACCTGGCCGCCGCAAAACCGCTTCAACCCCTAGTCCTCTTGTGGATTGCAATCGCGTTCGTCATCGGCCTCGCGCGAGAGTTCCTCATCACCCTCCGCGACGTCAAGGGCGACAGGAAAACCGGCGCGCTCACGCTGCCAATGATAATCGGGCCGAAAGCCACTGCAATTGTTTCCGCGTTCCTCGCAATCACTGCAATCGGCCTCAGCGTGCTGCCGCTGACCGTCTCCGTAAACGTCCCCTATCTTGTAATCGTGGCGGTGGCAGACGCCATGTTCCTGCTCGCGGCGTTCAAGACGCTGTCGGGCCAGGGCCAGCAGGTGCTGAGGCAGGCGCGGGAACTCACTCTCCGCGGCCTCATCGCGGGCCTCGTCGCGTTCGCTGCGCTGGCAGTCGCGTGAATTGAGAGCGTTTTTTGGCGGGGCGGCAGCTGCGGCCGTGACGGGTTCCGAGCGGCCGGAATGCCGCGCAGGAAGACCAGCCTGCTTCGTCTCAGACGACGGTCATTTTGCCGAACTTGCCGAGCGTGAGCTGGGCCTGGTTCTGCCAGCTGTTTACGTAGCCGTTCTCAATCTGGACCTTGCTGCCTTCCTGGACCTTGTCGATGTTCTCGTTCCATAGAACAAGGGAAATCGTGCCAGAGTCGTCTTTTATGGTCGCGTTGGCGACGCGCAGCACGCGCCCCATCTTGTTTATTTCCCGCGGGGCTTCTATTGAAACCACTTCCGCCTGGATTGAAACGTTGCCGGTTCCCGGCTGCAGTTCACTTATCTTCATTTTTCCCACCTTCCCTATTGGTTAAAAAACAGGTTTTGAGTTAATTGACTCTGTCGTAATAAAAACATTTGGCTTTTTCAAAAAAAGGTGATTTCTATGGAATTAAGGGAACTTTTGAGGCAACTCAGCGAAATGCATGCGCCCACAGGCGAAGAGGACGAGGTCGCCGACTTCATGGCAAAGGAATTCTCCAAGAACGGTTTTGAGGTCAAAAAGGACATGCTTGGCAACGTCATCGCGAAAAAAGGCTCCGGGAAAAGGAAAGTGCTTTTGGCGGCTCACATGGACGAGGTCGGCCTCGCAGTCATGGGCATAACCCGGGAGGGGTTCCTGAAATTCACAAAGGTCGGCGGCATATACGACGGCATCCTTTCAAACATGCGCGTCGTCATCCACGCAAAGAAAAAAATACGGGGCATCATCGGCGCAAAACCCCCGCACCTCATGAAGGACGAGGAATTGAAGAAACTCCCTGAATACGACCAAATGTACATAGACATCGGCGCCAAGGACAAGGCGGCGGCGGAAGCGCTCGGAATCAAGCCCGGAACGCGGGCGACGTTCGACGCGACGTTCGCGGACATGGATGGCGGAAGGGGCGCCGGCAAGTCGCTGGACAACAGGATAGGCTGCGCCATACTCGTCAAGCTCGCTGAAGAAATCAAGAAAACCGACTGCACGGTCTATCTCGTAGGCACGGTGCGCGAGGAAACAGGACTCTACGGCGCGGGCACTGCAGCATTCGGCATAGACCCCGACCTCGCAATAGCAGTCGACACTACGCCGGCCGCAGGCACTCCCGACGTCAGCGAGGACTCCACTCCAGTCAAGTTCGAACACGGCCCTTCCCTAGGCGTGCTTGACGCGGCCGGCAGGGGACTCATAATGCCGAAAAAACTCGTTGACTGGATAGGGCTGGTCGCGAAAAAAAGGAGGATACCGCTCCAGTACGAGGTCAGCGAACGCGGGGCAACAGACGCGTCAAGGATGCAGTACGTGAAAACAGGCATCCTCGCAGCAAGCATCGGGGTCCCGACGAGGTATCTGCACTCGCTCAACGAGATGGCCTCATTCAAGGACCTTGAGTCTGCAAAGAACCTCCTCAAGGCAATCATAGAGGAATTCCCCGAATACGAATAAGGGAATGGGAAAACGGCGGGAAAACACTTGACGCGGCCGGTGGAATACATGGAGGCTTTTGATTACGCGGCCAGGGCGCGACGGCTCGGGAAAAAAATCGCCGCAGCGGGCCTCGGCGCAGCCGTCACCGGCGGAATAAACAAGCCGGGCGCAAACTCCGTTTACTTCGGCGAGGAAAACTTCCCGGCAATCCTCGTCTTCGCGCGCGGAAAATCAGTCCTCTACTCCGCCGGTGAAAAAAACCCGGCCTTCGACGAGACGGTAGCATACAAGGATTTCAGGAAACACTTCCCGCGCCTCCTCGGGACGGAAAAAATCAAGTCAGTCGGCATCGACGAGAAAAGCGACCTCGCAGGCCTCTTGTTCTGGCTCCAGAAAAAGCGCGTCGCCGCCAAGCCGTTTGGGAAAAAAATGGAGGAAAACCGCGAAGTGAAGGAGGAAATGGAACTGCGGCTCATAAAAAAAGCCGCGGCAGTCTCGGCCGAACTCATCGAAGCCCTCAAACCCTTTGAAAAAACCGAGCACGAGGCGGCCGGCGAACTCGAATTCAACGCCAGGAAAAAAGGTTTCGCGCTCGACGCGTTCCCGCCAATCATCGCCGCGGGAGCCAACTCAGCGATACCGCATTCCGCGACATCCGCCAAAAAAATCCTCGCCGGCGACTGCGTCGTAGTCGACGCAGGGGCCAGGGTGCAATGGTACTGCGGCGACTGCACCCGGACATTCTACAAGGCAAGGGACCGGCAAGTCACTGACGCAATAGAGGCGGTGAAGGAAGCGAAGAAAGCCGCTGAAAAACTGGCCAAACCCGGCGCAAGCGGGAAAAAACTCGCAGACGCCGCGCTCGAAGTCATCAAGGAATACGGTTTTGAAAAACACTCGTTCCGAAAAGCAGGCCTCTCCCTCGGGCACCAAATCGGGTTACGCGTCCACGAAGGCAGGCCCCTGGAACGCGTCAGGCTGTGGAAGGGAATGGCGTTCACTATAGAGCCAGGGATATACGTCCCGGGCAGGTTCGGGGTGCGGTTCGAGGACGTGATAACGCTCTAAAACCCCGGCCCAGGCCGGGGAAATCAATACTTTTAAAAACATGAAAAGCCGGATTTACTAACTCGTTTTGAGGAATTAGTCAATTATTGGGTGGCATGGGGATGGAACAACAACAGGCTGCGGCGCCGGAAAGCGAAGAGGAGGAAATCGAGGGCCTCCCGTTCCCGAACGCGCGCGTAGTGAAAATCCTGAAGGACAACATGAAGCGCGAGCACCAGATAAAGAAGGAAGCCAGGATCGAGGCGAACAAGTTTTTGGGCGAAATCGCGGCAGACATCGCGAAAAGCATGGACAACGAGGAATTCTTCACCCTGTCCGTGGAGCACTTCAACAAGGCCGCTAGGAAGTACAGGGAAGTCGGGCTGACGCAGAAGCGCATCGAGCGCATCAAAAAAATCCTCGAGAAGCAGCGCGCGGAAATAGACGAAATCATTTCAGAAATCGCCCTGGAGCATTCCCCGGGAAAAACAGAGTGACCGCCGAATGACCGAGCCGCAAAAGCCCGAGCCACCGGACATCCGCCGCCTCTCGCAGGAAAATTCAAATAACATCCAGTCCTACCGCCAGGCCGCGGCGGACGCGGACGAGGCGCGTAAAAAAAGGGATGAGGAAAACAAGCAGGTGGCCGAGGCCAAGAAGAAGCGCGAGGAAGCGTTCTCCAAGCTCGGCGCCCTAAAGGGAAAACTCGCCGAAAAACAGGAACAGATAAGGAAAATCGGGCCGGTTGAAAAACCGCGGGGGACGCGCGGCCTGGAAGAGGAACTGGAGCGCAAGGAGTGGCTGCTCCAGACCGAGGGCACCAGCCCGTCAAAGGAAAAGGCGCTGTCGAAGGAAATAAGGAAACTGGGCGAAGAACTGAAGAAGGCGAAGCAGGCCGACGCCCTGTGGAGCGAAACCTCGGAAATCAGGAGACAGATAAGCGAACTGTCAACCGAAGCCAGGGCAATCCACCAGTCGCTGGTGATGCACGCGAGGAAAAGCGAGGCGCTGCACAACAAAATGATCGGCTCCCGCAAGCGCGCGGACGACGAGAGGAAACTCATTTCCGGGAACATCGACCGCATCCAAGACGCGAGGCGCGCCGCCGACGAGCGCGAGAAGCAAAGCGACGAATACAAAGCCAGGGCAACACAGCGCCGGCAGGCCGAGGAAAAGGCGAAGGTGAATAGCCTGCGCAGCGAGGCCGAAAAAATCCTCGACGAATTCAAGAAAGGCAAGAAAATCTCCTCGGACGACCTGAAACTCATCCAGGCGGCCTGAAACCCGCCGCCAGTCCAAACACGGTCCGAAAACACCACCCAAAAAAAGACCAAGCGAGGGCAACAACGCAACCGTTTTAACAACAGTCCCGCTACTCGGCCTCATGCCCGCAAACCCGGCCCTCGCAGGCCTCGCTGAAAAAACCCGGGACCCCCTGAAGCCGTTTGGCCGGACTGAAACGCTCCTATTCTACGGCCTCGCCGCCCCATGCCTGGAAAAATTCCTTGCAGGCAAGCTCGTCGCCGCAAAGAACTGGATCCCGAATGGGCCGATGCCGTCCCTAATCAAGCGCGGAAGCAGGGAACCGCCCCTGTCAGCAGACGAGATGGCCGAAGGCATAACGCCCGGATTCCTCCAGCTGCGCGCGGAGGAAGAGCACCTGGACAAATCCCGCTCCAAACTGTCTCCCTTTAAGCAAAAAATCTGGTCCTATTTCCTCCCCCGCAAGCTCGCTGACTTTTTTTACGCCACGAACGGCGAAACCCCGGGCAAGCCGATTGACCGCATTTTTTTCGACATTGACCGCGGGGAAAAAATGGCGCACGCGCAGGCACAGGAAGCGGCAAAAGCCCTGGTTGAAACAATCCGGGACGACTCGGGATTCGCGTCCGAGGCCGGAAAACTGGTGGCGGGCGAGCCGTCCGCATGCTGGACCGGCAGCAGTTTCCACGTCTACCTGTTTTTCAAGCAGCCGCAGCAGGCCGGGGTTTATGAAAAGTTTTTCCAATACTCGAAAAACAACCCCCTTGGGAATTACACCGGCAGGTGGGCGGAGGAAGTCAAAAAACGCACGGGCTTGAAGGTAATCGGCGGCCACGAAAAAGCCGGGGACGCCATCGTCATCGACCCGTCGCAAACCCCCTCGGGCAAGCTATGCCGTGTTCCTTTGGGCAGCCTGCACATGAGCGACGCGAAAACCGTTGACGGAGTGAGCGCGCCAGTGGATGAAAAAATGCTTGACGACAGGAAACTTACGGATGAACTGCGGGAATTGACGCCCAAAAAACTGATAGAAGAAATTGGCGAGTGGGCGAAGAAAATGCCCGCCCAATTCAGGCCCTAATTTTTCTCGCCACACCGTTGTCCGCGTCGACTTCCACCAGGTCCCCGTCCTTGAACGACTTCGTCGCGTTATGCGTGCCGACTATGCAGGGAATGCGCAGCTCGCGGGAAATGATTGCCGTGTGCGAAGTCGCGCCCCCGAGGTCCGCCACCATTGCCGCGGCCTTCTCCATGGCGGGCACGAAGTCCGGCGTCGTCATCTCTGTCACCAGTATCATTCCCTCACGCATCTTTGAGAGGTCCTTCGCCGAATGAATCAAACATGCCTTTCCGCGCGCCTTTCCGCCGCACGCGACGAGGCCGCGAACCGTTTCCCCTGCTGCGGGAACGTCTGCGCTCCATTTCCTCAGGAAAACGACCAAATCCTTTCCGGACGCGACCATGGACCTCCCGCCTTCGGACAGGGAAGCGTAGGCGACCATCCTTTCCCGCGCCTTTTCCAGATCCGGCAGAACCCCTTTTTCAAGGAAAGCGAGAACCTCGGGCGGAGTCAGGTGGACCGTCTCTTCCAGCGAAGCGCCCATCCTTACACTGATTTCCCCAAGCAGCGGCAGCGCGGCAAAATCGGCGCGGTTGATGCACTCCAAGCGGTGGTCGCGGATGAAAACGTCTTCGCCGAGCAAGCGCGCCGCGCGCGCCAGTTCCCCGCCGCCCAGGCGGGCAAGGGTTGCGGCGAACCTTTTCCTGTCGGCTTTTCTCGCGGCAGACATTTTGGCGAGTTCGGCCCCGGGGGTTTTGGCGGCGAGTTCCTTCGCCCGCTCAAAAAACCACTCTGCAGACCGCGGCCCGCCGAGAAGGAACCGCAGTCCGGTCCACGCGTACTTGCGCGCGTGCGCGGACACCCGGCGGTAAAGCCCGGGAAAACGATTCCTCAGCCTGTGGAATGGAAGCGAGCCGGCCTTCCGCCGCTCGATCTCAAGCGCGATTTCAAGCAGTTCCTTTTTCTCGCGCGCCACGCCTGTTTCCCTGGGGCAGAAAGCGAGCGCTCCCAGCGCCTCCTGAAAACCCTTCACGTCCCGCGCCGGGTCAACGCGTTTCGCGACCTCTTCCTCGATTTTCCTGCGCAAAACCCTTTCAGCCGATATCGGAAAACAAATCATGGCGAACATCTTCAGATACTCCTGGATGTAGGAATCGAACCTTATCCCTAGCCCTGCGTCGCTTTCTCCGGCCAGCCTGCCGGCAGCGGCCTTCCCTGCCGCTGAAACGAACCTCTTGCCTTGGCGCCTCATCCTGGAAAAAACGCCGGAAATTTTTGCAATGTTCTTGGCGAGCCACGCGTCAATCTTCTGCAGTTCCGCTTCATCGTAGTAGATGTCGCCGTCCACGTACGCGTTGCCCGAAAGCCCGGGCGGCACGCTCGTCATCTTGGAAAACAGCTCCCGCTCGCCCGTTTTTGCGACGTACTGGGACAGCAGCGATTCCTTCGTCCTGACTACCTTGACCCACTGCACCAAGCAAAAACCCCTGGAAAAACGCTTCACTTCGTCTTGAAAAACAGCCAGTTCTTGTCCTTGAAATTCACCAGCGCATACCTTCCCTTTAACTTTTTCCCCTTCAATTCAACAACTATTTTCTTCGGCGCCAGTTCCGCTAACACGTACTCGCCCTTGTCCCATACCCTGACCTCGCCTGCTCCGTACTCGCCTTCCGGAATCCTTCCCTCGAACGAGCCGTACGACAGCGGATGATCCTCTACCTGCACCGCAAGCCGCTTGACTCCTGCCTCTGTTGAAACCAGTTTCGGTACCGCCCACGACTTCAGGACGCCGTCCATTTCCAGGCGCAGGTCATGGTGATGCCTTTTGCTGAGGTGGTCGTGGACGACGAAAAAAGGCATGAGGAAAAGAAAACGGCATTGCTTTAATTCCTTGCCCGCCATCGCCTTGCATGGGCGCGGAACAAAATGCGGCGAAGGCAGCGAAGGCGGCCAATGCGTGCGCGCTGCTGGAAAGGCGCTTTGGGAGGCCGCGGCCGGCGCGCAACGACGACCCACTGGATTCGCTGGTGGAAGTGATCTTGTCCCAGAACACTTCCGACAAAAACTCGCGGCCCGCGTTCCTCGCGCTCAAGAAAAAGTTCCCGAAATGGGAAAAGCTGCTTGCGGCGCCGCAAAAAGAAGTGGAACAAGCAATCCGCTCCTCCGGCTTCTACCGCATCAAGGCGAAGCGCATCCGCGCGGCGCTGGCTGGGATAAAAAAAGAGCGCGGCCGCCTTGACCTCTCGTTCCTTTCAAAGCTGCCGACCGCCGAGGCTAAAAAATTCCTTCTCTCCCTCTACGGCGTGGGCCCGAAGAGCGCTGCAATAATACTCAATTTTTCCTTCGCGCGCCCCGAATTCCCAGTAGACACGCACATTTACCGCGTAACGCGCCGCTTGGGCCTCGCCCCGCTTGCGGCGTCGCGGGAAAAAACACAGGACAACATGAACTCGCTTGTGCCAGACGGGGAAAAAACGCCTTGCCACATCAACCTCATTCAACTCGGCCGGACGGTCTGCAAGCCGAGGAACCCCTTGTGCAGCAAGTGCCCGCTGGAACGGATTTGCCCGCGGGTTGGAGTCCGGAAATATAAATGAGTCCGGCCACAATCTACCTATGCCACCCCTCTTTGAACGGTTCCGCAGGTGGAGTCCGGGAAAAAAGCCGCTTGAACTCGGTTTCTATTCCAAACCGCGGCTTGAAACGCAAGGCGAGTATGCGGGAAAAATAGTAAAGGAATACCGCGGCCTTGTGCCGATAAGAGAAGTCAGCGAAACCATGGACGCCCACCTGGAATACGTTGAAAAACTCCGCGGAGCCGGCGTCAACGTGCCGGAAACGAAAATGACTTTCAAGAGGGAAGGCGAGGGATTCCGGCTGCTAATAGTGCAGAAAGCGTTCCCGACGGCCTTGGTCCTGTCCAACGTTTTCGCAAAAGCCGGCGAGGATGAGTGCGTCGGGCTCCTGAAGGCGGCGATGTCCGAGGCCAACAAGCTCGTTTCATTAAATGCCCGCCTTCCGCAGGGCGACGCGGTTGGTTTCCACCCGTCGCTCAGGAACTTCATGGTGCAGGGCGGAAGGCTTCACTACATTGACACTTTCCCGCCGCTGGTGAGGAAAAAAGGCGCCGGCCTCGAGGAAAAAATAATCGCGGCCCACGCGTTCGAACACGCGCCAGCACTCGCGCAGAGGCTGTCAAGGCCTTTCACCAGGTTAACGACGCAGGAGTATTACATGCCCGGCAAAATGATTGGCGGAATAGTGCATTCGGCCATCCGCCGAAGGCCCGAACTTAAGGAGAAACTCCTCGCGACCGCGCGCGAGTTCGCGAAAAAACAACTCCATCCCGGCGCAAGGCAGGCCGTGCTCGGGAAACTAGACAAAATCGCGAAACTCAGGAAACCCTAGCAAACCAGGCAAAACCTAGCCGCCCCTGCCGCCTCGCTTTTTCCCTGATCCGTTTCCAAGCCAGTCCGCAAAACCAAGCAGGTCGCTGAAAACCGAATCCGCCCCTGCTTTCCAAAGCATTTTCTCCGACGCCATGCCGCACGCCAACCCGACGGCCTTGACTCCGGCAGCCCGCGCAGCCAGAATGTCGCACTGTGCGTCGCCGGCGTAAAAAACGTTTTCCCCCGGCCGCGCCCGCATTTTCCCCAAAACCGCCAGAATCCCCTTCGGGCTGGGCTTCATTTCAGGCACGTCCTCGCGGCACAGAATGATTTTGAAAAAGCGGGTTAGTTTCTTTGCACGCACCCACTTCATTACCCCGCGGCGGCCCGAGTCCGAAACCACTGCCACTACCGCTGCCTTGCCCAGTTTTTCCAATCCCCGCCGCGCATTTTCCCCGAAAGGCGAGCGGAGTATTTCCATTGCGCTTACTTTTTTGTTCACCTCCCGCATCTCGCCAAGCAATGCCTCGGGCGCCGGGTGCTTTTTTTCAAGGGCGAGAATGCTCTCAGGCGCGGTCCTGAGCAGGTTCCGGAGGCGCTTCCCTGACACGGCAACGGAGTAAATCGCTCCAAGGGCCTTGAACCGGTTGTTGAATTCCGCGTACCCGCGCATGCGCCAGTATTCGTCTGCGGAAAAAACCGTCTTCAATCCGGCGGCCTTCAAGGCCGCCTTCGCGGCCGCGTGGCTGGCGCGCCGCGAGTCGCGTATCACGCCGTCGAAGTCAAGGATTGCCAGCGGCCTTGGATTCACGCGTTTCATGGCCGGGATTAGGCTAAAAACAAATAAATAGCCGCCGCGCCCAAATTATTCCATGAAAGTGATTGAAGACCCGGGCATCAGGTGCGGCAAGTGCGCCAACGCTAAGAAATATGTTTGCGGTCCCAGCGAGTACGAGAAAAACGCCGCGGAATGGGCGTTCAGGCTCAACCAGTTGTCCGGCGCTTGCCACGACTCCCACGAGTTCGCGAAATGCGGCATCGGAAAACGCCTTGCTTCAACCGGCGACTGCGCGTCGTTCGCGGAAAAGAAACTGCCGCCTATTTTTTCGCAGTGGCCCACAACAGTTCGAACTGCTTGCGGTACGTGTCAGCCATTTCCTTGTTTCTTATTATCAAGGCCACGTCCGGGCTTCCAGCGACGATTAGCACGACGCGGTCGCAGTAAATCCAGGTGGCTACGTTGCCCAGGTATTTCGCGTCAAGCGACCGGTAGGTAGTGGTTTTCGCTTCTGTGGCGCGGGGGCCGCCGGTTCGGATGATGATGCGTTCAGTGATATGCTTGCGCTGGACTATCTTGAAATAGCGTTTCAAGTAAAAATCGCCGCGCTCCATCGCTTGCGCCTCGTCAATCCCTATTGCGAGGAACTCGTCGCCTTCGCGCATCGCGTCAAGAGCATCTAAGAGCGCTATCTTGTACGCGGACTTTCCTGCATAGACTTCGGCAGTCGTAGGCGGCCGCGGCGCAGCCAAGCCTTCGAGCCGTGGCAGAACTTCCTTAAAGGCATTCAACCGCAGTTCAAGGGTTTTTTCAAACCGCCGCGGCGGCGCGGCTTGAAAGTGCCTTTTCCGGCCGACCATCACCGTGCTGGCCAGCCCTTTTTCAATCATTCTCTCCAGCGCGTCATAAACATACGCCCTGTGCAGGCCGGTCTTCGCGGAAACGCGCAGCGGCGTCGTTGGCCCGAGCTCAAGCAGAGAAACATAGATTCTTGCTTCGTTTGCGGAAAAACCCAAGTCCTCGAGCTCTTTTTCAAACATTTAGACCGAAAAAACGACTGTCTCTATATTTATATAATTTTCGTAGCTTTTGTTACGACAAAAAGTAATCAATTCTGACCGCCGTATTATCGCAGGCGAATAAAAAATGACTGCAAAAAAGAGTCCGGCGGACATGCTCATGGAACTGGACGTCAAACCCATAACGGCCGAGGACGAGAAACTTTTCTCGAAATACTTCGAAAAAAGCGGGCTTGCCCTCGATTATGGAAACAGCTGGGCGTATGTCGGCCAAGCGACTTTCTTCGGCGGCTACAAGTGGCATGATGGAAAAAATCTCGTCGTGGTCACCACGCGCGCCCCGGGCGGGCTGCCTTTTGTCATAGCAAAGGCAGCTGGGAGGAATTACTTGGACGCGGCAGCGGATTTGGCTGAAAAACTCTGCACAGTCAGCGGCGCACCGGTGATAATGAAAAATCTTGACGACATAGAAAGTAGCTACTTATTCGCAAAAGGTTTTTCCGACTACCGCGGCGACGACTCCTGGAGCCAGCACTACAGATACGATGATGACACATTTCCAGAAACAATCATAGTTTTGGATGAACTTGCTGAGCTGAAAGGCGGCGAGCTGAAGACCCTGCGCTACCAACTCAACCGTTTCAAGAAAAATATGACTCATGAAATGAGGCCGCTGAGTGAAAACAGCTTTGCTGATGCGCTGTACGTCGTGACAAAGTGGGGCGGGTCTCTGCTTGAAAAATATGCGCATGAATTCAAAACGGATCCGCTCGGCGCACACTCGATTGACTTGCACAAAAAATACATAGAACAAGCATTTTTTGCCGGCAGAAAGGCGCTGAGACGCGTCCACTACGCGAACGAAAAACCAGCCGGCTTCTCTCTTGTCCAGCCAGTCTCCCGCAACTGCGTAGGCGTTTATTCAAACATCACGACAAACGTCTGCAGCGGACTGTCTGAAACGGTAATGTTCAGCGCACTTATGGAAGCCAAGGAAAAAGGGTATTTGTTTGCGAACCTTGGGGGAAGCGAGTACAGGAGCCTTTACCTGTTCAAGCAAAAATTCGCCCCATCTGCACTGATTCAGAAGCGCCATGCAGTGCTTTATCCAAAAAAAGCCTGATTCAGATCGCCACTTTCCATCTGGCGCCGCGCGGCGTGTCCTCCAAGCTGATGCCCTTTTCCTTCAATTGGTTCCGGATGGCGTCGGATTCGGCGTACTTGCCCGCTGTCCGCAGTTCCTCCCTTTTCCTCATCAGTTCCTGGATTGACTGGTTCGTCACGCCCATTGCCTTCAAACGCTCGCCGGCGCGCTCGAGGAGCCCCATCGTGCCCAAAAGCTTCTTGTAGGTTTCCATGACGTTGCGCAGCGAATTCTTCCCGAACGCGGCGTCGTTTATGAAAGCATA
>JAPLXB010000042.1 GCA_026396285.1 Microcaldota archaeon
AATCATTTCCAAGCGCGCCCTCTCCGCCCTTGAAATCCCGCCGCGCATAGTCGCATTGGCGAGGATGGGCTTCGGCTCGCTCGTGCTGGCCGCGTTCCTGTTCGCGACAGGCCGCATGGAACTCCTGGCCGGCTTGAGGCCCGAGCACTTCGCGTGGATCGGGTTGTCGTCCGTTTTCCTCCTCGCGTACGTGGCTTCGTGGTACGTGGCATTAAAGCACGCGCGCGCAACCACTGCGGCAATGGTCCTTGTCTTGGGCGCGCCGGTGACTACCTTGCTGTCGTTCACCGTGCTCGCGCAGGCAGTCACGCCACTCCAGGTAGCCGGCATGCTCTTGCTCGCAGCAGGCGTGGCCGCCGGAACCGGCGCGTTTTCACTGCTCGCCGCGCCGTTTGCGCGCTTCGTTACCGGGCGCGGTGCAGCAAAGGCGCGTGCAGGCGACCGGAAATGAGTGCCGAAAGCCTGGAAACCTTGTGCCGCTATTCGTTCATGCCTAACAAGCTCGGCTACTGCGGGCCCCGCGGGGTTGACGAACTGCTTTTCAAATGCGCCGCAACAGGGGACCGGGGGCTTGAGAAACGCGTGAAAAAAGCTTTTGCCGCCTTTCCAGTGCTTTCCTCTTACTTGGAGGTTGTGAGGAAGAAACTCGGGGAAAAAACGGTTTTCAGCCCGCGCGTGGGTTCGGCGTGGTGGCGCGGAGACCCGTTGGTCTTGTTTTCGGAAAAGGACAAGGCGTTGCTGGCAAAACATTTTGTTGCAAAAAAACTCTTTCTCCCGGAAACCGCGCGGCGCATCGCCTCAAAAATCCCTTCGGGCGCGCCAGTTTTCCACGCCACGCACGTCCTCGTCTTCGGCTCCCTGACCGGGACAGTGAAGAAAGTCGTTGAAAACCAGGCGCAGTGCGTGATTTCGCCCGCCAAAGTACTGAACGCCGGGGAAGGCGTGCTGGAGGCGCTTGCGCTTGTGAAGCCGTTGAAAAAAGGGAGCGGGAAGTATTTTCTGGGAAACGAAACCGGGGCGCGCGTCCGCACCGCGCACGGAAAGCAGACCCTTGTCCCGGGCCTTAGGCGGGGGGACTGGATTGCGGTCCACTGGGGGTTCGCGGTTGAAAAAATCACGGCACAGCAGGCGAAAAGGATGCTGGCGGCGACGGAAAAAGCCGTGGCCCGCGTCAACGCCGCTTCAGCCGCGGAATGATTTTGGTGACTATGCCGGCCTCGACGAGAACCGAATCGCCTTTTTTCGGCCTGACGTCGAACACGCCCGCTGAAACCTTTTGCTTCCCGAACTGGACGACTGCCTTGTTTCCCTTGGCTTCCACGACCCTGCCCGGGATTTTGATGCACACTTTTATTCCTCCGAGGCGGCTTCAAGCGACAGCGAGGCTCGCATGCGCCTTCTTTTTCTCAGCCGGGCCCGCGGCCTTTTCCGACGTTATTGAAATTATTTTCGAGTAAAGCGCAATTAATTCCTTCACTAGCGGGCTTTCTGCGTTGAGCTTGTACAAACGCGCGCGGCCCACCTGCCTTGTTTCCCTTACAATGCCCATCTCCACCAGGTCCTTCCAAAACGTGTGGATGGTGCTCCAGCCCACGCCCGCGTTCTTCGCTATTTCCGTCAAAGCGTAATCGAACTCCCTGAATGTCAACAAAAAGTCGAGCACGCGGATAAGCGGATAGTCGCCGAACAGTTTCACGAAAAAGGATTTTTCCTCCATTTCACCATCCAAATACCATAAAATATAATATTTATAAATGTTAACTTGTGGTTTAAAAAACGATACGTTGTCGTTTTCTATTGGAGTTGAGTTTTTTTGGCCGGAGACCTTGAAATCAAGCGCGTTATCCTGAGAAAACTCGCCATTCACGGCTACTGGAGTGGTCGGCATACTGCTTTCGACAACTTGCAGAAGGGGTTTCCCGGCCATTTGAAGGGACTGGTTAAAGATGCGGCCGAAGAACTCGTAAAAGAAGGACTGTTGATTCCAAAACCAGCTCATTACGGTTTACAGGTTTCACTCAACCCCGGCATGCGCGAAAAAATCCTTGAAATCATCGGCTGACGACTATTAGTGCTCTCGCAGCCCCCTTGTCGTCAAACCTTTAAGGGAGCCCTTGAGCGACTTTAGTGGAACTAGTGGCACTAGAACCATCCGCCCACTTTTTTCAATGACGACAATCTTGTCCTTGGGCCTTAGTTTCATGCGCTGCCGTACTTCTTTCGGCATGGTGAACCGGAACTGTTTGGAAAGAGTAACCACCGGCATTAAGACCACATCAAACGAAAATCACTTTCTTTAATATTATTTCCGCGCCTTCCAGCGCCTTTGGTATAGTGCCGCACTTTGGGCACTCGAAGACCACGAAATCATGCGCGCGCTCCACGATTTTCGGCGCGCCCCTGAAGCCGCACGCGCCGCATTCAACAACCGCTTTCTTCTCCGCAACCGTAACTTTCCACGCGGGCCTCACGAACTTTAACGCCTCGACGATTTCTTCGCCGGTTACGCCTGCGAGTTCCCCAACTTCAACCACTACCCCCTTTACCGCTTTTGCCCGTTTCTCGGCCTCCACAGCGATTTTCTCGGCCAAAGCGATTTCATGCATGCATTCTGTTCCAAACAACTGTTTTTTATTGTGCCTGCAGCCTTTATCGTTGGGGATTTTCCTGGGATTGGCGCGGTTCTGGAGCATCGTGTTTTTAGCCGTTTTGGCGGGATTTGCCTGCGCCAACCAGTACGGCGTCGGGCCAGGCCAGACGTATTCGACGATAACTGATTGCCTGGACGCCATCGACGGCACGTACGGCAACACGTGCTCCCTTAACGTTGCAAGCACGGTTTACACCATCAGCGGCACAAACAGCTATTCAATCACTGAAGAAGGCGGCACCGTTATACGCGTCGGGGCCGGCGGCGTGACCCTTGACTGCAGTGGCTCGGACTTTACCGGCAACGGCACCGGATACGGTTTTTATTCAAACGGTTTTGACGGCGCAACAATCAAAAACTGCGAGTTCGACGACTACCATGATGGAATATGGTTGGACAATTCGCTTTCCTGCAACGTTTCCCAGAACGTGGTAAAGAACAGCCAGGCCTTCGGCATTTTCCTTTACTTTTCCAATTCAAGCAGGGTCTTCAACAACACCGTGAACACCACTGGCAGCAACGGCATTCACTTCGACCACTCGGATTCGGCCAACGTTTCAAACAATTACGTGGAAAACGTCCTCGGTACGGCAGCGATTTTCGCTCACTTCTCGTCCTCGGCGGTCATTTCCGGCAATAACGTCAGAAAAAGCAGCTATAACGGAATCTGGGCCACCACGTCCCTGAACACGGTCATTTCCGGCAACACCGTATGGACCAGCGGGCACAACGGAATAGTTCTTTTCGAGGGCGCGAATTCCTCCACCGTCTCCGGCAACACCGTGGACGAAACCAACGGCGACGCTGGAATAAACATCTACCAGACGAGTTCCTGCATTTTTTCCGGCAACGTCGTGCTCAACAGCCAGAATACCGGGATAATTCTCATGCCGTCGTCAAACTCAAACAATCTCTCAGGCAATATAATAAGCAACCAGGGTACCGGAATATCGCTTTCTGATTCGTCAGACTCAAACATTCTCTCCGGCAACACCGTGAATGGAACCGCCGGCGAATCCGCGGTGAATCTCTACAATTCCGCGTACAATAACCTTACCGGGAACAACTTTTCCAACAACGCCTATTTTGCCTTGATAATCGCTGTCGATTCAGACGGCAACCGCGTGGAAGACAACGTTTTTTCGCACAACGGAGCCGAAGCCCACGATTACCTGGTTTCCAATTCGCCGCGTTCCTATGACGGAACGGACTACAGCGACGCGGACGATGAGCCCGGAATGAGCATGCTTGGCCCCGCGTGGTCTACTGATTACGTGGGCATTATTTCCGACGACCGCACCGCCAGTCCCTCTGACGCGCCTTTCTCCTACCACAACGGCACCGCCAACCTGAACCTAGGGCTAGTCACCGGGTCGTCCGGCAGCCATACGGCGCTCTTCGACGACAGCGTGGCAACGAGTTGCGGCGACTTGGAGGACTATTACAACGACGTCTTCGAGTACCCGGTCGCGTGCGATTATTTCGAGCCGAACGCCTTCACCGCCAACGGCTACGGGAACGACTACTCGTCCAACTTCAATGCGAGCACGGCAACGGTTTCGGGTTTCACGTCGCCTCCGTCGCTCGTCTATGGTTTTTCGACGGCCAGCGGCGGGGTCTCGATTGAGGCGTCGTCCAATAACACCGTCACCGGAAACTCGTTCGTTTTCAACGCAATCGGGATCGCGTTGAGGTCCGGGTGCTGGAACTCGGTTTCAGGCAATTCGCTGGCTTCATCCAATAACATTCCGCTTTACGTGTCGAAGTCCGCGTGCAACTTTGTGCTTTCCAACGTGTCGGTGTCAAGCGTCCCGGACGACTATTTTGTCGACGCTTCGCCAACTGGTTTCCAGGCTTCAAACGCGAATGGAGTCTTGAATTGGGGGGTGGGCAGCGTGCCCTTGCGGAACAGTCTCGGACAGAACCTCGCCATAGGCGGCAAGTTGGCCGCGTTGAACGCGTCCAAGTTGCCTGACTTGAATACCACTGCGCAGGTCACGTTCTACGGCGTCAACTGTCGTTCGTTCACGCTCTACCACTCCAACGGCTTCTACACGCTCTTGGCTGACATAATGTCCAACGGCGTTGCGGTCGCGGACCAGACGAGCAAGGGAGCGAACTGCACGGACTCGAGCATCTGCAGGAACGTGCAGTGCACTGGCACGACGCTCACTTTCCAGGCAATGCATTTCGATTCCTACGGCGCCGATTCGGGCGCGGTCCCCGAATTCATGGGCTTCGCGGCGCTGGCGGCACTCTTGCTGGCTGCAGCGGGATTCGTGGCGGTAAGGAAGCGGGTCTGAGTAAGTTTCTACTTTTTTTCGCGTGCTACTCGAATGTTTTTGGAAAACCAGCCAGAAGTTATTGTTTTCTTACGATTCCCTTGTCCGCGTCCACTTCCACTATGTCCCCATCCTTCAGCGCCCGCGTGGCGATTTTCGTGCCCACGATGCAGGGAATGCCGAATTCGCGGGAAATGATGGCCGCGTGGCACGTCATCCCGCCCTCGTCGGTGACAATCGCCTTCGCCTTCTTGATGAGCGGCATCATGTTCGGGTTCGTCATTCCCGCCACCAAAACGAATTTTTCCCTGATTTCTTCGGCCATTTTTTCAATGAGCCGCAGGTCATCGAAATTAATCACGCGCACCTCGCCTTTTGCAGTTCCCTTGCTAGCGACGCTGCCCCTGAATTCCCGCACACGGGCCGGGAGGAACTTGTCCAAGGCAGCTGACTTGATTCTCCTGGCTTCCTCACCGCTGTAGAGGTTTATTTTTCCCTTCTCGAGGAGGAGTAGGTAGCTTTCCTTCCGTTTTTCCAGTTCCTTGCCGGGGACCGCGAAACCTGTTTCCAGGAACTTTGCAATGTCTTTCATGCTCCAGAACATCATCACGTCCCTCACGCTGGAGCCAGTGGCTTTTGAAATGCTGGCGAAAAGCGGGAAGAGGTAGAAGTGGATGCCTGTCCAGCAGTTCTTGAGTTCAAGGCGCAGGAGGGCGAATTGCTGCAGCAGGAAAGCCAGGTTCCGGATTTCCTTGGACTTGGTTTTCTTGAAAATCCCGTTTTGTGCAGCCCTTGTTTTTTGAAGCCGTTTCCTGGAGGCGATTATTTCGCTGCCGATTTCCTGCGGGGAATCCGTTTTAGCCCTTTTCAACATTATTTCAAACGCGGCTTTTTCCGAGTCAATGTTTTGGAACAGGAAAGGGCATTCAAGCATGTGCTTTTCGATGCCGTTTTTCGAAGGTTTTTTGAGCACCTTCAGCCACGCGGTTTTTTCCCTCAGCAACAAGTCCGGTTCAGACGGCGTTGTCAGCGTGAAGAACGCCTCTTCCCACCTTCGCGGGTCGCGCGCCTCCAGCGTTTTCTTGAGTTTTTCCTCGGCGTGGTAAACCGTGGCCTCCCATGTGTTCAAAAAGTAGGCGAATATTCTGATTACCAGCCAATCGAATTCCTTGAACAAGTTCACGAGCGTTTTGTCATGCAGGCTGCGCAAATCCTCTTTTTCCTGAACCATTATCCTTAGCCGTTTCGCCGTTTTCCAAAATTCATTAACCGCTGAATTGATTTCCCTGACCGTGCGGCTGGCCGTTTGCGGGTCAAGCAGTTTTTTTCCATCCTCCTGGATTTCGCGATAGCCTTTTTTGGTCAAAAACGCGCGTATGAACCCGTTTGCGCCGTAGACGAGGAACTGGCCGGCGACGTTTCCGATGACGTTGCGGCATTTTACCAGCCTCTCCGCCTGGGCGTATTGCTTGAACAAGGGCTGTTCCCCGGCCCACCCCTGTTCCCATACCTGGTCAGAATCAGTCATTTTGGTTCACGCAAGCCTTTTTGGTATTTCTTTTGCAAGCCGCTCGGAAAGACGGCGGAGCTCGTGAGTCATTTTCCAAGCGTCCTTCATGGGCTTCCCCTTGGCGTCGAGTACGGCCAGCGAATTGAACGGCATGTCCTCCGCTTTTTTTCCAATGAGGAATTCCCTGATTGCGAACGTTTTCTTTCCGGCGCCGAGGATGCCGCGGAATTCCCTGAGGAGCCGGATTTTCTGCACCGGGTCCTGGACCAGCACCAGGTCCGCGGAAGCGATGTCCTTGGCTTCGACCGGCGTCGGCACGTGCTTCCTGTACTCAGGGATTCCCAGCATTTCCGCGATACGCAAAAGCCTCTGGCGGGGCCTGGTTTCAGTTACGTTTAACCCGCGCGACGCCACTTGAAAATTCCCGCCACTTTCCTTTAACCGCTTGTCCAAAAGCATGGCGAGTACTGGACTCCTGGCAACGTTGCCCTCGCAGAGAACTAGGATCCTTTTCATGCCAGCTACCACAGCAGTATCCCGCTGCTGAAAATAAAAACCACGCTATGCGTGTTTTCACCTTCTCCACGGCTGCGCCGGCTTGGACGGGAGGCGCGGGTGCTCGATTCCGCTTTTCCATAGGTACCCGAGCAGCATGCCTATGAGAAGGGGCATGACTTCAAGGCTGTTTTCCAACAGGAATTTCACAACTATGAGGAAAATGACGACCACTATCGCCGGCAGGGGAACGATTTCCTCGAACACGATGGCATATGGATCTAAGGCGACGAGGAGGCCGAGCAATCCCATGACTCCGCCTTTTGCAAGCATGGTCTCGGCCTCGAACGCGCCGATGTGGAACAGGCCCAGGTTTCCAACGACGCCGGCGAGGAGGTAGGCGACGATGAACTTGTTCGTCCCGATTTTTTTCTCGAGTTTGCGGATGAAAAAAACCATGATGAACAGGTAGAGGGCGAGGACGAACGGGTCCTTGACGAGGAAAAACGACGTGACGTAGCCAATGGGCGGGGCCGTGGCTGCCGGGAACACCATTACTAGGAGGAATACGACGATGTACGCGCCGACGAGGAACTCCGTGAAAGCCAACGCCAACAAACCCCTTTTGTTTTCCGTGGTTTTTTCTCATTAGCCCGCGCCGGCTTTTAAACGCTGGCGCAGGCGCTGGTTTTTATTCGCGGCCGGCCCGTTTTTTCCATGGAGGAGCTGCGGAAGGCTGGTGCACGCCTCGTGGACGAGGCTCTTTCCACTGAGGTAAAGTACGGGAAGAAGAGGACTTACGAGGGTTTTTACGAGGACGCGGGCCACGCGCGGGCCGGCTCCCTGATAATGGACTGGCTTGGGCTGGAGGGCAAGGCGAGGAAGCACGTCAGCGACTTCCTGGGATACAGTTTCGTGAACCCGGAACCGTTTTCAAAAAAAGTCCTCTGCGCCGTGAAGCTCGCTAAAAAGCTCGGCACGGACCGCGCATTTGATGTTTTTGAGAAAATTGCGGCCGACTCGAGGGAGTTGAAGGCGGCTTACGAGAAGGAACAGAAGCGCAGGCTGCCCGGGCCGGCGTGGAATTCGCTGAAGCAAAAAATCGGGCTTGCGAAGGCAAAGCCGTCGCCGGCGAGGGACATGTTTTCCAAGCCGCTTCAGAGTTTTGCAACAAACGCGGAGAATTTCCTTGAAATGCTCAAGGACCCCGCCGCAGTCGCCATACGCACCCGTTTTTTCAGGGAGAACCTCCCCCCGAAAGAGGAAGCGCAGGTGCTGGGGTTTTTTGAAAAACACCACCGCCGGAGCTTTGGGTGAACCGCGGTTTGCACGGCACCGTCGCCGCCCAATGCAACGTTTTTTTAACGCCTGCCGCGTGTTTTTCCCATCGGAGCTGATTTCCCGAGGCTGATGCTGTTGGCTAATTTTCCGCTGCTCAAGAACTACGATTCCGCGCAAGTGGAGGCGCTGGTCAGGAAATACTGGGACGAGAAAAGGGTTCCCCAGCGGCTGTCCGAACAGCGCCGGGGCGCCAAGAAATTCCTTCTGCTTGACGGCCCGCCGTACGTGAACGCCGAGGCCCACGTGGGCCACGTGAAGACGACTGCGTGCAAGGACATTTGGAGCCGCTTCATGTACATGAAGGGCAACGACGTTTTTTTGCAGCCGGGCTTTGACTGCCACGGCCTCCCCGTAGAAGTGATTGTCCAGAAGGAACTGGGCGTGGAAAGCAAGCAGGACATCGAGCGCATGGGGATTGACAAGTTCGACGCCAAATGCCTTGAAAAAGTGTTGAACAACGAGCGCCTGTGGATGGAGTACTACAAGCTCCTGGGCGCGTGGCGCGCGTATTTCGAGCCGTACTTCACTTACAAGAACAGTTACATCGAGAGCGCGTGGTGGACTGTGAAACGCCTGCATGAAAAAGGCTTTCTGGTCCAAGGCGAGGCGCCGACTTACTGGTGCCCTTCCTGTGAGACCGTGCTCTCCGGGTATGAAGTGAGCGACAGCTACAAGGACGTGAGCGACCCGAGCGTGTACCTGAAGTTCAAAATCAAGGGAGCGAAGGGCGGCAACGAGTTTCTGCTGGTCTGGACTACGACGCCGTGGACGCTGCCCGGGAACGTCGCGGTGTTCGTGCACCCGGACGAAATATATGTGAAAGCGAAAGTGAAGGCCACTGGCGAAGTGCTCTTGCTGGCCGAGAAGCGCGCCGGGCCTGTGCTTGACGATTTGCTGAAGTGGCGCGCCGGCAAGGACTACGAGATTGTCGGCAGGGTGAAGGGCGCGGAACTCGACGGCCTGGAATACGAGCCGATACTTGACGTGGAGCAGTCGCGGGAGTTGAAGAAGAACCCCAAGGCCTACCGGGTTTGCCTAAGCATCCCGATAATGAAGTTCAAGAAATACAAGAAGCACAAGATGGCGCACGGGAAGGAAGAGGGCGGGAAAGCCGGGAAAACCGGCGAGAGCGGGGCCTCGGCTGCTGCGGCGCCCGAGGAATTCGAGGAATTCGTGGTCATGACCGACGGCTCGGGCCTCGTGCACTGCGCGCCAGGCCACGGCGCAACCGACCACTACGTCGGCATCCACTACGGTTTGCCTGCGGTGTCTCCGGTTGACGAGCAGGGGCGGTTCACCGAGAAAGTCGGGGCGTGGAAAGGCGTTTTCGTCAAGGAGGCGGACAAGGCCATTGTTGAAAAGTTGGAGGCCGACGGGAAACTGCTGCACCATTCGCGCATCACGCACTCGTACCCGTTGTGCTGGCGGTGCAAGAGCCCGCTTATTTTCAGGCTCACGAAACAGTGGTACTTCAAAATAGACTTGATAAAAGAGAAGATGCTTGAGGCGAACGAGGGCGTGGACTGGATGCCCGCGTTCGGTAAGGACGCGTTCAGGAACTGGCTGGAGCAGAGCACCGACTGGTGCATTTCGCGCCAGCGCTACTGGGCCACGCCGCTGCCGGTGTGGACTTGTTCGAAGTGCGGGAAAATCGAGGTCATTGGGAGCGTTGCTGAACTGCGGAATAAGGCGGTGCGCGACCCCGGCGAACTCAAGGACCTGCACAGGCACACTGTTGACAAAATCCTCCTCAAGTGCGGCGCGTGCGGGGCCGAGGCGCGGCGCGTGCCTGACGTGTGCGACGTGTGGTACGATTCGGGCGTGGCGCCGTGGGCGTCGCTGGGCTACCCACTGGCGAACAAGGAGTTTTTCGAGGAATCGTTCCCTGTTGGTCTCGTGAATGAATCGCAGGACCAGGTGCGGGGCTGGTTCTATTACCTGTTCTTCGCGGCAATGGCCGCGTTCGACAAGCCCGCATTCAAGCGCGTGGCGATGATGGGCTGGGTCGTGGACGAGAAGGGGGAGAAGATGAGCAAGAGCCTCGGCAACGTCGTCTACGCCAAGGCAGGGGTCGAGAAAGTGGGGGCGGACGTGATTCGCACGTATTACTGCTGGGAAACCGCGCCGTGGGACGTGCAGAAATTCTCTTTCAGGACAGCCGAGGACGTGAAGAGGTCGCTGGGAATACTGTGGAACTGCTTCATGTTCTACAAAATGTACGCCGCTGAAGGCTTTAAGCCGGGGGCGGTTGACGCGATTGCCGCAGGCGCCTTCAAGAACGTCGAGGACAGGTGGCTGCTTTCCCGCCTGAACACGATGGTTTCCGAGGCCGACAGGCATTTTTCTCGCTTCGAGTTCCACCACGCCGGCAGGAAAATAATCGACTTCGCCCTCAACGACTTTTCGCGCTGGTACATCAAGCTCGCGCGCGACCGCGTGTCCCTTGAGTCAGGCGAAGCCAAGGACCGGTGCCTCAGCATAATCCACCACGTCCTGCTTTCCCTTGCGAAGGCTGCTGCGCCGGTCACGCCTTTCCTGTCCGAGTACCTGTACGACCAGCTGGATGGCGCCGCGGCCGGGGCTGCGGGCAGGGCCGCGGGCGAGTCCGTGAAGAACGAGTCCATTCATTTCTGCGATTACCCGGTTTCCGACGAGAGATTTATTGACAAGCCGCTGGAGGAGAGGATGGCGCGGGCGATGGAAATCGTTGAAGCGGCGGGTTCCGCCCGCCAGGAGGCGGCGATAAAGCTGCGGTGGCCGGTCAAGGAAATAGTGGCCGTGGGCGACGCGGTGCTGGAGAAAACCGTCGCCGAACTCAACGCGGTGCTTGTGCGCGCGTGCAACGCCCAGCGCGTGGTTTTCTGGAAAAAAGAGGAAGGCACTGCCGGTTTCGTTGCGCGGGACGTTTCAGGCGGGAAAGTCTTCCTCAATCCCGTGCGCGACGAGGCGCTCGTGAACGAGTCGCTGTTCAGGGAACTGGTGCGCGCGGTGCAGGACGCGAGGAAAAAGAAGGGCTTTGACGTGAAGGAACGGGTTTTGCTCACGGTGTTTTCAAGGGACCGGAAACTGGCTGATTTCCTGCGCGCGAAGGAGAAGGAGTTGGCGAAGGAAGTCGGCGCAGCAGAGGCCGCGGTCGTTGACAGCGAGCCCCGCCTCACTGGCGAGCATTCCGTGGAACTGGCTGTCGAGGGTGCGCCTGGCGTTTCAGCGAAGTTCTCGAGGGCTTGAAGCCGGCCGCCGGCTGTTTGATTGAAAAGGTCCTTGGCTCGTTGCCTGCAGCCGCTTATTTTCCGGTGCTGGGAACGGTTTTCCGCGGAAGGAACTTCACCTTTACTCCCGCGAACAGCGCGGACTTCGGCAGGTTCCTTATCGCCTCTGGGCCGAACCCTGCGTACACTTCAACGGGCCCTTTCGCGACGCCGGCCGCCCACTTGAAGCCGCCTTTCCACCCGTAGCCGCCAGTGAAGTTGGCCATCACGTCCCTGATTTTCTGCCTGACTTCGCCAGCGACGACGTCGTTCCCGACTATCGCGCCAAGCGTCGTTCCCGTGTTCAGGTTGGCGTGTATCCCTAGCTGGCTTTCCTGTGTTCCCAGGATGCCGGTTATGTCAATGCCTTTCGTCGGGCTGAGGAACATGCCGCCCTTGGCTGCGGCCCCGAACCCGCGGCCGCTCGAGAGATTCACTTCCACCCCTGCCTTCAGCCTGGGCAAAATGTCCTTTGCCGCGCCGAGCGAGACGATGTTTTCCACGGGGTGAGCGACGTAGTCGCCCTTCCGTTCAGTGAGGTAGTAGAACTTGTTCTCGACCCAGAGCGCCGGCCTGTATTTTTGACCCTGCTTGAAAACGAATATTCCGTTTACTCCGCCGTGCTTCGCGCCGAGTTCAAGCCCCGCCTTCAACTGGTGTTCCTCTGACGCGAGGAGAGCCGGGTTCTCGTGGACAAGCCGCTCGCTGGGAGAAATGAAAACGTTCTTCAAACCCTCGGCTTTTGCGGCGCGCGGGCTGAGGACAATCGCCGCGACGCTGAGCCCGGTGAACAGCATGCTGCCTTTCCTGAAAACACCCTGCTTCTCAAACGCAGCCTTCCTCATTTCCTTCATCGCCATCAGACCACCCCGTCGGGTTTTGCACAAAAGTTATCGTGGAGCCTGCGCTATAATAATATATTGTATTGCGCGCCCGACGTCCGGTTTGTATTCGTGTTTTCCTGCAGGAAACGCGTTTTTCAAGCGGTTTTCATGCAGCTCTGGCGCGGCATCCGTGCGGCATCGGCGCCCCGGCCATGCGGCATAACCGCTGCAGGCATGCGGCATGCCCGCGGCTTTCATGCGGCATGACGCGGCACAGGCGGGGCGCGTAACCTGCATTTTCAGGGGTTTTTCACAGCAAAACGCGAAAAACCAATTATGTAACCACTTAGCAGTAAAGAAAACATTTAAATAGGGGTTGTGGGCACTATACATTCCACTGCGGGCGGTGGGTTTGCCCGCGGCGCTTAGAATCGCGGGTTGAACAGATGTCAAACTCCTTGCTTAGGGCAGGCGTATTCTTTTCAATACTCGCAGGGCTGCTCGTTTTCGGAGCGGTCCTCGTTTCCGCCTACGGCTTCGTCCCAAGCGCGGCGCCGGCAGCGAGGGGCGGATCGTTCACGACCGCGACCCCGACCCCGGTCCCGTCGCCGGTCGAAATAATTTCAACACCGGTTCCTTCTTCAACCGGAAACGCGTTTTCAAACAACGCGCCGGTGATAATCGCGTCAAGCACTTCAACGTCTTCTTCTGGCGAAACTTCGGCCACGAGTTCAGTCCTGGTCCGTTCGCGCCCCGTGCACATGAGGATGGCGCAGGCGAGCATCAGCGGCTGCGTTGACGGAGGGGACTGCGTCCTCTCAACAGACGCCGAACTCCCAACGGGCTCGGTGCTGAATTATCATTCGTTCACGATTCCATCAGGAGTGACCCTCACAATAAGGGACGGCACCAACGGGGGCTCGCTCACGATAAACGCGGTTGACGTCACGATTGCCGGAACCATAACCTCGGCCGGGACAAACGGCGGGGATGGCCAAGACGGCAAGCTCTTCGGCAGGAACGGCGCAAGCGGCGGAGCCGGAGGCGCCGGCGGAACAGTCACGATCAACGCCGACGGCAGGGTTGAAGTAACCGACTCGGGAAGGATATCCGTCAACGGCGGCGACGGCGGCCAGGGCGGAGACAACACGTGCGTAGGCGACTGCAAGGCGTCCGCGGGCGGGAACGGCGGTAACGCCGGCGCAGTAAGCATCCGCGCAGCCGACTTGACAGTCAACGGCATCGTTTTCGCCAGCGGCGGCAGCGGCGGAAAAGGCGGGTTCGGCGACGGCTGCGACGGCCACGGGGGCAACGGCGGAATCGGCGGCAGCGGCGGAACGATAACACTAAAGTATATTACTTATACGCAGCGCCAGCCCCAGGCGCTCTCAGGCAACTACTCCATTACCGGCGGCGGCTTTGGAGGTATTGCCCGGGACATAAGGACTACTGCTAATAACATAATGACGACCCCGCTCCAGACTTGGGCGGGCAGCGGAGGACTCGGCGGCGGACACGACACCGACTGGCTGTGCAAAATCGACGGCTACTCGGGCAGCAACGGCCGCGCAGGCGCATCAGGCTCGATGGGAACAGTAACTACCATTCAACGCGTTCTCGCAACGATAACGATTACGCCGGCCACTGCAACAGTTCAGTCCGGTTCAGGCCAGATGTTCGCCGCAAACGGCGTCGACACTGAAGGCTTCGTTTATCCCGTTTCACCTATCTGGGCGGTAACTGACCCGACAATCGGTTCAATCCCGGTCGCCGCAAGTTCTGCCGCGTTGTTCACTGCAAACCTCGTGGGCACCACTACAATAACCGCTTCGCAGAACGGCGTGAGCGGAACCGCGACAGTCACCGTCACTCCGGGACCCAACATTAAGGGACGCTGCAGGAAACGCCGTCGCTGACGGCACAGATGTTTCATTCGCTACAACTCTCGGGCAAGTCAACCCGGCTTCGGCACAAACCGCCAGCGGAATCGCGGTTTCAACGCTTTCTTCAACAACAGTGGGAACAGCGACTGCGACGGCATCGTCCGGCAGCGCTTCAGCTTCCGTGGACGTCCAATTCACTCCGGCTCCGCCGGCAAACATAGTTTTGGCGGCCAACCCGGTGAACGTGGTCGCAGGTCAGGCCTCGACAATAACCGCGGTCGTCACCGACCAGTACGGCAACGTCGTACCCGGGGCGACAGTAACGCTTACGGCAAACGGCGCTGGAACATTCAACGACAGCGCGCCGGTCACTGACGCAGCCGGAACAATAGCGGTTTCGCTTGCGGTCACTAACACGCCAGGCACTTACTCAATAGGCGCAGCGAGCGGAAGCGCATCTGCTTCAACACAGCTCACGGTAGTCGTGGGCCCGGCTGCCTCACTCACGCTGGTTGCAAACGCTTCAAGCGCGGTCGTGGGCAACCCTGTTCTGCTTACTGCGACGGTGAGGGACGCGGTCGGAAACCTCGTGACTGATGGGACGCCCGTCATTTTCGAGGTCGTTTCAAACACCAGCGCCGCAACAGTAAGCCCCGCTGGCCAGGGAACGGTCAACGGAGTTGCACAATCAGTCCTGACTTCACTTGCTGACCAGACTGTGACAGTTGCCGCTCTCGCTGGATCGATTTCAAACACTACGACCGTTACATTCATTCCCAACGCCCCGACGGCGGTTAACTTCGCTGCAAGGCCAGGCACCATTGCGGCCGGCACCCAGTCTATTCTTGCAGCGCTCGTAAGGGATCAGTACGGCAACTTCATTCCCACTTCAGTCAATTTCAACGCAGGAGGCGCGGGCACGCTCACGGTCATTGCGCAGAACGCGCAGTCGGGATTCAACCACATCATGACGATAGGCGATTCCATTCCAGGCCCTGCCGGCGTCGCAATAAGCCTTAGCGCGGTAAACGGCATCGGCTACGGCCCGGGCGTCGTGCCCAACGCGACTTTCACGATAACCGACTCACGCGGCACTTCGCAGGTCACGCTCCAGCCGGGCGAAATCGGGGGAACTCCCGAGGCGCTTGTAAAATTGAACCAGGTCTTCCCCGGAGTGAACCAGCTCCTGTACACGGACATCCAGTTCTATTTCGCTGCACTGGCAAGGGTTGACGCGGCCGCTGTCGGAAACTACACGGTCAGCGCCTCAAGCGGCGCGGCATCGAATTCGACGGGCCTCTCAGTCGTTCCGGGCGCTATTGCGCGCGTGGACGTCCTCCCGCTGAACCCGAGCGTAGCAATCGACCAGCCAATCAACTTCACTGCATACGCTTACGACCAGTTCAACAACCCGGTGCAGTTCACGCCCCAGTGGGCTTCAGGCAACGCCACAGTCGGCAGCGTCCAGGCGACTTCCGACCCGCACATCGTCACTTTCGTTCCGGCGCACGTGGGACAGGCAGCTGTTTCGGCAACTGATTCGGCGACTGCAACAACCGGCTCGTCCATTGTCACGGTCACTCCGGGCACGCTCGCCTATATTATAATCAACGCGCCGTCGGGCGCGGTCCCGAGCGGAACCAATTACACGTTCACTGCAACGGCCTACGACTCGTTCAACAACGTCGTCACCGTGGTGCCGGCTTGGAGCGTTGACAACGCCACTGTCGGCGCAATTGACGCGGCAACAGGCGTTTTCTCTGCCGCATACCCGGGAACTGCGGTCATAAACGCAACTCAGGGCAATGTCTCGAATTCAACGGCGGTTTCAGTCGTCGCAGGAGCGCCTTTCTCAATGCTGCTTTCAGCCAACCCGCAGTCAATCACTGCAGGCGGCAGCTCAGCGATTGACGCGACCGTCCTCGACTGGCTCGGTTTGCCAGTGGTCGACGGCACCAACGTTTCATTCTCCTCGTCCACCGGCTCGGTCACGCCTGTCGTGCAGACCGTGGGCGGCGCGGCTTCGGCGACATTCACTTCAACGCAGGCGGGCAACGCGACGATAACCGCGTCCAGCGGCATTGCGGCGAACCAGACCTGGGTCATCGTGTCCCCGGCGGCGCTTGACCACATCATTGTTTCCCCGGCGAACGTCACCGTTGCTTCAAGTTCCTCGACGGTTTTCAACGCAACCGGCTACGACCAGTACAATAACCCGATTGCGCTTGGTGCAGCGAACTGGAGTTCAAGCAACACCACGATTGGAACATTAACGGATCTTGGTGCTGGCAGCGCGAGGTTTGACGCCATGGTCGCGGGCGCGGCCGTGATAACCGCAAGCGTCGGATTGATTTCAGGCACTGCCCAGGCTTCGGTGACTCCGGGCACTCTTGCGTGGATTGAAGTCACTCCGGCGAATTTGACAGTCCCGAACGGAGCTACGCAGGTGTTCCAGGTCCTTGGCCACGACTCGTTCAACAACATTGTTTTCGTGCAGGCTGACTGGACAGTTAGCGGCGGAATAGGCGGCGTGAATCCGGTAACTGGCGCGCAGTCAACCACGTTCACCGCAACCAACGCGGGTTCGGGCAGCGTCAACGCGTTCGCTGGCGCGTTCACGAACTCCTCGTCCGTGCAGGTCACTCCTAACGCTGTTCCGGTCGTCCAAGGCATCGTGACGATAAACGGTGTTGCGACTCCGTTGGCGAACGGCATCGTGCTCAACGCGACCACTGTTGACGTTATCGCATTCAATTCCACTTCCTACGACCCGGACGGCTCGATTTCGGCGACGTTGTGGGTGTTCGGCGACGGCTCGAACTCGACTGTTGAGAACACGACCCACTTGTATTCATCGGGCGTTCACAATGCGCTTCTCCGCGTCACCGACGACAACAGCGTTTCCTCGATCATTCCATTCGTTGTTAACGTCGTGCAGGCGCTTCCGCCGGTTGCGGCATTCAGCGCCAACGCCACGACAATTTACGCGGGCGACTCGGTGTTCTTCGACGCTTCGGCTTCAATTGACCCTGACGGCGGGGCGATAGTGTCCTACCAGTGGGACTTCGGGGACCTCTTCACCGGCGCGGGCGTCAACGCCACCCACCGGTACCTTTCAGTCGGCAACTATGTTGCTGTCTTGACTGTCACTGACGACGAGGGATGGACCGACTCGGACAACGTTTCAATAACCGTGATTGCGGTTCCAGGCAACCTTTCAGGCACGGTGGTTGACGCGCATGGCGCGCCACTGGCTGGAGCGAATGTTTCAGTCGACGGAACCGGCTACTGGGCGCAGTCCGATGGTTCCGGTTCATACGTTGTTCCGGGAATACCGCCGGGCTCGTACAATGTAACTGCTTCGCTGGCCTCGTATTACCCAGCCGGAGCAAGCGTTTTGATAAACACCAGTGCAGTCACTGGCCGGAACTTCACGCTGACAGTCATTCCGGGCACTCTGATGGGCGCGGTAACTGACTCGCTTGGTTCGCCGCTCAATGGCGCAAACGTCTCAGTTGAAGGCACCGCCTACTGGGCGCTCACCAACTCCTCGGGAGCATATGAGATGACCGTCGCGGACCCGGGAACATGCAACGTCACCGCGTCGCTTGCCGGGTACTACCCGCAGGCAGTCGGAATATCCATTCCCGCGAATGCGACTACTGTCCAGAACTTCACTCTCACGATAATCCCGGGCAACCTTTCAGGGACCGTGCGCGACCAGGACGGGGCACCGCTCGCGGGCGCCAACGTTTCCATTGACGGAACAGGCTACTGGACCCTGTCAAACGGCGCAGGCGGCTACGCCATCAACGGCATAGCGCCCGGGGCTTACATGGTCACTGCCTCAAGGGACTGGTACTTGCCGCAGTCGGCGGGCGCAACGATAGCGGCCAACGCGACCACTGTCCGGAACCCGGTCCTGACAATCACGGGCGCATTCAACGGAACAGTGGTGGACATGGATACTGGTGCGCCGTTGAACGGAACGATGGAAGTGTGGCAGGGTGGCTCGCTAGTGCAGTCGGCATCAATCGTGAACGGCTTGTACTGGGCGACGCAGCTGCTTCCGGGATACTACAATTTGACGGCCAACGCTCCGGGCTACGTTTACCCGCTCGTGCAGACGAACAAGCAGGTGCTCGGCGGGCAGAACAGCACGGTGAACGTCGCCTTGTGGGGAAGCTAAAGAAAATGTTTCAAGGGGTAATTTGAATGATTTGGAAGGAACTCGTCGCAGGAATCGTCCTCCTCGTTTTGGCAGCCACCACCATGGCCGGCTCGTGGTCAGGGTACGTGGTCGAGCAGAACACGGTTATTCCTGTTGACCAGGTCACTGTCAGCGCAATATATGCCGCGAACGGCACCGTGGCCAACACCACGCTCACGAATGCGGCCGGCTTCTTCAACGTCAGCGGCCTGAACGTGCCTGCTGGCGGAGAAAACTACACGCTCGTGTTCTCAAAAACGGGCTGGACTACCACTTCATACTGGGGCGCGCCGTTGACTCCGGCGAGGCCGGACAGGTACATCAACCCGGCTTTCATGAACGTCACGATGACGCGCGCGGTCCCGGCCACGCTCAACGGCTCGGTTTACAACGCAAGCGGCCTGCTCACCGGCGTTTCAGTGACAATTGATGCAAGGCAGGGCGCGGCAATAGTGAACTCGACCACGACAACGAACGGCGCTTACTCATTGGCGCTCATTGACGGCACATACAACGTCACCGCCACTGCGGCGACGGGCGGCTACGCTCCTTCAACGAGGACTAACCTGGTGCTTGCCCCTGGCGAGAACCAGACAACCGACTTCACCCTCGGCCCGAGCGTTTTCCTCACAGGCGTCCGCGTTTCGCCGGCGAACCCGTCCATTGCGCGCGGGAGCACCCAGCAATTCATCGCCACCGCGCTTTATTCCGATAACTCGACCGCGGACGTGACGGCGTCTGCCGCATGGTCCTCGTCCAACCCTGCTGTTGGAACGATATCGGCGGCAGGCTTGTTCAACGCAGTCGCAGCCGGTTCCTCGACAGTCGGCGCCACCTACAACGGCTACTCTGATTCGACTGCGGCGACCGTTTACGTGCCTGCGACTCCGCCCGCTCCTCCGGGAGGCGGCGGGACAGGCGGCCAAGTCGGCTCTTGCGGCGACAGCGTCTGCAGCATTGCTGCCGGCGAATCGTGTTCCACGTGCCACGCGGACTGCGGCTACTGCGCTCCGACGCCTACTCCGAACGCGACTGTCTCAGCGACTCCTTCACCCACTCCTTCCCAGCAGACCGGCGTGATTGAGACGCAGGAGTACGTCATGAGGATTGGCGTGGACGGCGAGGCCTTCGAGCTCCTGGTATCGAGGCAGCTCGTCATAGAGCCTGAGCCGAGCGGCGGCTACAGGTCAACTATCATAATCACGATAAAGAACAGGGGAACGACGCCTGCAACCGACTTTGAGTTCAGGGAAAACATTCCCGCGGCGTTCGGCAACTCCAACGCGCTCACTTACGCGCCGCAGCCCGCGAGAATCGTCTCCGGAGGCGCGGTGTGGAAGGTTGCGCTCCTTTCGCCGGGCGACATACTGACGCTCAGGTACTGGAGGATTGGAGCAGTCCCGCGGAGTTACATGACGCTTTTCGGGATTCCTGAAATAACGTCGACCAAGCCGGGCAAGACGGCTACGGTCGTGACGCAGGTTGAAACCACGCCGACTCCGGCGCCGGCCCCTGCTTCGCCCCTCTCCGGTTTCTTCACCGCAGCCAGCGCGCAGTACATGCTCGCCGGCGCGATAATCCTCGTAATCGTCGCGGCACTCGCCGCGTTCTACCTTAGGCGCGGCCCGCCTGCTGCTCCCCAGCCGAAGGAGGGTTTGAGGGGTGCGGCGAAGAAGAAGCACGAGGAGCGCCTGCGCAAGCTCTCCGAGGAAACAGAAGGCAGCGAATCCGCGGAAGCCAAGGGAAAGGGCGGCGCGGGCAAGAAGGCGGTCTCGGAACGAATTGAAAAGCTCGAGCAAGCGCTTGAGGAATTGAAGAAACAGCTCTGAGCGCGCCCGGCTTTTTGCGCGCAGGCACACGGGGCAGCGAACCTTTTCAGTCCTTTATCTTGCTTATTTTCACTTAGCGTGCTGTCCGGCGCTCATTCCCTGCCGCGTATTTTCCGCCAATTCATTGAAGTGTCTGCGGCGATTTTTTTAGCATCCCTCATGCCGCCGGGCGTCGAAATGACTTTCCATATCCTCTCGCCGTAGTCCATGGCGAACAATTTTCCGGCCCCAAGGTGCTTTTCAATCATTTTTTCCACTTCCGCCCGCGAAGCGGCCGCCGGCAGCTCCCGCATGAACGGCCCGTACCTTGAACTGACGACGTGGAACAGCTGGTAGGGGGAAAAACCGGGGTACTTTTGGCGCGACTTCGGCCCGATGCCAATGAGTTTCTCGTACGTGTGCGTGCTGTGCTCGCCGCCGACGTACTTCACCGAATTCAGGTACTTGTTCAAGAACTGTTCAATGCGCTGGTGCCCCTCCAGCTTTTCAAAAACCCCGCGTTCGAGGAGGATGTTGAGCGCGCCGGGTTGTATCCCGGGGGGCGGCTCCACTATTTTTTTGCCCCATTCGCCGTGGTCAACGAGCTTGCGCGGGATGAGCAGCAGGTGCGAGACGCTTCCGCCGCGGCCCGGGTGGGGAAACACTTTTTCGCCGGTGCGGGCGACCGCGCGGTTGAAGTCGTCTTCGCCGACGTGGATTATGGATTCCTTGAAAAGCCTGATTTTCGGCAGCGAGCGCGGGTACCGGTCCTTGATGCGCGGGTTCTTGTAATCGGTTTTTTCAATTTGGAAGTAGCAGATTTTCTTCGAATCCGCCTTGTTTATGAAAGCGATGCGGTGGTAGTCGCCCCTTCCAAGCGACGCCATCAGCTTGTCGATTCCAGCAGGCTGCTTTCCCCCCATTTTGAGGGAAACAACGCGCGCGTCCGGCAGCTGCCTCACAGCAAGCCCCTTGAGGAGGTATTTTTCCACGAATTCCTCGGGGCTCCTGCTTTTCCACATCGCCGCAAACAATGTTTCCGACACGGTAAAGACCGGGCGCCCCTGCCTTAATATTCGCGCCCGGCCGGGGGCGGGTATAAAAATGCCGGGCTCAAAAAAATTCCGGCAAGGTTTTTCCACAGGTGCTTTGGCGTGGTAATGGCGACGAAGGAGTTTTCGGCGGACAAGGCAAAGGACTTTTCCGACTGGTACAACAAGGTCATTTACGCGGCCGACCTCGTGGACAACCGGTACAACGTCCAGGGGTTTGTTGTCCACAAGCCGTGGAGCATGCTCGCGTTCCGCCAAATCTACCGCCTGTTCGAGGCCGAGTTGGAGGCCGACGGCCATTTGCCTGCGCTGTTTCCAACGGTCATTCCGGAGGAGAATTTCGAGCGCGAGAAGGAGCACGTGGAGGGGTTTGAGCCGCAGGTGTTTTGGGTAACCCGCGCCGGCGCAGAGGACTTGAAGAGGCACCTGGCGCTGCGGCCCACGAGCGAAACCGCTTTTTACCAAATGTATTCACTGTGGGTCAACGGCAAGGCCGACCTGCCGCTGAAAATGTACCAGAGTTGTTCAGTGTTCCGCAACGAGCCGGAAACCAACCCCTTCATGCGCGGCAGGGAATTCCTGTGGATAGAGGCCCACGACTGTTTTGCGGCCCAGGAAGAGGCGATGCAGCAGGTGAAGAGGGACATGGCGGTTTGCGAGAGGGTGCTCAGCCACGAACTGGGCCTGTCGTTCCTTTTCTTCGAGCGCCCGGCGTGGGACACGTTCCCGGGGGCGGAAACCACTTTCGCCTGCGACGCGCGGCTCCCGGACGGAAAGGCTTTCCAGATAGCGACCACGCATTTCCTGGGCCAGAAGTTCGCAAAAGCCTTTGGAATCAGGTACTCGGACGATTCGGGGGCGGAGAAATTCGTTTTCCAGACCTGTTTCGGCATCGGCGTATGGAGGATGATGGCGGCAGTCGTCGCAGTCCACGGCGACAACAAGGGGTTGATGATGCCGTTTTCCATTGCGCCGGTCCAGGCGATGGCCATTCCGATTGCAGGCAAAGGCGTTGACTCGACGCGCCTGCTCGCAAAATGCCGTGAGATAAAAGCGGTTTTGGAAAAGGCCGGAATCAGGGCTTCGGTGGATGACTCGGACAAGACTCCCGGCTACAAGTACAATTACTGGGAAATGAAGGGCGTGCCCATACGCATAGAAGTGGGGGAAAAGGAACTCACTGCCGGAACGGTTACGCTCGCGCGGCGGGACTCGAGGGAGCGCGTAACCGTTGGCGCGGACAAGGTCGTGGCCGCGGTGAACGAACTGGGTTTCGCGCTGCTTGAAAGCATGTGCGAGCGCGCCGCAAACGACTTGAAGTCACACATCCTTAACGTTTCAACGAAAAAAGAGCTCGCCGAGGCGCTGGACGCGAAGAACTATGCGCGCGCGTTCCTTTGCTCGACCGACAAGGAAGGCAAGGAGTGCGCGGACTTCATCCAGGCCGAGACAAAAGGCGGGAAAGTGAGGGGCACGCTGTTCGGCGGGGACGAGGCAGTCCCCCGGGGCGCGAAATGCATCCACTGCGGCCGGCCCGCTAGCGCGATAGTGTATATTGCAAGGCAGTACTGAACAGTTTCATCAGCGCCTTATGGCCAACGCCTTGAATCAGGCCGCGGGGCCTTGCCTCGGGGCCGCCCTGCGCGCGAGGACCGAAAGCTCTCCCGCGAGCTGGTTGCGTTCCCTGTCGTCGTTGAGGAAAATCTTCATGCGCTTGACTACGACCTTGTTGGCTTCAAAATCCAGTGAAAAGTCCGCTGGAAACTTTTTCAACAGCTCTCTGGCCAGCCTTTTCACGACCGTTCCCTTTATTCGTCCCAAAATCAATTCACCTGCAATTCTTTTGTCCCGCAGTAATTAAATAACAGTAGCCCCGGGCAGAGTTTCGGTAATTTTTCTTTTCCGATGACCGCTTTTCTTTTCATAAAAGAAAAAATTCCTTCGAACTGCCGTCAACGGGTCTCCGCGGACCTAACCCGCTTGCCCGCGGAGGGCAAGCTGGCCATTCCTCCAAAGCCCGCTATCCTTGGCCGCTAGACGACGGGGCTGGAAGAAGGTGGCGGAAAGCCTTTTTATAGTTTGCAGCGCCTTATTGCTTGGGATTTGATGGACTTTTGCAGAATCGGTTTTGCAGTTGTTTTGCTGGCTGTTTTCTCGCTTTCGGTTGGCGCCGCAACCAACGTCACCGCCTGCAGTCAAGCCATTGACGTCGCCGGCGAAACGTATGAATTGAACCAGAGCATTTCCGAGTCCTTCGGCGGCTGCCTCACCGTCGCCGCGGACAACGTCACCTTGGACTGCAAGGGCTTCACCATCAGTGGCAGCGACAACGGCGCGCCCGGCATCCAGGTCGATACACGTGGTAATGCGACGATAAGGAACTGCAACGTTTCGCATTTCGAATATGGCATAAGGCTGTTTTATTCGAACAGCAGCACAGTAACCAACAGCAGCATTTCAGGAGCCACAGGTACCGGTGCCGGAATAGACGTGTACTGGGGCTACAACACAACAATCACCTACAACAACGTCACTTCCAACGACGCGCCCGGCATTCACATGTCTGCGACCTACGCTAACGTTTCATACAACAACGTTTCCTTCAACGATGACGTTGGCATACAAACCAAGGGAGGTTCGAATTCAACGTTTTCATACAACACGCTGGACCACAACGTCGCCGACGGGATTTTGATTGACGACGACGGGTATTCGGTGGTTTCAAACAACGTGATATCCCACACCACCGGCGGCGGTTGGGTGCACTTGATAATGGCCTCGTCCGGCGCAGACTACACCCGCATAGAAAACAACATCGTGACCGACAGCGCGACGATAGGCATACAGGCCGGTGCCTACAACTGCACCGTTACCAACAACACCGCGAACGACAGCCTCGCTGGAATCGTGATCTCAACAGGGCTCGCCACTCTCAGGAACAATTCAATGAATGGCAACCTCGTCTTTGGGTTGTTTCTTTTCTGCACGACTGCCGAGTGCTATGACAACGACGTTGACACCAGCAACACCGCGAACGGCGAGCCGATATACTACCTGAACCACAAGACGAACTACGTGCTTGAAAACCTTTACCTGCCGGCAGCCAACACCGCGAACGCGAAAATCATAGTAGTAAACAGCAACAACGTCACGCTCCGCAACATCGTAATTGAAAACAATGCGGGGGGCATGGGCTTTGGCGGAATGGGTGTCGAATTATCCTGGACTAACAATTCGGTCGTCAGCAACGTCACCGTTTCCGGGTGCACGACAAACGCCGGTTTCCACATCAACGGCTCCGGCATCACGATTGAAAACAGTTCATCGACCGGGAACCAGTACGGCATCCAGCTCGCTTCCTCGGGGAACACGGTCAAGAACTGCAACCTCACCGGCAACACGGGATTCAACATTGACAGCGGGATTTACCCAGTGTCCCTGTCAGGCGGCGGGACATCGATACAGTATTCCTCGCTTTCCACTAGCGGTGACATTTCCGACGCAGTGTATTACGCGGGCACTGGAGTCGCGGCAGTGAACGCTTCAGCGAACAACGACTTGAACACCACTGCGCAAATCACGATGGCTTTCACGGGCTTCTGCCCCCGCGTGGACCTGTACTATTACAACGATTACTCGACTGACTTGAACACAATCATTGCCGGCGGGCAGTTGTGCAACTCGACGAGCACGCCCGCGTGCAACATCCTGTCATGCTCAGGCAACACCGTGACGTTCACCGTCGAGCACTTTGACTCCTACGGCGGGCAGGGAAATGACATCCCTGAATTCTCCCAGGTGGCGGCACTGGCGGCGCTGTTGTTGGCCGCAGGCGCGTTTGCCATTGTGCGCCGCAGGCGCTGAGCCCGCCCCGCTTTCCCTGAACCCGCCCTCTACCCTTTCCCGGGCCTTTTCCCGTTTCCGCTGAATGTTTTAAAACCGCCCGCGCCCTACCCTTTTCCATGCCACGGATGCTCAAGTGCGCGCTTTACCTCCTTTCCGCGAGGGTCCAGCTCATAGCCTCGGCCGGCCTCGCGCTCGGAGGCTTCTTCGGCGCGCTCAGGTTTTTTGAAATAATCGGGCTGGAGTTCGAGCAGGCGACCGGATTGTTTGCCGCACTGTTGCTGGCGCTGCTCATCGTGCTGTTGTTCAAGGCGTTTTCCCTCTTTTTGCTGGTCGCGTGCGACTTGGTGCTGTTGAATTCGCCCAAGCAGGAACTGTCGGTCCCGGCTGAAAACGTGCTTGCGCGCATCACGCGTTTCCTCGCCGAACACAAGCTTGAAGGGATTTACCTGGACAAGTACAGCCTTGGCGCGGAACGGACCGTGCTCGCGTGGCTTGAAAAAACTTTCCGGCTGAACACGCCGTCAATACTGTTCGTGTGGCGGCCTTTTGCGGCGGTTCGTTTCCAGCAGGTGCGCGGGGGCACTCGCCTGTGGGTCTACTCCGAGGACTCGCCGCTGTCCCGCTCCCTTGCCAAGGCGCTGGAAACGACGATAAAGTATTTTTAGGCCCTGACTATCTCGGTGCCGGCCCCTTTTTTCGTGAATATTTCAAGCAGGAGGGCGTGGGGCCTTTCGCCGTTCAGGAGGTGCGCCTTTCCCACCTTTCCCTTCACTGCCTCGATGCAGGCCCTGACTTTCGGGATCATGCCGGACTGGATGACCCCTTTTCTTATCTTTTCCAGCGCCTCGTCCACGGTGAGCGTCGAGTGGAGTTTTTCCCCTTCCATGACCCCGTCAACGTTTGTGAGTATGGTGAGTTTTTTTGCGCCCAAGGCGACTGCTATGGCGGCCGCGGCGGTGTCCGCATTGATGTTGTAGTGGTTGCCTTTCCCGTCGACTCCGATGGGCGAGACGACCGGGACGCGGTCCCTTAGCGCGCGCCTGAGGACTGCGGCATTAACCTTCACTATCTTTCCGGTCCTCTCGCCTTCGCCGGGCCCGTGCGCGCTCCGCGCAACCAAAAGCCCCTTTCCATAGCCGTGCATTGCCTTTGCGCTTGCGCCGTGCCTGTTTATGAGCGAAACGATTTCCCTGTTCATTTTTTCCAGTTCGCGCTTCACTATAGGCATGGCTTCCCTGCTCGTGAGCCTCTCGCCTTCCTCCCTTCGGCTGGAAACTCCCGCCTCGTCCAAGGCCCTGCTTATCTGAGGCCCGCCCCCGTGCACAACCACCGGGTTTATCCCAATGTGCTTGAGGATTGCAACATCCTCGGCGATGGCGGATAGCATTGCAGGGGAAACGTTTCCACCGTACTTGACCACCACGGTCTGTCCCCTGAACTCCCGCAGGTAGGGGAACGCCTCCTTCAAGGTTTCTGCCTTCAACTCCGCTTCGCGGGGATATGCCACAAAACCACTCAAACGCGGCTCAGACTGTCTTGACCATGGCTTCCTCGTCGCAGTCCGGGTACCGCGAGCACTGCAGGCACTCGCCGAACACTTTCATCGGCAGCGACGTCTTCGCGACTTTTTCGAACCCGAGTTTTTCAAAAAAACCCGTCGCAGTCGTGAGGGCGAAGGTGCGTGCAATCCCGAGTTCCCTGGCTTCCTTGAGGCACGCCTTGACCAACGCGGTTCCTATCCCGTTGCTCTTGTGGGTGGGGTGGACTGCGAGGGACTTGATTTCCGCCAAGTCGCCCCAGGCGACGTGCAGCGAGCAGCAGCCCACTATTTTACCGCCTTTTTTGCACACGAAGTAGTCCCGGATGTTCGAATACAGGTATGCGAGGGGGCGGGACACGGTCTTCCCGTCGGCGGAATAGGCGTCTATGATTTCCTTTATCGCCGGCACGTCCGCAGGCACCGCCTTCGTTATTTTCACGAAAAAATAGTCCGGGCGCGCGCTTAAATCGTTTTCCCCCGGCGCCTCCGCCGGAAACTACGGCGGCACCAAAAGCCAATTAAATCCGCGCGCCCAAAAACCCTAGTGATTTGAATGGTCAAGCGCAGGAGGCCTTTCGGCTTCGGTGACTTTTTCTCCGACTTCGGCGACCTGAACGACATGATCCGCGACATGTTCGAGAACATGGGGGGCATGCGGTTGCCTGAGCGGTTCAGGGAAGGCGAACCGATAGTATACGGAGTGAACGTCCGCATAGGCCACGACGGCAAGCCGGTGGTGAGCCAGTTCGGCAACGTGGAAAAAGGGAAAGTCAAGGAAGAGCGCGAACCGCTCGTGGACATCATTGAGGAGAAAGAGGACCTCAGGGTAATCATTGAGTTGCCTGGCGTGGAAAAACACGAGATAAAACTGGATGTTTCAAGCGGGCAGCTCGCCGTGGAAGTGACGAACCCGGAGCGGCGGTTCGCGAAAACCATTCCCCTCCCAGCGCAAGTGGATGAGAAAACCGCGAAAGCCACTTGCAAGAACGGCATACTTGAAATCGTCCTCAAGCGCGCCGAGCCCTTGAAGGAAAGGCCGGGCGCAAAGATAAAAGTGGAGTGAAGCCGCCCGCCGCCCCCCTGCCGTATAAACGCTTGTAACGAACAATTTGTTCATTATCGCATGTTTTGGAAATCCAGGAAGGTTTCGCGGCGGATAGGTAATTCTGCGGCCGGAGCGGGCTTATCCTGTTCCCGGAATTGTTTTTTATTCAAGGAGCCTTACTCGTTTTCATGAAATCCAACGCCGAGCTCGTAAAGTACTTGGTTGACTTCGGTTTCCTCAAGACCAAGCGCGTGATTGAGGCGTTCAAGGCAGTTGACCGCGCGCACTTCGTGCTTCCGTCCCAAAAGGAGTCCGCATACGCCGACTATCCGCTGCCCTTGTTCAGGCTCCAGACAATCAGCGCGCCCAGCGTCGTCGCGATAATGACCGAGGCACTGGAACTGCCTGCTGGCGGGAAAGTGCTTGAAGTAGGGACCGGGTCGGGTTATCAGGCGGCGGTACTGGCGGGCGCTGTTGGGCCAAAAGGCAAAATCGTGACCGTGGAGCGGGTCCAGGAACTGTTTGATTACGCGCGGCAAAAGGTTTCCGGCCTGCCGGGTCTCAAGAACGTTTTCAGCGTGTGCGGGGACGGCAGCGTGGGTTACGCTGCGGAAGCGCCGTTTGACGCAATCGTTGTAACGTGCGGCGCGCCCTCGGTGCCGAAACCGTTGTTTGAACAATTGAAGGAAGGGGGCAAAATGGTTATCCCGATCGGGGGCACTTATTTCCAGGACTTGATTCTCGTGGAAAAGCGCAGGGGCCGGCAGGCGTCGCGCAGCCTGCTGCCAGTGATGTTCGTCCCGATGCACGGGAAGAACGGTTTCAAGGAATAGTCCGGCTTTACTTTTGCCTGGATTTTTTGACCGGGACTTTGACCAGCCGGCGGGCGAACCCGCCCTTTCTCCCGAAAAGGTCCCTGCGCTGCCCGTACTCGAACTCGACCACGTCGCCTTTTGCCAGCGCTTCCACGCCCTTTTTCAGTTCATTTGGATAACCATACCAGTGCTCGCCGATTTTCACGCCACCCCCTTCCCGGTCGAAGTCACGCACCTCGCCCTCCGCCTTGCGCTTCCTGCCAAGCAACAGGATGATGGCCGCGGCCGCAAGCACTACCAGCCCGGCGGCGTACCAAACCGCATTTTGTTGGAGGAGGCTCTGCAGCGTCACCGCCACAGGAACCTTCTGCGCCGCCGCGCTGACCGAAGGCGCATTATACTGGGAGAGCAGGAATCCGGCCTCTATGGTGGAAGTGTAATACAATCCTGCCGAGGCGCCGGGGCCGAGGACGCCTATCCTCCACACGATCACGCGGCCCTCGATGGCATCGGGCCTTATTGAAAACTTCAGCAATTCAATCGGGCCG
>JAPLXB010000001.1 GCA_026396285.1 Microcaldota archaeon
TAAAACCGACGCGTGCTGCGGCGTGTCCTGCGATTTAGGTTACAAGTGTTCCGGAGGGGCTTGCGCGGCGGCGTTCTGCAACATCAGCAACGCCTACTGGTCCGTGTACGGGCCGGTTCCGGGCGGAACCAGGGTTTCAATGACTGCGTCAGCGTTCGGCGCCTGCAACGGTAAAACCGCGACCTTCGAGGTGTGGGAGGACGACTGGCCCGCGAAATCCGATTTCATCACCAGGAAGACCGCTGCTTTCAGCGGAAACACTGCAACCGCGGCCTGGACCGCCGCATACTTGGGAGACCAGTGGGGCAACCCCGAGTTCTACTTCAAGGCGACGGCCAACGGCACCACCGCGAAGTCCTCGACCCTGAGAGTGAGTGAGGGGACCGGAATCACTTTTGCTTCGTTCCAAAGCGCGTTTTTCGGCGTTCCGATAGTGATTGTAACGCCGGCTTCAATGGGTTCCGACCTGTCAAACTATGTGAACGAATTGCGTTCGGCGATTGCGGACAAGACCGGAATAACGCCGACCGTAATTTCACCGCCTGTTGCCGCGGACGACTGCGACATGTACTCGGAGCTCGAGAACGCGGCGGCGATAGTGGTGGGCACGCCGGCCGACAACAAGGCGCTCGCGTGCGCGCCGTATCCGCTGGACTTCGAGAACGAGATGATCATCCAGGACAACCCTTGGAGCGATGGCAAGAAGCTGATCTGGCTGAACGCGACGGACGAGTGGTACGACGGCGTCATCGCGCTGCAGAAGATGTTCCAGTACGGCGTCAATGAAAACTGGAATTTCATTGACGGCGCCGTGGCGTGCCTGTGGAACGGCAAGTTCGAGGGCCACACGACCGCGGAGATAAGCTGCAACGTCATCCCGGTGATAGAGCTTGTTCCGGACGCGAGGGACTCGTGGAACTGCTACAAGGAAATCCGGAACCTAAAGTCCCTTTGGAACGTCACCGTGGAACAGCTTGTCACCGACGCGGTATGCAGCCTGACCTACGGCACGGCCGTTTATGACGTTTTCGGCACCGTAGCGGACCTTTCAGTACTGGGAGGAATCGCGGAAATCGCCGGAGACATTACCTTCAGTTCGCTGAAGGCTAACTTGAAGGAAGCGATCAGGAAGCTGCCCAAGGCGGTTTCGGAGAAGGCAGTGGCAACGATGCGGCTCATACGGCCGTCCATGAAGAAAGTATACGGGATTGTGAAGGAAGCGCCGGCGGTCTCCAAGGAACTTGTAGAGGAATTCGCCAAGCTTTTCTCGCACGGCGACAAGGTCGCCGCCAACGCGGTAGAATACATGCACGCGCGTCGCGCAGTGGGCTGGGACGCGCTTGAAGTGAACGGCATAGGCTACCTGGAAAAATTCAATGCGGAAGACCTCGTGATACACAACGTGGAAGTGGGGAACAGGAACGTGAAGGCAATGGCGCGTTATTTCGCGAATGACGCGATGTCCGGTTCGATGCGGACCGCGAAAGCCAGCCTAAGCATCGGCGACGGCTATGTCGACAACATACGGTTTGTCAACAAGTTCGGGGACAGCGGCGAAAGGCTTGCGGAATACGCGCCCGGTGACAAGAGGATAACGGTCATAACGGAAAACATTTTCAAAGATTCCGAGCGGCTCAGCGACGAGGCCTTCGAGGAAATGATGAAGCACTACACCATTTTCCACGAATACGGCCACGTAAAGTCAGTGGAGCGTTTCGGCAAGGACTGGCTCCAGTGGCCGAGCGCCGCCAACGCCGTGGTCGGAAACAGCGGTTTCGGCGAGTACGTCGCCGAACTGTATCCGTACAAGGCGCTGTCGAAAGAGGCGAAAACCAGGTTCGTGCACAACGGGAAAAAATACTTCGACCTGTACTATGAAGGCAGCGACGAATTCGTGCTCGGACAGGTCAGGGAGACTGTGAGAACCAACAGCTTGTCGCACCTTGCCAGCATCAGGGCTTCGCTGGACCTCTTCAATGACCCGGCCAAAGCCGCGTTGCAAAAGGCCAGAATCGACGATTCCATTTTGCAGGTGCTTAAAGAAAAGGGTTATTCGCCGGAAAGGGCGGGGGACTTGGTCAAATCGCTTGACGAATTCACGGAACTGATGAAAACCAATGCAAAGACGCTTGTGGACGACTCCACGATAACGAAAAATTCCGTTCCATTTTACAGCATCATGAACGAGATCAAGGACAAGGTCGGCGAGCTCGACCTGGGCTACGCGTCCCTTGCGCCTCCCAGTCCGACCCTGCTTTTCAGCGACGAACAGAAGAACTTTTTCGTAACCGAGCTTCCGTTCTCGCTCTCAAACGATACCTTCAGCGCCCCTCCGCAGCAGGTCATAAAAACAGTGGATTTCCTCAGCCAAACCGATTACGTGATAAACGCGGTGATTCCCCCGAACGCGAGCGCAATCGACACGTACCTTTCCTTCAACGGCATGCCGGGAAGCTGCCAGACGAAGGCAATTGGCTTGGAACCCGGTTACAGAAGCGGTGAATTCAGCGGTTCGCTGGTATTGTCCGCCAGTGCGCTGCCCGCCCGTTCCTTTACCCTTGACGACGCGATGACTGTGGGCGATTTCGAGTTTCAGTTGTATAAGTTTTCTGCCGGCGACGTGAGGATGGAAATCCGTTCCGACGATTCAGACAAACCGTCGCGCGAAATAATCGCTTCAACCAGTATCCCCTCCGAAAAAATAA
>JAPLXB010000038.1 GCA_026396285.1 Microcaldota archaeon
AGGCTGTCGGCGCGCGAGAACGCGGTGCGCTATTTCGAGGAAGCGAAGAAAATGCGGTCCAAGACAGAAGGCGTACGCAACGCGATGGTTGAGACGCGGAAACGGGTCGAGGAAGAGGAGAGAAAGGCGCGGGAAAAAGCCGAAGAGAAGGAGAAAAAGAAATCGCAGGTGAGGGTGAAGGAAGCGGTGAAGCGGGAGTGGTTCGAGCGCTTCAGGTGGTTCCAGACATCCGGCGGTTTTCTGGTAATCGCGGGCAAGGACGCGAAGCAGAACGAAGCAATAGTCGCGCGGCACATGGATGCCAAAGACTTGTTTTTCCACGCGGACATCCACGGCGCGCCGGCGACTGTTGTAAAGGCAGGCGGCAAGGAGCCTGGGGAAACTGATTTGACCGAGGCGGCGCAGTTCGCCGCGTCTTATTCAAATGCCTGGAAAATGGGTTATGGCTCGGTAGACGTCTACTGCGTGGGCGCCGGACAGGTAAGCAAGCATTCCCATGGCGAATTCGTTGCAAAAGGCGGGTTCGTGATAACCGGCCAGCGCAAGTGGTTCAGGAACACGCCGCTGGGCTTGGCCATAGGCGAACGCGGCGGAAAACCGCTGGCTTTGCCGGCAGTCCACGGAACCCTGCCTTCAAAACGCGTTTTGCTCGCTCAAGGAGCCTTGGACCGGGTTGCGGCCGCGGAAAAGATTAAAAGCCGCTTGGGGATAAGTGTTGAGGAAACGCTTTCCCTATTGCCTGCCGGAGGCTTTGAAGTTACCTAGCGTTTGGGTGGTTTTTTTGGCTGAAATCAAGAAGGAAATTGAATTGAAGGTCGCCGAGGCGCTCCAAATGGATTACGGCAAGCGCGTCGTGAGGGTCGACTCGCAGGCGCGCAGGGCGCTCGGGCTCACCACCGGCGACGTGGTTGAAATCAGGGGAAAGAAATCCACCGCCGCCATCGTCCTCCCGGCCCATCCCCAGGACGAGGGAGTGGGAATCCTGCGCATAGACGGCATCCTCAGGACCAGCGCGGGAGTAGGCATGGGCGACCACGTAAAGATAACCAAGGCCGAAATCCGGCCCGCGAAGAAAATCGTCCTCGCGCCAAACCAGCCGTCACGGTATGCTCCCGGTTTTGACAATTACGTGAAAAAGAACCTCGTCGGAAAACCGCTGGCGCGGGGGGACGTGCTGTCAGTAAACGTTTTCGGCACGCCGTTCCCGTTCGCAGTCGCGCAAACTGTTCCATCAGGCCTGATTATCGTCACAGAGGACACTGAACTCGTGCTCAAGGAGGAGCCGATAAAGGAACTGGGAAAGATTTCAACAATCACTTACGAGGACATCGGCGGCCTCAAGGACGAAATCCAGAAAATAAGGGAAATGGTTGAACTCCCGCTGAGGCACCCGGAAGTGTTCGCAAGGCTTGGAATCGAGGCGCCGAAAGGCGTCCTCATCTACGGCACGCCCGGGACCGGAAAAACACTGCTTGCAAAGGCGGTCGCGAACGAGACCGAAGCGCACTTCATCACGCTCGCCGGCCCGGAGATCGTGAGCAAGTTCGTAGGGGAAGCAGAAGAAAGACTGAGGAACATTTTCCAGGAAGCCGAACAGAACGCGCCCAGCATCATTTTCATCGACGAAATCGACGCCATCGCGCCCAAGAGGGAGGAAGTCGTCGGCGAGGTTGAGAAGCGGATAGTGAGCCAGCTGCTGGCGCTGATGGATGGCTTGAAGAGCCGCGGGCAAGTGGTCGTGATTGCCGCGACGAACCGGCCGAACGCCATTGACCCTGCCCTGAGGCGGCCTGGGAGATTTGACCGCGAGATTGAAATCGGGGTGCCGGACAAGAAGTCCCGCAAGGAAATCCTCCAGATTCACACGCGCGGAATGCCCCTTGAAAAGGAAGTGATCCTCGACGACCTGGCCGCGGTGACTCACGGCTTCGTCGGGGCGGACATCTCTTCGCTGACCAAGGAGGCAGCGATGAAGGCGCTGCGCAGGATCCTGCCGAAGATAAACTTGGAGGACGAGCAGATTCCGCAAAAGATTCTAGACGAACTGAAGGTGACAAAAGACGACGTTTACAACGCGTTGAAGGAAATCCAGCCCTCGGCCCTGAGGGAAGTTTACATCGAGGTTCCGAACGTGAAATGGGAGCAGATAGGGGGCCTGGAAGAGCCGAAGCGGGAGTTGCGCGAGGCAGTGGACCTGCCATTGAAGCACCCGGAAGTGTTTGCAAGGATGGGCATCAGGCCAGTGAGAGGAATACTGCTCTTCGGCCCGCCCGGGACCGGCAAAACGCTGCTTGCAAAGGCGGTTGCCACCGAAAGCGAAGCCAACTTCATCGCGGTGCGCGGACCCGAGCTTCTGTCCAAGTGGGTCGGGGAGTCGGAAAAGGGTTTGAGGGAGGTTTTTCGCAAAGCACGCACTGCCGCGCCATGCATCATTTTCTTTGACGAAATCGATTCCATTGCGCCGCTGCGCGGGGAGGACGAGGGCACGCACGTGACCGAGCGGATGGTGAACCAGATGCTTTCCGAAATGGACGGCATCCAGAACATGAAGGACGTGGTGGTCATCGCCGCCACGAACCGCATTGACATCGTCGACCCGGCGCTGCTGCGGCCCGGCAGGTTCGACAAGCTATTGGAGGTGCCGATGCCTGACGACGCCACGCGGCTGGCCATACTGAAAGTGCACACGAAGGGAATGCCGCTCGCGGAAGACGTGGATTTGAAGGCGCTGGCGAAGCAGGCCGAAGGCTATTCGGGCGCGGACTTGGAGGCCTTGTGCAGGGAGGCGGGAATGACTGCGCTCCGCGAGAACCTGGAGGCGAAGAAAGTCACCGCTTCGCATTTCAAGAAGGCGATGGGCGCGTTGAGGCCGGTGTCGGCGCAGAAGAAGGCGCGCGAGGTGCGGGCAGGCTACGCTTGAAAACGCCTGCACGGGTTGCGCGGTTGGTGTAGTGAATGCGTTCCAATGAGTTGCTCCACATACTCGTGTCAGTGTTAACCATTTCACTCGCGTTCACGATGGTTTTCACGAACACTACCGAACTCGCGGGCTTCGGCGGGACTTTCGTAATGGTTTTTTTCACAGTGGGCCTCGGCTTCATAGTCCACGAGCTGTCCCACCGGTTCATCGCCCTCCGCTACGGCGCGCACGCCACTTACCGCGCGTGGACAATCGGCCTAATTTTCGCGGTCGTGACCGCGGCGGTTTTCGGGTTCGTGTTCGCGGCGCCCGGCGCAGTGTACATTTACGGCAAGCGGCTCACTCGGGACCAGGACGGCAAAATAGCCCTCGCAGGGCCGGCCGCCAATTTCATACTCGCCCTCGCGTTCATCGCGGGCAGCGCGCTGCTGCCTGGGGCTAAAGGCGTGTTCGGCCTCGGCGCCCAAGTCAACCTCTTCCTGGGCTTGTTCAACCTGCTCCCTGTTTTCCCAATGGACGGGTCGAAAGTGATTTCGTGGAGCACGAAAGCGTGGGCAGCGGCCTTCATCGCATTCATTGCCTTGATGACCGTTCCCCTTGCCTGAGTGCCAGGCCGGGCGGTTGAAAAAATTCTAATCACTGGCAAGGCTTTAAATCGCCCCGGCGGCTGGTGCGTGCATGGACGAAAAGGCGCAGGTGAGCGCGGAACTAATCATAATCATCGCCGCCCTAATCGCGGTCGCAGTGGTTTTCATCATCCAATTGCAGAAAACCGCCAAGACCGGCAAGGCCGTGCTGTCCAACAAGACGAGCGAGGCGTTTGACGAAATACGCGACATAAAATGAGCGTGGCGCTAGCCGGGTGTTTGGATGAGGTCGCAGGCGAGCCTCGAGCTGCTCATTCTCCTCGCGGCGATGTTCGCGTTCTTCACCGCCTTCCTGCCGGTAATCAAGCAGGCTGTTGAACTCGCGGAATTTTCCTCGGCGGCTAAAACCAACGAGGCAGCGTTCATTCACCTGGCGGGAATGGCCAAAGAAGCCTTTTTGCTCGGGAAAGGGAACCGCCTGTCCGCCAGTGCGCGGCTGGAGGGAAACGGTTCGCTGTGGTTCAACGAGTCAACGGCGGTCTTGTGGATGGATTTTTCCCGCGCAGGCCACTCCAAGAAATTGAGTGCATCGGTTGACTTTTCCTTCAAACTGAACCAGACCCCTTTTTCGTCCGGGTCTTATCTCCTCAGGGTGGAGAATGCTGGCGCCGCAGTTGAGGCATTCATCGGTTCAGGCCAAGGGAAAGCCTGACTGTGAAAAACCGGTTCCCGTCGAAAAAAATCCGCTCACCCGAAACAACTGTGCCGCTGCCTTCATTGCCGCCGCTTCCGGGTGCGGAAGCGATGCAGTTGGCCTTCATTTCCTTCCCGTCCGCCTCAAGGTCGAGGCAGTAGTTGCCGAGTTGGCCGAGGATTTTGGAATACTTTTCCTCAAGGAAAGCCTTTCCGCCCCCGTTGCCTGCGGCGAATTCGGCGATGGCGCGCGCATTCTCCGGGTTCTTCACGCTCACTTCAAGCAAGTCCTGGACGAGTTGGGCCGCGTGGAACTCGCCGTAAAATGTTCCGGCGCCGGCCAAGGAATAGCCGGCGAGGGCATCGGCTGCAGCAAGTGAAAGGAGGGCTTCGATGGAGAAGACAAACGACCGGCGGCACGTCGTTTCAGATGTCATTCGGAACACGCCTCCAGGATCACTTCGCGCAGGTCCAGCAGCGCCACCCGCCTCACGCAAGCGCCGCCTACGGGTGCGG
>JAPLXB010000014.1 GCA_026396285.1 Microcaldota archaeon
ATCCCTTCCCTGTACTTGCTGCGCTTCATTTTCACCACCTGCAGCGTCCGCACGTTTTCCTCGCCGAGCGCGTGCTGGTCCAGGAGGATGATGCCGTCGGCCGCGAACTCGCTCACCGTGTCCCTCGAGAACCACTCCGAGTTCTTGGGCAGTTCGGAAGTGATTACCGTCGTGCACCCGAGGCGCCTCAGGCGCGAAATGATGGTGTAAATCATCTGCTTCTGCACCACCTCGCCCATCATTATCGGCGGCACGTGGTCGGTTTCCTTGAGGAACGCGATGAGGTCCTCGGGCAGGTTGCGGTACGAGGTGGCGTAGACTGCGAGGACGCTGATTGAGTCAATGACGAGGCGCTTCGCGCCCATTTCCTTCACCTTGGTTTCAATGTCGTCGAGGGCGCGGTAAATGTCTTTCTCGTCCGCGCCGAGCAGCGCGGCCCTGTTTTTTTCAATGCACTCGTCAAAGCCGAGGCCGAGGCCCCGCGCCTGGGACCGGATGAATTCCGTGTCCGAGTCGAAGGAGACGTAGAGGCCTTTTTCCCCGTTTTCGGCGCCGTCGCAGATGAATTTCAGGCCCAGCACCGTCTTGCCTGTTCCTGGGATGCCTGAAACGAGGATGAGGTCGCCTTCGGGGATGCCGCCGCCGAGGATTTTGTCAAGCCCGGTTATGCCGGTTGAAACGCGCGAATCATTCTTCAAGGCAACCACCTTTTTTTCTTATAATTTTCATGAGTCTGGAAAGCGTTATTAAATAAAAGGTGGGTGCTTGTTATAAAAAACCTCTTCATGAGACGGGCGGTGAATGGATTTGGATGAATTGGATAGGAAAATCATTTCGTTCCTCAAGGAAGACGCGAGCACGCCTTTGACGAAAATCGCGCGCCAGCTCGGCGTGCCGGAACCGACCGTTTATTTCCGCGCGAACCGCCTCAAGCGCGAGGGTGCGATAAGATACACGATTACCTTGAGCGGCGACTCGGGCGAAAAACTGCGGGCCGCGGTGCTTACGCCGAAGAATTTTTTGCTGTCGGAGATGACGAAAAGGCTTCCGGAACGCATCGGTGAAGCCCTTGCCGGCGAGCCGGACGTGGTGTTCGCCGCAGGCACCGACGACAACAAGATTTTTGTCGTGTGGCGCGGCTCCGCGTTTGACCCGTCGCGCATCGACGGCGTCCAGCGCGTCGAGGAAAAAACCCTCAAGACGTACAAGCTGCAGTAGGCGCGGCAGCCGGCGGGAACGGAAATGCCGTGGTGCTGCCGGGGCGTTTCCGCCCTTTCCGCGCGCAAATGGCTTTTGGCCCCTTGGCTTCAACAGTTGCCGGTCTCCAGCAGTTCACTTGATTTCGGCGAACATCGTCTCGTCCGGGTAGACCGTGATTCCCTTGTCCGTGATTTCGTAGTACCTGATTTCCTTGTCGTGGGACGAGCCCCTCATTTTCCTCACCGCTATCCCCGGCACGAAGCGCGCGCCCTGCCTCGCCATGTAGAGCGCGATGACGCCGTCCGCCACGAACTCCTCTATCCCGTGCCGCGACAGCTGGAGCGTCCCCTCGTTGGTTTCCGACGTCAGGAACGACGTGCAGCCAGTGGCCGAAAGCGAGTTGCAGAGGGATGCGAGGCTCTTGCGCTTGGTTTCCTCGTCGCGGACGAGCATCGTGAACAGGTTGATTGAGTCTATGGCGACGCGCTTGATTTTGTTCTCCTTTATCACGTCCTTGATTTCCCACAGGACGTCGTCTATGTCGGAATCAACTTTCATCATGAAGGACTTGAGGCCCGCGAGCGGCCCGCCGATCAGGTGGAGGTTTCCGTCGTCCACGGCTTTTTTCACGTCCATGCCGAAGTTCGCCATGTCGGCGCACACCTTGTCCGGCTTTTCCTCAAGGCTCATGAACAGACCGGGTTCGTTGAACTTGGTTGCGCCGTTGTAAACGAAGTGCATGGCGAGCGTCGTCTTCCCGCTCCCGCACGGCCCGGGCACGAGAATGTTCCTGCCTTCTATGATTCCGCCGTTCAGCATCTTGTCCAGCCCCGAAACCCCGGTCCTGACCTTCATTTCACGCACCCCGTTTTCAACTAGTTTCAAAAATCCTTTTCCTCGCCGCGCGCCTCACCTTGCCCGCGACCACCACTGCCGCGAACCCCGCGGAGAAGCCGGCGAAGTGGCCGACGCCCTCGCGGAACGCGGTTGAAAAACCCTGGCACAGGCCGCAGGCGATGAACGCGGCGAGGCTCGCGAAAAAAATTATCCCGACCACTGCCCCGCTGCTTTTCCACGCGGCTATGCCGAGGCCCTGTGCTTCCAGCGCCACGAGCGCAAAAACCCCGTAGACGCCGCTGGAAGCCCCGACGAACTGGAGGCCCGTGGCCAGCGCAAGCGGCAGCGGCGCCAGGGCGGCGGCAGCGTACGCGGCAGCGAATTCCGCGGCCTTTGCCTTGAGTTCGGTCGCCAGCGCGCCAGCGACGAGTATGCCGGCCGCGTTTTCAGCCAAGTGGCCGGCGTTCATGTGCGCGAACGAGAACGTGAGGACGCGCCAGAGTTCGCCTGCAGCGAGTTTCGTCGCGTCAAGTGAAAGGTTTTGCCACGGGCCGCC
>JAPLXB010000026.1 GCA_026396285.1 Microcaldota archaeon
CCCCGAAAATTGATGAAGAAATACTTTCGCTCGGAGTCCCGGTCCTCGGCATATGCTACGGCCACCAACTGATTGCAAAAGCGGTCGGCGGCAAGGTGGAGCGCGGGAAAAAAAAGGAGTACGGGAAACAGGAAATAACCGCGAAGGACAAGCGGGACTTGTTCAAGGGCCTGGATGAGAGGGAAACGGTCTGGATGTCCCACGGCGACGCCGTGACCGCGCTCCCGCCGGGCTTTGACGTGCTTGCCTCAACCAGGGAATGCCCAATCGCCGCGTACCGGGGCCGTTCGCCAGCCAGCCCGGGCATCGCCCAATCAGTTTACGGAGTGCAGTTCCACCCCGAAGTCCACCACACGCCAAGCGGGAAAAAAATCCTGGAAAACTTCGTTTTCACCGCGTGCAAGGCGGCGCGCGACTGGAACCCCGGAAACCTCGTGGAAAAAACCGTTGGCGAAGCGCGCGCAGAGGTTGGGGGCGCGGGCGTGCTGATGGCAGTCAGCGGCGGCGTCGACTCGACTGTAGCCGCGGCGATAATGCAACGCGCGGCCGGCGACCGCCTCCACTGCGTTTTCGTGGACACCGGGCTGCTTAGGAAGAACGAGGCGCAGCAGGTGCGGGAGTCGCTGAAGAAAATCGGCCTCAAACACGTTCACTTCGTTGACGCTTCCAAAAAATTCCTTTCAGACCTCAAAGGCGTCACCGACCCGGAGGAAAAGCGGAAGCGCATCGGCCACGCGTTCATCCAGGTGTTCGAGGAGAAGGCGCGGGAACTCAAGGAAAAGCACGGCGAAATAGCGTTCCTTGCCCAGGGGACAATCTACCCCGACCGCATTGAGAGCGCGCAGCCGTCGAAAAAGGCCGCGAAGATAAAGAGCCACCACAACCTAACGCTTCCGGACAAAATGCAGTTGAAAATCATCGAGCCCCTCAAAGACTTCTACAAGGACGACGTTAGGAAACTGGGCGCGGCGCTCGGGCTACCGCGCGAAATGCTTTCAAGGCACCCGTTCCCGGGCCCGGGGCTGGCAGTCAGGATTCCGGGCGAAGTCACCGAGGAAAAGCTGGCGATACTCAGGGAAGCGGACGACGTTTTCACAAGCGAATTGAGGAAAAGCGGCCTCTACGACGACGTGTGGCAGGCGTTTGCCGCGCTATTGCCGGTTAAAACAGTCGGGGTAATGGGTGACGCGCGGACGTACGAGTACGTGGCTGCGCTCAGGGCAGTGACTTCAAGGGACGGCATGACAGCTGACTGGGCGAGGCTTCCGCACGAATTCCTTGAAAAAGTCTCAAATCGGATAGTGAACGAGGTCAAGGGAGTCAACCGCGTGGTGTATGACATAACCCAAAAGCCGCCGGCAACGATAGAATATGAATGAACCGGCCAAATGATAAAAACTGGTGAAAACGGAATGAGTTCCGGAAGATGATTGCATGGACCTGGGTGCCGGAATCAGGAGGGCGTTGGCGCGCGTCACTGGCGCGGCCCTCGTTGACGAAAAGACCGTAAAGGAGATGGCGAAGGAGCTTCAGCGCGCCATGATTTCAAGCGACGTAAACGTCCGCCTTGTCTTCGAGTTGACGAAACGCATCGAGGAACGCGCGCTCAGGGAAAAGCCCGTGAGCGGGTTCGGAGCACGCGAACACGTCGTCAAGGTCGTATACGAAGAACTGCAGAAAATGCTCGGCGAAAAGTTCGAGCCAAGGCTCGGGAAGCAGAAAATAATGATGGTCGGCCTCTTCGGCCAGGGCAAGACGACGTCAATCGCCAAGATTGCAAAATTCTACAAAACCAAGGGCCTCAGGACCGGCGTCATCGCCGCCGACATCCACCGCCCCGCGGCAGCCGAACAGCTGCAGACACTCGCGGCGCAGGCTGGCTGCGCTTTCTACGGCGCCCCAAAAGGCGCGGCAGCTGATAAAATCGCCGAACAGGGAGTGAAGGCGCTTTCAGGGGAGGATGTCATCATCCTTGACTCCGCAGGCAGGAGCGCGTTTGATGAAACGCTCGTGAAGGAATTGAAGGCGATGAACGCGGCATTCGGGCCTGACGCCAAATACCTTGTCGTTAGCGCGGACCTCGGCCAAGTCGCCGGAAAACAGGCGGAGGAATTCCACAAGGCGGTCGGGATTGACGGCGTCATCATCACGAAAATGGACGGCTCCGGAAAAGGCGGGGGCGCGTTGAGCAGCGTCGCCGCAACCGGCGCAAAGGTCGCGTTCATAGGCACTGGTGAAAAACTCGACGCGCTTGAACTCTTCGACCCTGAAAAGTTCGTGGCGCGCCTGTGCGGGTTCCCGGACCTTGAAACCCTCGTCGCCAAGGCGAAGTCGGCTGGCGAGGAGGAGAAACTGAAAGAGGCGCTTGAAGAAGGGAAACTCGACTACGAGGTTTTCCTCTCACAGATGAAGGCGATGAAGAAAATGGGGCCGTTGAAGGGAGTGCTGCAGATGATGGGCGCCTATGACCTGCCTGAGGAAATGGTGGGCAAGAGCGAGGAGAAAATGAAGAAATTCGAGGCGATAGTCCACAGCATGACAAAGGACGAGAGGAAGGACCCGGAACTCATGCGCAACCGCGCGAGGCAGGAGCGCGTGGCAAAGGGCGCGGGGGCAAAACTCGAGGACGTGCGGGAACTCGTCAGCAGCTTTGACAAGGTTGAGAAAATGATGAAGGGCATCGGCAGGAACCGGGGCCTGATGAAGCGTTTTGAGAAAATGTTCGGCGGAATGAAACTCGGATGAATCCGGTGAATGCATGCCCCTGAGAAAAATCGGCGTCGGCCTCGGAATCCTCGTGTTCAGGGACGGGAAAATCCTGTTAGGCAACCGCATTAACAAAAGGCACATTGGTTGGGCGCCGCCAGGAGGGCATCTGGAAGAAGGGGAGTCGTTCGAGGAAGGCGCTGCAAGGGAATTGCGCGAGGAAACCAGTCTCCTGGCCGGAGGACTGGAAGTCGTCGGGGTCACGAACGACATCTATCCCGACGGGCTGCATTACGTCACGGTTTTCCTCAAGGCCGAAAACGCGGCAGGCGAACCCAGGCCAAACGACGAATTCAGCGAACTCAAGTGGTTCGACCCGGGAGCACTGCCAAAACCGTTGTTCCTCCCGCTCCAAAACTTCCTGAAGCAATCCAGGCTCGAGGAAATCATATGAGAATCGGGGAAATGCAATGAACTATGAATTGATCCGCATCGCGGCCGTTCTCCTCGGGACAGGCGCGGCGGCGTGGCAGGACCACAAGACGAGCTTCATCGACGACAGAATCGTCTATGCAATGATGGGCCTCGGCCTCCTGCTTGACCTCCTGACAATGAACCAGGACTTCATAATCTACTCCGTTGGAATCGCGGCCGCAATAATCGGCTTCGGCTACCTATTTTACAGGACCGGCCAGCTCGGCGGCGGGGACGTGTTGCTGTTCGCCGGCATCCAGCTCCTCCTCCCGTATTATCCGTCAACAGTTTCACCCGGCTTCGCGCCAACCGGCTTCCTTTTCATTCCCTTCCTCGTGTCCGTGCTTGCCGCAAGCTCGCTGTACGCCCTGCTGGGCACGTCGGTAAAATACGGATTGGAACTCAGGAAAAGGAAACTCGCGCCCGACCTGCCTTCCGCGGGCGCCGCCGCGCTTCTCTTCGCCGCAATGTTCTATTTCATGGCGGCGATGGGGACCGGCACCCTCTTCGCCGGCCTGCTCCTTCTCATTTTCGTGCCCGGCGCGTTCCTCATGGTTTTCAAGAAGCAAATCACTGACGAAATCATAATCAAGAGAATACGCATTAGCCAGGTGGAGGACGAGGACGTTCTGGCGACGGAAAAAATGCCGGCCGCAATATTGAAAAAATACGGGCTGGGAAGGGTGCTTACCAAAAAGGAAGTGGAAAAACTCAGGAAAATCGAGAAGCGCGAAGGCATGCGCCTGTTCCCGGTCTACAAGAACCTGCCGCGGTTCGGTCCATACATCCTGGCCGGCCTAATCACCTGCCTGGTTGTCGGGGACGTGTTCATCTTCATTGCGCTCGCGTCTTTTGCACGCGGTTTTTAAACAACCCGCGCTAATGGATTCGAAAACAGGGAAGGCGGTGGAAATGGGAAAAGCGAAGAAACAAAAGGCCGCAGGCGCCGGAAAGTTCGGGAAAGCGCTTGAAAGGGAAGAGAAGGAAATGGTGGAGAAGTTCGACAAGTTCGTTGACGCCTGGAAGACCCACGTCCACGAGGAGATAAACATCCACAAGAAACTCCTCGAAGGCAAGCAGAATTTCAAGAAACACCTTGCGGACACTGTAGGCATCCACAAGAAGTTCATCAAGAAATTAAGCAAGCTCTAGAATTGCCAGCGCCTAGTTATCAGTGCTTGTTCACGTAGCCGACGCCGCTTACGGCAACGGTTCCCGGCCCGCCCTCGCGGCCGTCCACCGTTATCCGGGCGTCCAAAAACTTCTGCACGACCCACGCGTTGGTCAGCAGGTGGCGGGAAACCCTTGAAACACCCAGTCTTGACTCGCCGCGCGCAAGCGCCAGGTACAACAGAATCTGGTCCGCCAAGTGCTCTTCTGCAGCGGCCCCGCCGGCGTTGAATTTTACCAGTTCCTGCGCCGCTTCTCCGCCGACTTTCTCGGCCGGCTTGCCCCGCTCTCCGAGCGAGGAAAACCCGGCGGACGAGTTCGCGTACTTTGCGCAAAGGAACAACTCAGTCCCCTGGCCGGCCGAAGGCGCGTCCACCACGCCCACCTTCGCCTCAAGCCCGGCTTCTGCCAGTTTCTTGAGCGCAGCCGCCTTCTGCCGGTCAGCGATGTGCATCGGAAGGTTTGAAACCACGGAAGAGCCGGTTATTTGCTCAAGTGCGCCGCGCGAAACCAAGTCCAGCGCCTTCAATTCCCTTGCCGGCTCCACTTCTGCCGCGAGCACGCCCCCTCCCTTCGGGTACCAGCCCCATTTTTCAAGCGAGATTTTCTCAACCAAACCCATGCGCCGAACCATTGGAATGAACACGTTCTGCAAATAGAGTGCGGAAGGCGCCATTGGGTTCTCGGTCCCGCCGATGAGTTCAACCCGCGTCACGGCGGGCGCGAAGACTAACAGCGGCAAAAGGCTCTGAAGCAGGAGGGTGGTTGAACCCGCGGTTCCTATGTCAAAACGGTAGCTGCCGCCACTTATTTCTCCCGGCTCGAAAACCAGTTCAATTGAACCAATTTCAGCCCCTTGAAAAGCCGCTCCGCAGGCTTTTCCAACCGCTTCCACGCACGCCTTGTGCTGGGGCTGGAGCCCGGGCTTCGCGCGACCAGCCCGGATTCCAGTGATGTGAAAAGGTTTTCCGGACAGCGCCGAAAGCGAGAGGCTCGTGCGGATTATCTGCCCCCCGCCTTCCAAGTAAGACCCGTTTATTTCAATCAAGCCAAAGCCACCTGAGCCAACGGCCCCAGAGTCACCAGCCAAGCGTCAACTGGAGCCAGTAACCGACAATCCCCAAAACAACCGCGGCTGCAACCGGCGGCGCAACCTTTGGCCACAGGCTCCGGTCCAGTTTCAAGAACATGATGGAAGTTTTTGCAGCAAGCGAGCCGAAGACTGCAAACATCATTGCCAGCGCGGCCTCGGGACCGGCAATTGCTTTCGCCGCGTAAAGCGACGCGATGCTGGCGAAAACCGAAGTCGTACTGATTAGGCCGCTGATGAAGGAGAATGCGAATATTCCTATCGAGTCGTCGGTTGCCAGGAAGCCTATCACGACGCGGACAATGAAGTAAATGACTGCGAATTCAAGTGCAAACTTGAGAGACAGCGGTTCTTGAAACACGGGCAGCGCCCTCTGGCTCACGCCCTTCTTGTAAAAGAAGGCGAATGCGAGGAAAGCGACCAAAATAAGGGAAAACGGGATGAACGCATGCTGCAGGAGCGAACCCCCCATTACTGCGAGCAGCATCAGATCGCCGGCGATGGCGCCTGCGCTCGCGCTGGAAAAGCCGAAGCGCAGCAGCCCGTATTCCGTCCTCCGGACTTTTTTCGCGAAAAGAGACACGACTGCCAGCGACGACACCAGCCCGCCGAAAAATGCCGCATACGCTATCGCCTTTGCCCGGTAGTATTTCACCAGCATGTGGCCCGCGTACGTGATGAAAGAAACGAGGATCACTACCGCCCAGAAATACTGGAGGTTGAGGCTCTGGCCAGCGAACGCCACCGGCTCAGCAGGCAAAAGAGGGTATACTATGAATGAAATTATTGCAAGAATGAGGCCGTCCACCACCTCCTTCCGGGAAAGCGTCCTGACCGCCGCGTGCACTTTTGATTTTTCGGCAAGCATCATCGCGGTTACTATTGCGCTGGCGCCCGCTTCAAAAAACAGCCCGTATCCGACGAGTAGGCCGAGTACGAAAACGAACGGGACCATTATCGCAGTCGTTATTCCGATTACTTTCGAGAACCGCGCGACCTTGAAGTAATAAAAAGCGACCGCGAGGAAAAACACGCCCGCAAAACCGATTGCCGGCAGCGGGAAGCCAATCAGCACGGAAAGCATTCCCAGAAAAGAAAGGAGTGCAAAAGACCTTACGCCGACAACCGTTTCCCTGAGCGTGTGCTCGCGCTCCAATCCAATCAGGCCGCCAATCACGATGGAAAGGACTGTTTTCAAAAGGAAGTCATCCACGCCCGCCACCCCGTTTCCCGGCGTTCCTGCCGCGCCAGAAATTTGCAATGTAAATGTACGCCGCCAGTATCACGCAACCGGCGACGCCTCCTGCAAAAAACGCCCTCGGGACGAAAAAATACGCCGCCAAAGGCACGAGGCCCTCGGCAAGCTGGCTGAACGCCGTTGTCCGCGCGCCGAAAACCCTGCTGAGCCACAGCCGTCCCCTCGCATTCCCCGCATAGTTCCGCAACCCAAACAAGCCGTTCAAGTGCCGGATGAAGACGAACAGGTATGGGAAGAAAACCGCGCCTACGAGCCACTCGCTGCGGAGCATGAACATCATTGCCGCGACGAAAGCGATTCCGGCCAGCCGCCACGGGTTGAACGCAAGCCTCCCGGACACTGCCGCCTTGGCCCACGCCGGGTTCAGTTCAAACGATTCCACTGCAAGGAACCGCGCGCCGAACTTGCGGTACCACCTGAAGCCGAGTTCGGTGAGGAAGCCGTCAAGCAGCATCAAAACGACCGCTGCGCCGGCGAACAACTCATACACGGAGCTTTCCCTCTTTCCTTATCGCGCGCGAAATCGTCGAAATCTTCTTTGACACGTCGCCTTTCTCAAAAGCTGTCCCGATCTGTATGCCGTGGGCGCCGGCCCGGATGATTTGCCTCGCCTGCGCTTCAGAGCGCACTCCCCCGCCGTACGAGTAAAAGCACTCGTCCCCGCACGCCTTCGCGACAGCAGCGACGAGTTCAACAGGCGCGGGCTCTGGCGCTCCCGAACCCGAGTCAGTGATTATCACGTGGGCGCCCATGTACCTCGACGCCAAGCCGCACGCATACGCCAAATCCGGCCTGCTGCGCGGCAACAGGTTCGCGTTGCCAATCCACCCGACCGCCCTGCCCGGCTCCAGCACGAGATAAGACGTTGGAATCGCTTCTAGGCCAAGCCGTTCAACAACGGGCGCGGCCTGGATCTGGGCAGTGCTCATCCAGTACACGTCGCGCGAGTTTAGCATGTACATCATGTAAGTGGCGTCCGCGTACTTGGTAAGCCCCGAAATGTTTCCGGGAAACAAAACAATCGGAATGTTCACTTTCTCCTTCATCGCCTTCACGGTGGCGTCAAGCACCTCGCCCTGCGCGCCGATGCTTCCGCCGACGAGAATCACGTCCGCGCCTGCCTCGCAGCTTATTTCAGCCACTTTAGCGCCCTTGTCGTAGCTGAGCTTGTCGGGGTCAATGAGGGAAAAAAGCATCGCGCCCTGCCGCTCAATCAAGTCCTGGTAGTATTTTTCCACTTTCCCAATTTTTTTGCCCATCATTCAAACCACGCCATAACAGGAAACCGCAAGCATTTTAATTGATTCTCCTTGAACCGGTCATGTACGCCGAGATAAGGAAAAAACAGGAGGAAACCGGCGGCCTGCTCACCGAAAAAGCCGCTGCGCGCGTCCTCGCCGCGCCAAAACCGCCATTCGCTGCGGTCGCCGCACGCGTGGAACGCGTTTACCCGCCCCACAAGTTCTCCAAAAACGGCAGGGAAGGCGTAGTAAGGAGGGTTTTGCTCGCGCCCTCATCCGAAAAAACGCCGGCCGCACTCGTATTGTGGAACGCCCAAGCGGCCCTTGCTGACGCGCTTGAAAAAGGGGATGCGATAACGATAACCGGCGCAACTGCCAAAAAAACAGCGGCCGGCGCAGACGAACTGCACTCCAATCCGTCAACAAAAATAACCACCGCCAAAAGCATTCCTGCACTGGGCGCGCCTAACGCAATCGTTTCCTTCGCCGAAGTGAAAAACGGGCAGGAAGCCGACTTTTACGCGCGCATAAAATCCGTCGGCGCCAGGCGCGTGTTTGAAAAAAACAACGCCCGCGGAGCAGTGGCGCGATGCACTGCAGAAGACGGCTCGGGCGCAGAACTCCCTCTTGTTTTATGGGATGAAAACGCCGACGCGACCAGCGGCATGCGCGAAGGAACAATAGTAAAGGTTGAGGGCGGAAGGGCGAAAACGAACAACGGCGTCCTCGAAGTGCACGTCCACCGCACTGGCAGGATTATCGCGAACCCCAAGAACGCGCCCCAGCGGCTCACTTCGCCGGCTTCAGCCGTGCCGCAAGCGACTTGACCCGCGCCCCGAGGTCATCGACTGTCCCGGAATTGTCGATTACGAAATCCGCGCGCGCCGCCGCGTCCTGAATGGACTGGCTCAATTCAGGCCCTTTCACCTGCTTGTCCTCTGCGGCCTTGAATTCTCCAAGGGAAGAAAACTCGCGGCCCCTCGCGGTTTGCCGGAACCGTTCAAACCGCGCGGCAAGCGGCGCCCTAACCTCTATCAGGAAAAAGTTTTTCCCGAAAAACTTCCTCAGCACCGAGACCTCGGCAGGGCTCCTGATGCTTTCCGCCACAACCCATTCGCTGCCGCTGGCCTGCATTCCCTTTACTGCGCGCTCCGCCCAAACCCCTGCCCCGAACCGTTCCCTGAAATCGTTTGCGAGGCGGCGCAGGTTCTCAACAGACGGCTCCAGACCCGCTTTCCCCCCCTCTTTCCGCACTTCGCCAGCCAAACTGAAAACCGGCGCATCCAGTTGTTTTGAAAACATTTTGGCGGCGGTGCTCTTGCCCGAAGCAAACAAGCCAGTCAAGCCCACGCACTTAAAGGACGCCGCCAAATTCAATGCACGCTCAAAGGTCATGTGAAGCGAGGTTTCCATTTCTCTACAGGCGCTTTGACGCCGACTTCCTCCAACTGCGCCTTGTCCACGATTACGGCAGTGCGGCGGCCGTCCTTGTCGCGGGCGTTGAGGAAAAAAACTTCGCCCACCGTGTCCGCCTTGCCAATCAGTTCGTTCTTCACGCGCACGTCCGCTATCCTCCCGCACTTTCCCTCGAAAAAAGCAACCGCCTGTTCTTTCGCGCGGTCGGGAGAACGGAAATAAGGCAGGCTTGATTCGTAGTAGGCGGAGAGGTCCATTGACTCCACCGAAGTTTTCCCCAAAAACCTTGGCCCGAACTCCTTCACTGCCCCTAGGTCGGGCTGCTTTTGCTCGTCAAGGACAAAGCCCTGCTGGGAAAGAATGCGCTGCGCCTCGCGCCGCTCCATCACCCACGCCAACGCTCCTCACGCTCCCTGACCTGGTTAATGCGCCTCACGTGCCGCTCGTCTCCGCTGAAAGCAGTCAAGAGCCACACGCGCACTATTTCTTCAATCTGGCCTGCGCTGAGCAGCCTCGCCCCAATGCATAATACGTTCGCGTCGTTGTGCGCCCTTGAAAGCCTCGCCGCATCCGCGGACCAGCACACCGCTGCTCGGATTCCCTTCACCTTGTTCGCGGCGATGCCCATGCCGATCCCGGTGCCGCACAAGAGGATTCCCCGCTCAAACCGCCCTGCGGCAACCTCTTCCCCGACCTTGAAAGCATAAACGGGATAGTCAACGGGTTCGGCCGAAGTGGTGCCGAAGTCCTTTGCCTCGTGCCCAAGCGACGCCAGCACCGGCTTAAGCGCCTCCTTCGCGGCATACCCGCCGTGGTCGCTGCCGAGCGCAATCCTCAAGCAAATCCCTCCGAATCCGACTGCAATCCGTTCAACTGACTAATCCGACTTCATCCACCTGCACTTCGCTGACTCCGGGCACTTTCTTCACCAACTCCTCGTAATCAGTGCCTTCCGAGTCATCGCACGTGAACGCAGCGCGGACGATTTTGATGCCGAAATGAAACTCTTCAACGCGCGCGGACACGCAGCCCTTTACTTTCCACACGGCCTCCATCAACTTGTTGACATCCGCGCCCTCTTCCGGGTAAACCTTCATCACGGTCATCACTTTAGCCAAAAAAACCACCAGAAAGAAAAAGGGATTGGAGATTTAAAATCAGGGCGTTCAAAGGGATTTCTATGGAACGGACGAGGCGACCAATGGAAAGCACCCTCCTAAAACAGGTGGCGAGGGAAACTTCGGCCGCCTTGTTCGACGTGTTTTCCCCAGGGCTTCCGGCTGCCAAAAGGGAAAAGTCCATAAACAAGCTCGTGAAATCCACGAAATACTGGAGCGATAATGTCCCGGTCGCCTTACACTTAGGCCCCTTCGGGGGCGTAAGGATACCGCGCCAGCCGTCCTAGACCGAGGAGGATGCGCTGAGGTACAAGGGAGACATCATTCACGAGTTCGTCCACTGGGGCAAGTTCACGAAAAACCACAGGATTGCCGCGTCCGCGGTGGAGGGCTACTATCGGCGCAAGCAGGAGCTGCCGAAGCAACTTAGCTACCGACCGGAACTGGGCGAGAACATCATAGCGGCCGTTGAAAAATTCTTCCCAAAACGGCTTATGGTTGGCGAATACCGGAACATCAAAGGCACTCTGCCAGGCGTTCACCTCGCGGCCATCGGCGACTGGTTCGGCCAATACGCCGCCGAATTCGAGTCATTCCATGGCAAGCCTGGCGCCGGGCTTTTCCTCATACGCGAGGCAGGAAGCGGCAGAAAAATCGATGAAATCGAAAAGGGCATAGTTGGCGGAAAATTCGACGAAGAAATGAAAAAATGGGCTGCAAAACACGAAAAGGTTTTCAGCACCAAATAGCGCCTGCCTGCAGCAGCTCACGCCCGCGTGCAAACGCGCTTGAGCGCCGAACTCTTGTGCCTCAGGGGATGGTAGGGCTTCTCGACGCGCACAACCCGCGCAGCCACGCCTGATTTCTTCAGCCGTTTCTTCAACCGTCCCTCGTCCTCGCGCTGGTCATAGCCAAGCACAATCACGCCTGGCCGCACGCGTTCAATGATTTTGAACCGGTCGCCTGCGCCGCCAAGCACCGCAGCATCAACGACCCGAAGGGCTTTCACCATTTCAAGCCTTTCTCGCTCGTTGAAATACGGCGCACGCCCCTTCAAACGCCGCACAGTGGCATCGCGTGCAACAACGACCACGAGCCTATCCCCGCGCCTTTTGGCTGCCTGGAGGTACTTCAAGTGACCCAGGTGTAGGAGGTCAAAAGTGCCGAAAGCCATGACTGTTTTCACAAAAGCCACCTGAAAAGGAACTCACGGGCCAGTGAAACCGCATTCGGGGCAGGAGTACGTGTTCTCGTTCTCCCTGCAGAACTTGCACCGGATGATGACGCCCTTGTCGTCTCCGGGGTTCGGGCAAGGGAACTCGGCGTAGTCCAAGACAAGCCTGCCGCACGTTCCACACGTCTTCAAACAAATCACCTGAAAAAAACGAGGAATTATATTCTCGCGCCCTTGTTTTTATACCGTTTGTCAACGGGCCCGTGGTGCAACCAGGATACGCTGACTGGGCGATGTGACAGCACATCGCCCGATTAGCGCGGCTGAAAGCACGGGAGCTTGCGGAGCTTCCGATCCGGGTTCAAATCCCGGCGGGCCCGCTCACGCCAAACGCTTAACGGCGGGCAGTATCCGTTTGAGCGCCCGCTTGCGGTGGCTCATGCCGTCCTTTACGCGCGGCCCCAGTTCCGCGAACGTCTTTGCAAAGCCGGCGGGAATGAAAAGCGGGTCATAACCGAAGCCGTTCTTTCCCTTTTCAACGAAACCGATTTTTCCCCTGCACTCGCCGCGCGCGAAAAACACGCGGCCGCCCGGCACTGCAAGCGCCGCAACGCACTTGTAAGCGGCTCCACGCTTCCCTGCAGGCACGCCCCTCAACTCATGCAGCATTTTCTTATTGTTGGCCGCGTCGCCCTTGCTTGAATAACGCGATGACTTGACGCCAGGCCGCCCGCCGAGCGCGTCCACGAAAATCCCGGAATCCTCGGCCAGTGCAGGCAGGCCCGAAACCCCCGCAGCATACCGCGCCTTTTTACCCGCATTCTCCTCCAGAGTATTCCCGGTTTCCCTCACTTCCCTTGCCTTCGGAAAGCCGGCGAGGGAAACAAACCGCGCTGCCGGAAGCAGTTTCCTGAAAATCCTCTTCACTTCGCGCACCTTGCCCTGGTTGCGCGTAGCCAAAACGATTTCCGCCATTTCACTTGCCCAGTTTCTTTTTCAACAGCCGGTGGACTTCCTCTGGCGCGGCCCTGCCCTTTGTTAGCGCCATTATCCTGCCGGCAAGGAAGTGGAGCGCCTTCTCGTTTCCGCCCAAATAATCCTTGACCGCCTTTTCGTTCTCCTTTACCGCCTTCTCTACAGCATCTTCCAGTTCCTTGCCTGCCTTCACGCCAAGCAGCCCGGCCTCCTGCGCATGCCTCCTGATGTCGGCGGGAATCCCCTTGTCGAGGAAAACGACGAGCATTTGCTCGGCCACCTTGTCAGTCACTTCGCCGGCGGAAACCATTTTCACCAATTCAACCACGTGCCTTGGCAGAATTTCTGAGTTCTTCAGCCGCAGCCCGCGGTAATTCAATTGCTTCCTCAAGACGCCGAGCATGAAGAAAGCCGCCTTACGCGCCTCAACCTCTTTTGCAACGTGCTCGAAAGCGTCCACGAACTCCGGTTCAAGCGATATCGCGAAAGCGTCCTGCTCCGCCAAACCGTATTGCTTAACGAGCCGCTTCCTCTTCGCAGCAGGCAGTTCCGGAATCCCCTTCCGCATCTCTTCAACCATTTTCCCGGATATCACGAGCGGCGGCACGTCCGGGTCGGGGAAATAACGGTAGTCTGAAACCGTTTCCTTCTTCCGCAGCCCGAGCGTCGTCCCCTGCGCCTCGTCAAAGTGACGCGTCTCCTGGACGAATTCAATGCCTTTTTCCACTAGCGTCTTCTGCCTCGCTGCCTCGTAGGTCAGCGCGGTGAACACGCCCTTGAACGAGTTGATGTTCTTCACCTCAATGCGCGAGTGGCCCTCGTAACTGAGGTTCGCGTCAACGCGCTCGGAACCCGGTTCCTCGCGGGCAGCGTTCAAATAGTTGAGAACGCCCTGGAGTTCCTCCAAATACTGCCTAGCCTGCTCGGGCGACTTGATGTCGGGTTCGGTGACGACTTCAATGAGCGGTATCCCCGACCTGTTGTAGTCAACGCGGCCAGAGCGAAGGTCGTACCGCCCCGGGTCCTCTTCAATGTGCACGTCCCTTATCCTGACTCCCGCCAGTTCCCCGCCCACGCCGACCGGCGTGCTAGTCCTCTGGTAACCGGAAGGCAGGTCCGGGTAGAAATAGTTCTTGCGCTGGAAATAAACCGGTTCGCCGGCCCGTATCTTGCAGTTGAGCGCGACCGCGATGCGCAGCGCGTTCCTCAGCGCCTCCTCGTTTATTCCCCGCGGCTTGCTCCCGGGCTGCCCTGAACAGACCGGGCACACTAATGAATTCGGCGGCGCCTCCAAATATTTATCGGTTGGGCACGAGCAGAACAACTTGCTTTTGCTCCTGAGCTGGAGATGGGTTTCCAAGCCAATGATTAGGCGCATGGAAAAAACAAGAGAAGGGGAAAATAATAAGGCTACTGCATGTAGTCCTGGAGAATCTCCACTGCCCGCCTGATGCTTTTCGCAATCTGCTTCTCGTTCTTCGCGCCCGAGCAGATTACCTTGCCGTTCTTGAAAAGCAAAAGCGTGGTTCCTATTTCCTTCAAGCGCATTATTGCTCCGGGAAACTGCTCCGGCTCGTACTCCACGTTGTCCACTTCCATCGCGATGCTGAACAGGTCCAGTTCCACGTTGAGGTTCGCGCTAGCAACTATGTTCTCAACCTTGAAAGAGAAGTTTACGCGTTTCTTGAGCTTCTGTTTCTTCTTCGCCAAAAAACCACCACTAGAAACTAGCCTCAATTCATTTAAATAGGTTTATAAGGGGAATAAAAAGGTAAGGAATAAATACTTTGGCGCCCCCAGTTCGTTGCTTTTTATCGAGGCGAATATGCATGAAGAGGTCCGCTGGCATCTATTCGAAGCACTCGCGCCGCCTGTACTCGCGCGGCAGGATTACAGTAGCGAAGCTCCTGAAACAGTTCCCGGAAGGCTCGTGCGTCAGGATACGCATAAACCCCTGCTTCAGGGGCGGTGCGCCGCTGCGCTTCAACAACAGGGCTGGCAAAGTCATTGGAAAGCGTGGAAACGCCTTCGAAGTCAGGATAATGGACGGCGGAAAGGAAAAAACTTTTTACGTAAAAAACGTGCACTTAGTGGCTACCTGAGGTGAATGCAGTGAAACTCCTAGAAGAACGACCGGTAGCGCTCCCCGAAGTAAAAGAGCTGCTTGAAAAAAGGAAAAAAGAGGGAATCAAGACCCGCAAACTAGAGGAAAAAATAAAAGAGGCGACTCCCGCGCCGGCGCTGACCGTCGAATCAACCCCGGAGGAACAGAAGCAGGCCGAGGCACCGAAAGAAGAGGCCGGGGAACTGAGTTACGAGCAGCAGAACACACTTGACTACGCTGAAAAATTCGCCAAAATGAGCGTAAAAAACGCCGCGGAACTCGACAAGAAACTCCGCGAAATCGGCGCCCTCACCGAAAAACAGACCGTGGCGATAATAAACATACTTCCCAAAAAACCGGAGGAGCTCAAGGCAATCCTTGCAAAAGACAAGATAGAGCTCGACGAAGAACAGATAAAAACCGTAATAAAGCTTGCCAAAGAATATCAGAAGTAGAAACCCCCGAGGAGAGTGGCCATGTTCAAAAGGGAAGAGTACGGGCTAGTGATTGACTTCCTCCCCCACGGAAAGGCGGGAGAAGCCCAGCGCGAACCCGTCGCACAAGTAATCGGCGAATCATATTTCACGCTACTGGAAGTCGTGGTGAAGCCGGACGCTAAGGTAAAAGTCGGCGACAGGATATACTTGGGCAAAGGCACCAGGGACGTCGTCGACCACATCAAGGGACGGATAACCTTCCCGCAACTCACTTCCAGCGCCCAGCAGGAAATCCAGGAAACCGTGCGGAAAATCGTCAGGTCGAGGGAAACCGATTTCGTGAACTTCATCAACCGGGCCGGCCCAATAAACATCCGCTGCCACTCGCTCGAACACCTCCCCTCCATTGGCAAAAAGCACCTGCAGGAAATCCTTGACGCGCGCGACAAAAAGCCGTTCACGAGCTTCCAGGACATCCACGACCGCACACCCCACTTGGGCAGCGTCGAAGACATTTTCGTCAACCGCATCCTCGAAGAACTCAAGGAAGCGTCCAAGTACTACCTGTTCGTTAAAATGCCTTCGCGGGCTGAAGAAGAATTCCGCTGAAACGCCACGCACACGGCACAAGGAAAACGGGATTCAAGGGGGAATTGAACATGCGGCAGAAGCAACTCGGCCAGCACTTCCTCACGGAAGAATCCTTCCTGGAAGAAATCGCGGCCACCCTTCCAAAAAACAAGACCGTCCTCGAAATCGGTGCAGGCCACGGCGAACTCACGCGCTTCCTCGCCCAAAGGGCGAAAAAAGTGGTGGCAGTCGAAAAAGACGCCGCCTTCATTCCGCTGCTCAAAAAAACAGCTTCCCGGCTCAAGAACGTTGAAATCATTAACGCGGACGCGCTTGACATTGACTTCAAGAAATACAAGCACGTTGCAGGCAACATCCCGTACTCAATCTCGTCGCCGCTGTTGTTCAAAATCCTGGACTCAGGGGTAAGCGAAGCCGTGCTACTCCTGCAAAAAGAGTTCGCCCAGCGCCTGACGGCATATCCTGGTTCAGACGACTGGTCCCGGCTCTCGGTGATGGCGCAGAACGCCGCCGACATCAGGATAATCGACGAGGTGCCGAAAGAATGCTTCACCCCGCAGCCAAGAGTGGACTCGCTGGTCGTTCACTTGAAGGCAAAGCCGAAAAACCAGCGCCTTGAACTCGATCCGGCAATTATCGCGGCGCTGTTCCAGCACAAGAACCAGACCGTACGCAACGCGTTGGTGCACTCCCGCCGCGCCCTCGGGTTGGAAAAAGATGAAATCACTTCGATGGCTGAAAAAACCGGTTTCACGGACAGGCGCGTGCGCGAAATGGCCCTAAAAGAGTTGGAAGCGCTGTCGAAGGCTTTTTATTCATCCTCGGCCCGAATAAGGAAATAGATGAAATGACTCCGGCAAAAGCAATCCCAACGGCGTTTCTTGTCCTTCTAGCCCTCGCAGCCGCTGCAACAGCGTTTTCCTGGAACGCGGTTACGCCAGCAGAAAAATGCCCGGGTTCATTCAGGATAACGCCGGTCATGCCCGTCATAAACGCCACTGCTTCCCTGGAAACACTGAAGGCCGGAGACGTCCCATATAACTACGGCTACCTCTGTGACAAAAATAAAAGCTCATATCCACAAATCAAAGTCAAGTTAGACTCCTGCACCGCTCCCGGCCAACGCCTTTCTGTCACGGTGACAGTCTATTCAGAGCAGGAAAAACCGGTGGAAAACATTTACCCCAACCAGGCAAAAACATTCGGCGTGAAGACCGCTGGATGGTCCGCCGATCCGCAGAACCCCACTCCCAAAGAGGAGACAGAACGCCCGCTTTCAGAAAAAGGCGTAGTCTACGAAATCAAGTACAGCAACGAGCACGAAAATGAAATCGCCATCGGCGGCGTGGTTGAAAAAAAAGGCAGTGAGTATTGTCTCGCGGCCCTTGAACCGGGCGAATACGAGATTCGGATAGATGCCACCAAGGAATATACTACCATTGAACCTGACTCCTACCGTGTCACTGACACCCAACAGGCCGCTGTGACAGTCAGCGTAAAGGAGGGTGGCGCTCCGACTGCCTCGCAAGCGTCTTATGAAAAGAAAGGCGCGCATTACGAATACTATTATGCCGGCTTGGAAACGCACTCGGTGCAGTTCACCATCTATTCGCAGTCGGTCGCTGACACAATTATTTCGGTAAAAGCCGATGGAAAGTCAATGGACATCATGCCGGAGGTCAAGATAGGGACGGTGATGCTCACGGTCGCGGAACAGGGCAAGCCGGATGTGAAAATGCAGCTTACGCCGACGGGCCAGGTCTTTTCCACGGCAGACACCGGCGCCACTTTCTTGAACGACGCGACGGTAAGCGCGAACATCGACCAATTCCGGCCGGACATCGTAAACCAACTCAACAGCGCGGACCTCAAAATCGAGCTTTCCCACACGCGCTTTCAGCAATTTGCGGCCGGATTCGTGTCGCTTTTCAACATCGGTGGAAGAATCCCCCCGGCCGCGGCAGCAGAAGAAATTAAACAGGCGAACGAAAACAAGGGCGGGCAGGTCGCTGGAAAAGCGCTGCCGCAAGTGACTGGAGAACAGTACACTGCGGGCATGCAGGAGCCATGCAAAAGCTGCCTAAACGCCAAATGCCTGGGAACAACAATCCGCCTATTCAAATCAATTGAACAGTGCGCGGCGCTATACTGCACTGAGGACTGCGGGTGAAAAAATTGAAAACTGTTCTCGTTGCCGGCCTCCTGCTTCCCCTGCTTCTCTTCGGCTGCATCCTGCCGCCCGCGCCATCTCCAACACCAAGTCCGACAAGCGCTGCAGGGACAGTCACTACGACGGTTTCGGCCCCAACGCCGGCCGCATCGTCTAACTTCTCCAACGAACTCAAGGCACTCGCCGAAGCAACTGCGGACATGAAAATAATCTACGGAGAAATGCTTGACTCGTTTGAAAAAATCAACAACGACAAGGCAAACCTCGCCGCATACTCAAGCCACCTGCAGTCCCTTGACGCGGAAGCGAATGAAACAGTTTTCCTCAAGAAAAACGCGGAAATACTCCAGCACCTGCTGTCATCCAACGAGTACTATTTGGGCGCATTGAACACGGGCCGCATAAGGACCAGTGAAAACTTCACGTGCAACGAAACCAAGGCATACGAACTAACGCTCTCGTTCCTGTCAAATTCGGTCAACGAAGGCATGGCCGCAGTGGACTCCCTCCACTCGCTTGCAAAAGAATACCCGCAGCTGGCATACGAGGCCGGCAGCCAAGTCGCGGGAGACCTCGTCAAAGCGTATTACGACGGGATGGCCGAGTCAATAAGCGAAACAAGGACTTTCCTGAAAACGCGCTGCGGGTGAACTCATGGAGCGCCCCGAATCCGCGAAAGCCGCGCTAAGGAACCTGCCGATTCTGTTCTCAAGTGAAAAGCGCGCAAAGTACGCGAACCTGTTGGAAAGCCACAAGGAACCTATTGCCCGCACCGGGAAACTCCCACTGGAAATAATCCGCGAGGCGGAAAAGGACTTCACGGGAAGAAGCCGCATTAGGAAAGCCAGTTTCATCACAGGCACGATCATCGGCGGCATCCTGCTTTCCCCCCAGGAAGCGGTACTGCTTGGCACAACAGCCCTTGGCATGAAAAGGGCCTCTGAAGGTGCGTGGAACCAAACAAAACAATTGGTAAACCGGCTTTTGGGACTGGGTGAAAAAATCAAGACAAGAAAACTATCGCCGCAGCAAGTATACGACAGCAACTTGCAAATAATTGAAAAAAGAATACGCCAACTCAAGCGAAAATAGCCCGCCGCCTACAAAGCGACCTCGTTGCTGAACACGCTTATTTTCCCGCCCTTTTCATCCACTGCCTTCAATTCAGCGCGCCGAAGCTTTGAAACCCCCGCCGCCCCAGCGCCTTCGGCGTTCTTCAAAACGTATCCAACAACCCACTTTTCGCCCTTTTTCAACTCCTTTTTCTTCCACTTCAGCGCCGCGCCAGTGACCGTGTCCCGCCTCGACATCCCTTCAGTAAAGTCCCCGACTTCCAACTCTTCGGGAACCACGTCAACCAAGACCAAGTCCTTCAACGCCTTCCCAGCAGCCACTTCTAATCGCACGCTGCCGTTGGAAAAACTCTTCACGACGCGCACGCGGTTACCTAAAAACCTGAGCACAAACACAGCCCCAACCGCGGCCAAAAACAATAGCCCGTACCACAACGGTTCCAAACCGCCGACAACCAAGCCGGTCCCGCTTCCGCCAGCAGCCGCTTCACCACCATCGTCCCCCAGCGCAATCTTTTCACTCGCCGGAACCCGCGTCTTCCTCACCATTATTTCCTTTGTCTCGTTCCCGAAGCGCACGACCCACTTTCCTTCCTTGTCAAAGTAAAAACCAAGCGAACCATCCAAGCCGATTTCCCTCACGAAACGCCGCCCGGCCGGGTCAAACAACTCAACCGACCCGTTAGCCACCCCGCTGCCAGCCAGGAAACCAAGCACCACAAGCCCCGGCGCCGCCTCAGAGGGGCCTAGGATGGCCGTGGTGCCATTCAGTTCCTCAACAGACTCAACAATCGTCTCGTTCGCCTCGGGCGAAGGGAATGGCGAAACAGAAGGCGTTGGCGAAGGCGGCGGCGAAACAGACGCGCTTGGCGAAGGAGTGGCCGTACCAGAACCGCCCGGGCCCCCGCCGCCCGGAGGACTAGTCACTACGGCGCCAACCTGCACCAACGCGCTCCCGCCCGCGCCAACCAGGGGTGCGACAAAACGGAAGTAGTCAAAAACGCCGTCGCCGTCCGAATCCTTTTTGCAAACCCGCCACACCGCGCCGTCAACGTAAAACGAGGAAAAACCAGGAGCCGGCCCATCGCACCCAATATCGCCCAAAAACGGCGTTGCGTCAACCCATTCCCCGCTTGAATTCAACACCCGTGCAAACTCGGTTCCACCAAGCACGTAACCAGGCAACGAAGCGCTGAAGGAAACGTTTTCAACCCCGCGCGCCGCGTCTCCCGCGACTGAAACATTCCTCACCCAATACCCGCCTTCAACGATGCCGGAACCAACAACAACCGCAAGCGCCGGAGTAAAGAAATGAAGCGAGTAATTCGACGCACTCAAATTACACGACCAGGCCACCCATGCCCCGCCGGAGTCAAAAACAACGTCCGCGCCCCAGCCATCCAACACCCTTAAACCAACCGTGTCAAAAGGAAGGCTGGAATAATTGCACACACCGCTCCCGAAACCGCTTGCCTCCACAACCCATTCAACAGGCGCGCCAGCTTCTGCAAACCCTGCCTGCGCCGCGCCAGAAAACACGACTGAAAAATGCCGGATTGAAAAATTGTTTCCACTCCAGTCAAAAGGTCCGTAATCGCTGCCGTCAAAGGCGCGCACGCGCACCCTGTACCCCTCGCCTTCTGGCAGCGAAGTAGTGTTCCAGGGCCACGACACGCTGCCGGGGCCGGTTTGCGTCAAATTAGTCCAAGAGACTCCGCCATCGCCAGAGTAATCCAAATCATACGTCAAATTGCCTTGTGCGGTTTCATTATCGACGGCCGCGTGCCACTGGATTGAAACGCTGTCGTCAATTGTTTCGCCGCCGTTGGGAAAGACGAGCAAGGGCGACGACGGAAGAGAGTTTGGTAGAGTATAGTCAAACACTACATACGCGCCACAAATGTAATGAAAACTACCCCCGTAAAAGAAAATTGCTGATGAACCTCCCGACGGAAAACTACTAGTTATGTCAAAAGATTGCCACCCATAAGACCACGTTACGCCATTGCCACTGACAAATAAATTAGAACAGCCAGCACTATCGCCCGACATTACACAGTTAGCAGAACAAAAATTAGCCGGGCAATTTTTCATTATATGATATCCAGAAAAAGCATTGTTGGTGCCATCCCATACGTCTCTAGTATAAAGAACTGCAGAATTGATGGTTCCTTGTGGCGCGGTTATTGACCAAAAAGATCCATAACCAGTCAACGGACTTCCACAACTAACGGTTGGACAACAATAGCGTATATCAGACGGATAAACGGTTATGTTTGCTGACAAAATAACATTGCTTAGAAAAATTAAAAGTATTAGAATTTTTTTAAACACTTAAACCATAATGAAAAAATAGTTGCTATTAAAGACCATTCTTTTTCGTTATGTTTTTTATAAAATCAGAATTCGATAATGCCGTTACAAATATCTCCCAGTTTCTTTCACAAAAAAAGAATTTTTCAATCTCACTTACGAGGTCTGTTTTTGGCAAAAGAGGCGGATTTCTGCAAATGTCTAACAGTAAATAAAGTTCCTTTCGAACTTGGTCATCATCTGGTGATACTAACCTGCTTTCTAATTTTTCTTTTTCCAGTCCGCTTAAAACAAAGTCTATAGGAAATAGTTGATGAATTGCTTTTCTGCCAGCATTCATGGCCAATTGAACTTGCGCTTCTGCAAAGTTATTTTCCAAATGTAACGAATAGCCCGCGCGAACAAGGTAATCAATTGCCGCGCCTATCTGTGTTCCTTCAATTTCGTTTACTAGATCAGAGCGCAGTGTTGATATCGACTTAGAAGCGCGCTTATGAAACACAAACGGTATTTGTTCTTTAGAAAAAACAGGAAGTTCTTTATCAGTAAAAACATACGGAAAAAACCGTATGTAAAGTGCGTCTTCTACCCTATAAGACGTTGGAAAAAAACAGTACTTTTGAGATATTTCATTTGCTATTCCTAGACTTCCGCCTAGAAATAATTCTTGTACTTTCTGCGGGTCATCAACAAAGTCGGAAAGACCGCGAAGTATATTGAAAAGGCGTTGTCTAAGTTCAGTATTGTCAGTATTTTGGTTAGACTTATTTTGTAGCGTACTTACTAATTCAAAAAGCAGTTTGATTGAGCCGCCTACATTTCCAAGGTACCCGCCTTGAATCACCGGAGCATTAGATTGAAAACCGGTTCTAAATTTTTTTAAGGTATTTGGTAGAGGGGCAGTATCATCATCAAAGAACAGGATATTTTCATGCAGTAAACTCGAAAAAACTAGGCCTATATTCCGATTTCCGCCGTATTTTCCTGAAAAAAATAAATCTGCGCCTACTTCTTTAGCAAAATTTCTTGCAGTATTTTCACAGATGTGAATAATACAGGTGCTTGTTTTTTGTCTATACTCATCTAAAAACGGTTTATTTTTTTCAAATGATGCTGCATCATTAATTATTAAAAAAGTAACTTGCTCGTTTAGCTCTCGCGCCTTATCAAAATAACTGGGAAGGTTTTCTTGCAAAAGTTCTGCTCGATTTGAAATAAAACAAATTAACATGATTTATTGAGACTGCTGCAACTTCATAAAGGTTGCATTCAGTTTTTTCGCTAAATAACCCCCCATTTTTTTATTGCTTGGGCGAGTTCTTCATGGCTTTTTGCGTATTCCTTCAACGGAATTTGCTGGAGCGTTGCGTCCAGTGCCTGCCTGATTGCCCTTGCTCCGGCCGCGGTTCCGCGCGGGTGCCCGTGGCAGCCG
>JAPLXB010000053.1 GCA_026396285.1 Microcaldota archaeon
AGGCAAAACCCTAAACTCGCGAAACTCGGGCTCGCTGCAAAAATCGCCGGCCTAGCCAACCTCCCGGAGGACAGGACGCGGCTGGCGAGGAAGCACTTCAACATCCTCAGTAAGAACCTGGGCGGCAAAACCAGGCTCGACCGGGACGCTGCGCTGGACAAGGCGCTCAACGAGCTCGCGACCCTTGGGACGAAGGTGAACCGCGGAGCCCTCGAGAAAATCCTTGTCGAAAAATACGGCATTCCGGAAACGACGGTCAGCTCCTCGGGCGTCAGGGTGAAGGTTGCGCGCCTTGGGAAACTGCCAGAGGACCCGGCCCAGCTCCTGGAAGTGCACGAGAACGCCTTGGAAAAACACTTGGGCAGCGCGGCAAGGGAGAAGGGAATGGAAAGGGACTTGAACGCCGCGCTTGACAAACTCAGGGAACACGGCACGCGCGTGAACGTTGACGGCCTCATCGCGGCGCTAAACCAGTACAACGTCCCGTCGCACCTTTACTTCGAAAATCCCTTAATCCGGGCAAAGATACTTGGCCTCAAAACGCTTCGCGACGAAAGGCCGTCGTTCATTTCATCGCTGAAAAGCATGCTGGGCAACAAGCAGGCGAAACTGCCGGAAGAGGGGGGCCTGAAGAAAGAGGAGCGCCTGAAGATTAAGCTGGACGCTGTCGTCGCTGAAGTGAATTTGCACGACCGCGTCAGGGAGTTCGCGGAATCGGAACACCCGAAGACCAGGGACTTCAAGGCGCTGCTGCAGGAAATCGGCAGGCACGACGGGCTGGACCACTTGCCGGCCGGCGCGGGCGGCGAAACCGGCGGCGGGGCGGTGAAATTCAACGTTGTTTCAGGCAAGAAGGACAAGAACGTGGTTTTTGGAATCAACTTGAACTTCCGCGGGGACTTCCCGGACCTCCTGGAGCACTTCAAGGAAATCGCGGAGAATGACGATGCGGGGAACAGGCAGTGGTTCGCCGTCCTCGGCCACAAGATAGTCGGAGGCAGGGGAAGGGAACTGGCCGCGGTAAACGGCAATGAAATGGAAATCCTGGTCAACCCGGAAACCGACTTGAAGAAGGTCGCGCTGCTCCTCAGGAAATCCCGCGAACACTTCGAGGAATCCAAGAAAATTGCGGCACAGGAGTCCGGAACCTAGCGCGGGCCGCCGGCCGGAACCCGGTTCAGTACTCTATCCCCTTGTGGGCGGGCACGCCTTTCACGAACGGGTGCTTCACTTCCACGAACTCGGTCACGTAGTCCGCGCGGTTGATGAACTGCGGTGGCGCCTGCCTCCCCGTGAGCACGACCCACGTGTTGTCAGGCACCTCGTCCAGCAACTCCAGCACTTCGCCCACGCCCACCAGGCCGTATGCGGCGGCGATGTTGATTTCATCCAGCACCAGCACATCCGGCTTCTTCTTTGATTCCAGCAGTTTCCGCGCGTACGCGAGGCCCTTGTGCGCGAGCGCCACGTCCGCCTTGGACGGGTTCTTCAAGTCCACCCAGCCCGTGCGCCCGAACTGCCGGATGTCATAATACGGCGCGAGGCGCGCGCGCGCCTTGTATTCGCCGATGTCCTTGCGCCCTTTCATGAACTGGATTACCGCGGCGCGGTGGCCGTGGCCGATGGCGCGCAGGCACAAGCCCAATGCGCTCGTCGTCTTCCCGCCCCCGTCCCCGGTGTAGACGTGGACGTACTTTCCCTCTATGCCCCCGGATTTTTTTTGTTTCCCCGCCATAGCCGAGCCACCTTCAACGATTCAATTGGAAAAAGTCAGAAGACGCATTCGCCCGCCGGGCACCCGCCGGAATACTCCGACCCGGCCCTGACGCTGTCCTCTTCCGCCATCTCCTCCTGCGCGCCGATGTAAAGCACCTGCTCCTTCCTGCTACCGTAACGGTAGACGGTGATGCCCTTGCACTTAAGCTCGTGCGCCAGGAGGTAGATTTTCTTCACGTCCTCGACAGTCGCGTCCCTCTTCAGGTTGACGGTCTTTGAAACCGCGTTGTCCACGTGCTTCTGGAACGCTGCCTGCATGCGCACGTGCCATTCCGGCGCAATATCGAGTGCGGTCACGAACAGGCGCTGGACGTCCTTCGGCACCTCGCGCATCCCCTGCACGCTGCCGCGCTTCGCTATCTTCATCATCAATTCCTTGGAATAGAACTTGCGCTTGCGCGCCACCGCCTCGAACTCCGGGCTCACTTCCAGCAGTCGCGTGCCGTCCATGACCTCCCTGACAAACGCGACTGCAAACAACGGTTCTATGCCGCTGGAGCAGTTGGCGATTATGCTTATCGTGCCCGTCGGTGCGATGGTGTTCGTGGTCGCGTTGCGGAGGCGCGTGAACTTCTTTTTCCAGATACTCTTGCCAAAATTTGGGAACTTGCCGCGCTTTTTCGCCAGGTCCGCGGACGCGTTCTTGGACTCCCTTGCAACGAAAGCCATGAGTTTTTCCGCGGCCTGGAGCGCCTTCGGCGAATCGTACGGTATCCCGAGGCGGATCAGCATGTCGGCGAAGCCCATGACGCCCAACCCGATTTTGCGGTTGGCTTTCACGATTTTTTCCGTCTGCGGCGTCGGGAACTTCGTCACGTCAATGACGTTGTCAAGGAAATGCATTGCGGAATGAATGTTTTTCCTGAGCTTCGCCCAGTCGATTTTCTTCCCGGAAACGGCCTTTGCCGCGTTCACCGAGCCGAGGACGCACGACTCGAACGGCAGCAGGGGCTGTTCGCCGCACGGGTTGGTCGCCTCAATGGCCCCGACCGCGGGCGTCGGGTTGTGGCGGTTGATTTCGTCGATGAAAACCATTCCCGGGTCGCCCGTCCTCCACGCCATCGTCGCAACCAAGTCAAAAACATCCCTTGCCTTGAGCCACTTCACCGGCGTCCCCGCCCTCGGGTTGACGAGCGGGTATTCCTCGTTTTCAGCAACCGCTTTCATGAACTCGTCCGTGGCCGAAATCGAGAGGTTGAAGTTCTGGAGGAAACCCTCCTGGCCCTTGGCGGTGGCGAACTCCAGCACGTCCGGGTGCGTGACGGCCAGTATCCCCATGTTCGCGCCCCGCCTGCGCCCGCCCTGCTTCACCACGTCGGTCGCCATGTCGAACACGCGCATGAACGACAGCGGCCCCGACGCGACGCCCATCGTCGACTTCACGCGGTCGCCCTTGGGCCTCAGGTGGGAAAAAGAGTATCCGACTCCGCCGCCGGACTGGTGGATGAGCGCCGCGTTCTTGAGCGCGTCAAAAATCCCTTCCATGGAATCAGGCACGGGCAGGACAAAACACGCCGCCAGCTGGCCGATAGGGGTGCCCGCGTTCATGAGCGTGGGCGAATTCGGGAGGAACTCAAGCGAGGCCATCAGGTGGTAAAACTCTTCCGCGGCTTTTTCCACGCCGCCCTTTTGCTTCCCGTCAGGCGCCGCAACCGCGTTTGCAACGCGGCGGAACATCTGGGCAGGCGTCTCAGCCGGGTTACCCCGTTCATCCTTTTTGAAATACCTCCTGCGGAGGACGCGGATGGCGTTCACGCTCAGCTTCAATACATCCTCCACGCCGAGGAAGTGCTTTGCATCGCGCTCCTCGGTGCGCTTCCACCGGTACAAAATGAAGGCCTTGGCGACGTCGGCGTATCCGCCGTTTATGAGGACTGTTTCAACCGCGTCCTGCACGTCTTCGACGCCAGGAACCTTGTTCGCAAAACGCTCGCCCAGCACCACCATTGCCTGGCCAGCGAGCTTTTCAGCCAGCTTCATGTCCGCCTTGCCGACGGACGAAAACGCCTTGTAAATGGCTGACGCCGTCTTCTTCGGCTCAAATTCAACCACTCTGCCGTCGCGCTTGCGAACCTTGGTCATTGCCACTAAGCCCACCAAAAACCCGGAAAACGCCTGAATCAGCCAGAATCCGGGAAACCCGGAGGCTTTACCGCCCTCAAATATATAAATTATTGCGTATAGAAGCCTTTGGTGGTTGAGGTGCCGGTACCGAAGCCGATAGTCGTCAAATACAATGACTTACACCAGTCGGTCAAGGAAAAAGTGGCGGGCTTGGTGGAAAAAAGGCTGGACAGGGCAGTCGTCACAGGCGTGTTCTCCCCGTTTTCACTTGCCGCCGGCATGACCGTAAAAGTGGGCGCGGTAAAGGGGCGCGCAGAAGCGGTTGCCGCCGCCATTGCGCTGGCGTCACCGCTCGCCGCATACAAAGTGGCCGGACCGGAAATCCGCGACCGCACTTCCCTTGTCGGGGAAGCAGTCAGGCGCATGGGCGTCTTGGACAAGAAAGGCGAGATAAAAGTGGAAAAAGTCCGGCAAACCCATCCCTTCGCGTACGTGAACAGCAAGGGCGACATAGTCCTCGTCCCGGCAACGCGGCTCCAGAAAGCGCTGGCAAAAGCCCAGGAAACTTTCCTCAGGCACGCGGTGCCCGGCCGCCAGCGAATGAGACTCTAAAGCCCCCGCCGGACCCTTTCCCCGGAAGCGGTTGTTTTCAGCCTACCTGTCAGGACACAGCAACAATCCCGCCAGCAGCAGCACCGCGCCTACGGCGAAGTCAAGGAAAATCGCCTGCGTGAGCGCGCCCGAAACCTGCGCCATGCTCGTCTGCAACTGCGTGGCATACGGCTCCGCCTCAGCGCCAAGCTGGCTGAAGGACTGCAGCGTCGACGAAGCGGTCGCCGCGGAAACCATCTGCTGGTTCACCTGGTAAACGCCTATCGCAATCAGCAAAACCCCGAGCGCTATCGCGCTCGCCGCCAACGCCTTCCTGTTCAAACCCACCACCCCTGAAAGTTTTTTTACTTTTTTCACGGAATATTCACGGAATTTTTTTTCCGCAATTTTTCCACAAACGCCGAATTCCGCCGTTCATTTTATCCTGTGCTGCTGGAAGCGCTCCCTCTTCGGCCGCCGCTTCACGGTTTTCACGACGATTTTCTCCAATTCATCCAAGGACTCGCGGACCGCGAGGTGCGCGTCCCAGTTGTCCCTGTGCTCGTCAATGTCCGGCGGCGCCCGCGACGCGAACACCTTCCCCTGGACCGTGAGCCTGCTCTTGATTTCAAACCTCTTCTTGTACCCTTCGCGGCTCGTCTTCACGTGCATGTCCAGCGCGTCCTGCGGCGCAAGGGGCACGAACTTCCTCAAGCGCTCCAAAAACGCCGAGCCCTCGTCGATTATGGACTGCTTGATTATCCGGTCGTCCGGCGCAAGGCCGTGCACGAAAACGTTGAGCGGCTTGCCCACGAGGCACGCCTCGAACACGTTCTTGGCGGAAACGATGCCCGCGGGCTTGTTCTCCTTTACCACCACGAGCGCGCGGAGGTTGTTCTCAATCATGATTCTCACCGCTTCCTTCAGCGGCGCGTCCGGCCTGATGGTGACCACTTCCGTGGACATCACGTTCGCCACCTTTTCGCCGGTCACGTCCTCTTCCGCTGTCGGACGGAAGGAACTGCCCCTGAACGGCTGGCCGCCATAGGACTTGACTTTGACCGCGAGGTCGTATGAGGAAAACACTCCCGCAAGCCTGCCGCGAGAATCCGTGACCACGAGGCGATACACCCTGTTTCCCCTCATTGCCGCAACCGCCTGCGCCACCGTCCCCTCGTCCGGGAAAGTCACCGGCGGGGAACGCATGACGTCCGCGACGCGCTTGCCGGTTATCGCCGGCGAGTCAGTGAGGAGTTTCAAGGCGTTCCTGCGCGTGATGCTTCCCACGAGGCGCTCGTTCCTCACCAACGGAAGGACTGTCGCCTCGCTGTTGATGAACCCCGCCACCACTTCCTCGGGCGACGAATTGTCCGAAAGCACCGGCGTCCTTTTGACGAGTTTCCCGCACTTGGTCCTTTCCGCGTCGCCGTCGAACTTCAAGAGGCTGCGGTCGTCAATGACGCCCAAAAACCTCCCCTGGGACACGACGAACACGCCGTACGCCTGGTTCTCCCTGAGCAAACCGATTGCTTTTGACAACGACTCGTCCTCTTGGACGACGAGCGGCGACTCGATTATTTCCTTCAGTTCAGCGACAGCCATCTTGAACCACCCTTGCCCCCCTTGTAAAACGCGCCTGGAACCAAGTCGTCATTAGCGGGCGATGAATTAAATAACTTTTTCCCCCCGAACCCCGGCCCCGGCTTTCCCCCGTTTCCCCTGCGGCCGGTTCCGAACCCCCCTGCATCCAGTAAAGTGCTTTAAATGTTCTGGAGAATCCACGGCAAAATTATGTTGACTGCCACGAGCGCAAGGGTCGCGAACCCGACTGCCTTTGAAATCTTTCCAGCCAAGGCGGCGCGCCTCCTGCCCAGGACCGCCGCGACTTCCTCGCGGACGATTTGGTGGCCGTCCGTGATGAACACCGGCAATATGTTGAACACCGCGAGCCCCAGGTTGATGATTGACGTCAGCAGGAAAAGGTAGGAAAGGAACCCGGACAAGTCAAACAGCCACCCCAACCCCGCCGCAGGCACGACCTGGATCATTATCCCAATCCGCCCGCCTTCGCCCAACACCAGCTCCTTGACCCCCCGGTCCGTCTGCAAGGCAATGGACTGGTTCTGCGAAAGAGGCGCAAGCGCCGCCGACAAGTCGGTGATGCCCTTCACCTGCGCGCCGTTGACTGCAATGATTGATTCGCCCGTCTCAAGCACGCCGTAGGCGCTGCTGTTTTCCAGCACGCCGGCAACCTGCACCCCGCCAGTGGAGAAGGCGAGGCCCGCGAGCGCCCCCTGGAAGAGTATGAGGAAAACGATGAAGAAAATGAAGTTCGAGGTGCTGCCCGCGACGAGTATCCTGCGCTTCTTCAAGAGCGCGATTTTCTTGAACTTCTCCTCGTCCGGTTCCACGAAAGCCCCGACCGGCAGGAAGCCGAGGAGCACGACGCCCGAGTTCTTCAAGTCAAGCTTTTCAACCACGCACATTATGCCGTGGGCCACCTCGTGCACCGCGGCAACCACCGCGATGGCGATTACCCCCTCCACCAGCGGCAGCGTCACTCCCGGGATGACGAGCATGAGGCCCGGCGGCGTGTCCGGAACAGTCGCGATCTTGAACGCGTTTAACGCGATGAGGAGGTAGCCGTATCCAAGGAAGCCGAAGAGGAAGAACGCGGCGCCAAGGAGCCACGCCGGCAGCGGCAGGACCACGAGGCTCGCCAGCCACGGCGGAAGGGAATACCGGGTGCCTTCGGTGATGAGCCACGCGACAGCCACTTGGACGACTGCGTGCGCGGCGACCTTGCGCGGCGAGCGGAAAACCCACCACGAGTACGGGATGCCGAAGCACAGCGCAAGGCCGTAGTCGGTTACTGCCCTGCATGCGCCGGGAAAAGACTCGCCAACCCAGGTCATGAGGCCGAAACCCTTCTTCCCCCTGATCAGCAGCAGGCCGTTCCACCCCTGCCACCCAGTGATTCTTTCAATGAGGATTCCGGAAACGCACAGCACCGCGAGGGCCAGCACGACCTTCAGGTAAACACCCAAGTCCGAAAACGCGGTCGCAAAAAACGCGGCCGCCGCCACCAAGCCGACTGCCAGCGCCTTGCCCCGCTCGCCCCACCCGATGGCCCGCGGGCGCCAGGTTCTCTTCTTCCCCGTTGTTTTCGCCGGTTTCTTCGCCAAAAAAATCCACCACGAGAATTACTGAAACAAGTCACTCGTCAGCTTCTTCCCCGAGCAGTTTTATCCCGAGTTCGCGCTCAAGCTTCTTCGCCACGGCTTCGGTGGGCCGCAGTTCCTCGCGCTCTATTTTCGCAAGCTCCTTCTCGTTCACGAAAAGCTTTTTCGCCAAATCCCCGGCCGAAAGTTTCCTTGCCTCGCGCGCCCCCTTGACTGCAGCGCCGAAACCGTCGACGACGGACATGGTCCTCATCCGCGCAGGCGCCCGCGCAACCGGGGAACGGAAGCCGCCGGAGCCGCCGAACCTGCCGCCCGCGCCGCCCCCTGCCGGAAACGCCATTGGAACAGCCGCCCTTGCAGCGGGCTTTGCCCCAACCGCCTTGCCGAACTTCACGCACCTGCCGCACACCCAAACCTTCGCTCCTTCAAGGAACGCCTCGGTTTCCGCGGGCGCGCCGCAAACGTGGCAATACTCCAATTGAACCCCCCGCCGCAAAAACGCAAACCCCTGCAAAAACGCCGCCCGCGCAAAAACCGTTTTCCGCAGGCAGGAAAACTAAACTGCGCAAACATTTAATTAACTATTCGCGCGTCCAAAACCTCAGGAAAAAGCCGGCGGGAAAAAGCGCGCAAGGGAAGCGGACCGAGGGAAGTGGACTGCATGGGCGTTGACATCAAGGACATCCTCGTAAGGCACGTGACGAACTTCCAGGAACTCAGGGGAAGGATGGCGATAGACGCCTACAACACCCTCTACCAGTTCCTCACCATCATCAGGCAGCCGGACGGCACGCCCCTCCTTGACTCCAAAGGCAGGGTGACGTCCCACATCACCGGCTTGTTCTACCGCACGTGCGGCTTCATCGAGAAAGGAGTCAAGCCCGTGTACGTGTTTGACGGCGAACCCCCGCTCCTGAAGAAAAAAGCGATAGAGGAACGCGTCAAACGAAAGGCAGAAGCCGAAACGCAGTGGAAACAGGCAGTTGAAGAGGGAAGGGCCGAGGATGCTGCGCGGCTCGTCCAGCGCACCGTCCGCCTCACGCCCCAGTTCGTGGAGGAATCCAAGAAACTCCTCGACATGCTCGGCGTCCCGTGGGTCCAGGCGCCGTCCGAAGGCGAGGCGCAGTGCGCAGCCATGTGCGCAGCCGGCCAGGCCATTGCCACGGGGTCACAGGACCTTGATTCCCTGCTGTTCGGTTCGCCGGTGCTCGTGAGGAATCTCGCAACCGCGGGCCGCCGGAAACTGCCGCGCAAAAACGCTTACGTCGACGTTTCGCCGGAAAAAATCGACCTCCAGGAAAACCTGTCCGCCCTGGGCATCACGCGGGAGAAACTCGTGTGGATAGGCCTCTTGTGCGGGACGGATTACAACGAGGGCGTGCGCGGCATCGGCGCGAAAAAAGGCCTGAAGCTCGTGCAAAAACACGATTCACTGGACGCCATAACAAAGGAATTGAAGATAGACGCCGACTTTGCGGAAGTGGAGCAGGCGTTCCTGCACCCGCGCGTGAAAAAAGTCGGGGAAGGCGAAATCGCGGCCCGCGCGCCCGACCGGGAGAAAGTCATCGGCTTCATGGCCGGGGAACACGATTTTTCAACGGAACGCGTGGAAAACGCGCTCGCCCGCGCCTTCAAGGAACCCGTTGACTCGGACCAGGAAAAACTGGGGAAATGGTTTTGA
>JAPLXB010000020.1 GCA_026396285.1 Microcaldota archaeon
GGCGTGTAGCCCTTGGAAAGGTTTTGGGCAGCGTATTCCACGATGTCGTCCGAAACCATGTTTGACCCAACTCTTTTTGTGAATAAAAAACCCGCCGCCTTCGCCTATGGCTTGAACAGCTCCTTGAACATGTCGGGTTCTGTCGCGATCCTCAGTTTTTCAAGCTTGGCCTCTATTGATGCGATTTTGATTTCCAAGTCGCTTGAAATGTCCACGAACACTTTTTCGGGCATTTGCTTCTTCAGGAACTTCGACGTCACTATCTTGAGTTCCTGGAGAAGGTCGCTCCTTGAATCGTATAACAGGTTTTTATCGCGCTCGCGCTGCGCAAACGGAACCCTTAGTATCTGGTTGACCGCAGGAGCCACGATTACTGCCGATAGGATGACGTATATGAATAGGTACTTGAATACGCTGAGGAAGACGAGGTCCGGAAAATACAGTGTGATTACCGTCCACGGGATGTCAACTATCGCGTAAATGAGTATTATGCATTCGCCGAGCGTGACTGTCCTGAGGGCGAAGAGCCACGTACTGGGTATGTTTTTTTGCTTGGCGAGCTTCACTGACGCGTTGTACATCAGGTAAATTAGGACAATTGCCGCCAGGAGCAGGAAGGCGTCTGTGGCAAGTGCTTCGCTCCACAACATGAAAGGGAAAAAACAGGCCTGGTTTTAAAGTGTGCTGGACTCAGGCGGTGAGGCCGCGCCTGTCCACTACCATTACGTCCTTAACGTCGAGCACGGCGCTGTACGGAACGGTAATCATTCCGGCGCCTTCTTGCTTGGCGCGGACCGCGAGCGACGAGTCGGGGTTCGGTTCAATCAGGACCGACTCTATTTTCCCGTTTAGTTCGTTCACGTAAAGGTCAATGACCCTTCCGAGTTCCTCGCCGTCGGTCGTTATGATGCGTTTTCCCGCCAGTTGCTTTGCAATCGCGTACTTTACCATGAACATCATCTCCTTCAAAAACCCGTTTTTGTATAAGGCTTGAGTTGTTTAAAAAGTTTCGTGCCCCGGCTTTTTTATTCTTTTCTAAAACCGCGCCATAGGCTCCCTAAAGGGTGGCCAAGGTATTTAAACCTCTGGCAGGTGATGAACGCGGTGGTTACGGATGAAGATAAAAGAAGAGGTCCTCAAGATCATCGAAGCCCTGAAAAAAGAGGGTTTTAACCCGGTTGACGCCGTTTTCGAAGGTGCAGTAGGCGTGAAGGAAGACGTGACCCTGTCGTTCATGGACAAGCTCAACGACGCCCAGCTCGTTTCAGGCGTGGTGAGGGTCATTTACACAACCGACGGCGAAAACGTGCGTTTCGTGGAAATCCCGGTCGGGCAGTCCCAGGAAGGCGCGGAAAAATAAGGTTCCGGAAAGAACCAATACTGCTTTTTGTCTCTTAGAAGGCATAAAAACAGCCAACGCCCTATTTTTCCATGCAGGACCAGCAATTGTTTTCACAGGATTATTTTTCAAGGCTCCAAAAAGCCGGCTATGCTTTCGTGGGCCCGTCCAAGCACTCCGCGATAAAGGCGTGCCTGTGGTGCAGGAAAAGCATCCTGGGCGGCGAAGCGTGCTACAAGAACAAGTTCTACGGAATCGCGTCGTGGCGGTGCCTCCAACTCAGCGTCTCCATGCAGTTCTGCGACTACAAGTGTGTCCACTGCTGGAGGACAAACGACTTCCTCAAGCAATGGCGCGGCCCGGCGGACGACCCGAAAACAGTCCTTGACGAAGCAGTGCAGGCGCAGAAAAAACTCCTCAACGGTTTCCCCGGCAATCCCAAAACCGATGCCGGGAAATGGCGCGAGGCCCAGGAACCGCGGCACGTGGCGATTTCCCTTATGGGCGAAGGCACGCTCTACCCGCGGCTCCCGGAACTGGTTCGGGAAATCAGGGCAAGGAAAATGACTTCGTTCCTCGTCTCCAACGGCGCGCATCCGGAAATGATTGGACGCCTCGCCGAAGAGGATTCGCTGCCGACCCAACTTTACCTCTCCCTGACTTTTTTTGACGAAAAGAACTTCCAAAAGGTCTGTGGTTCAGCTACCGGCTGGGAAGCATTCCTCCAGTCGCTTGACTTGATGAAAAAACTCCGCAACCGCACGCGGACGGTGCTGCGAATGACTCTTGCAAAAGGCTTGAACATGGAAAACGCCGGAGGCTACGCAGAACTCGTTTCGCGCGCAGGCGCAGACTACGTGGAGGCAAAGGCTTGGATGGCGCTCGGCAGTTCCAGGAAACGCCTCGGGGTGGATGCGATGCCTTCCCACGAGGAAATAACCTCGTTTGCAGGCGAACTTGCAAGCGAATGCGGCTACCGCGCTGCAGACGAGCATGTTCCCTCGCGCGTCGTGCTGTTGTGTCGCGACGGGAAAACCGAGGCAAACAGGTTTATCAAGACGGCCTGATTTTATTCACTCATGGTCCAGTTGGGAACCGCGGTTGAACTTGCTGCAGTGGTACTCAGCGGCATCGTCTTCATCGCGGCCTACCGTGTTTTTTCATTCTTCAGGAAAACCGCGCTCGCGAAACCGCTGATGTTCATAAGCGCAGCCTTCTACCTATTCTTCACCAGCATCGTCCTCGGCGTGATGGAAAAAGAGTTCGGCGTCAACGTCTTCTACGCCACTGAGGCGGCGCAGGCGCTGTTCTTCACCTCCGCGGCGTACGGGCTGTACCTGTTTTACCGGGTTTACCCGGTGCTGGCGGAAAAGGAGGCGCGGGTCGAGGGCGCGGTGGAGAAAATAGAGGAGTTGGTGGTGCACGGCCTCGTGAAAAGGAGTAGGCGGGTCGAAGCCGAGCTTAAAATACTGAAAATGCGCTTCATGAAACGCGAGATTTCCGACAGCGTTTTCGGAAAAGTGTGGGCGGACAAGGAGCGGGAACTCGTGGAAATCCAAGCCGAGCTCCAGATGCTAAAGGGCGCAAAGCACGGTTAGGCTGCTTTCCAGCAGCCGGCTCACCTGACTTTTTCCTTGAGGCCGCGCCACCACGAGCCGGAATCGGTTTTCTTTATTTTCGCAGCCAGCGTTCTCGCAGACTTGGTCTTGAGCACCCGGTCGCTTGACGCCCTTTCAATCCAGTCCCACGCGTCCTTGTAGCCGACATCGCAGTATTCGCGCGCGGCAAGGATTATGTCCAAATAGTCGGCGTCCTTGGCAATCGCGTTTGCAACCGGGTCATTTTCATTCAGCAGCCTGAAAATGTCGCCGCCAATGCCGGCCGGAATCCTAGAGCACTGCTCCCTTTCAACCCGTTCCGTCACCTCGCGCGGCGTCTTCAAATAATTGCTGCTTATCTTGTGGCGGTCCATTAGGCGCACCTCGTGCACGTCGTGGAAAAGCGCTTTGAGCGCTATTTTCTCTGGTTCAGGGTGGTTTTCAAGCCGCGCCAGCACGTAAGCGATTGCGGCAGCCCGGAACGAGTGCTGCGCCACGTTTTCAGGATCCCGGACTTTCGCGACCCACCAGCCCGCCCGCTTGACGAACCGCAACTGCCCGAGTTCATAGAAATATTTCACGATGTCCGTCGCTTCCGCGTCATTCACCAAACCACCCCGTGCCAGGATAAACAATCATACCCCTGCAACTATCCTCAACGCGTCGCGCGCGCCTGGCGCGAGCCCGAAAATCGTGATGAGGAGTAGGATATAGTTCTTTTCCTCCAATTCCCCGCCTTTCCTTTCGCTGTACTGAGTTCTCAGAAACAGTACTACTGCGAGCGCGAAAGCGACCTTGACTGCATAGAACGCAAGCGGGTTGCCGAAAGCGCCTATCAACAGGTTGCCGACCACGTGCTGTTCCCCGTAAGCCGCGGCAGGGGTGCCGATTCCGACGCCCACGAAAGTCGCGGCGCCGTCAAAACACTGGGAAAACGCGGTGAAGCGCTCGATGAGGGAAAATTTCCGTTTCCAGAACTTTTCCACAGCCATCAACGCGCCCAAACCGAGCAGGCCAAGCAGGACGATCAGGATACCGTGAGGAAAGAACTTGAGTAGCGGAGCGACGACTGCCAGTGCCGCGAGTGCAAAAACCGTTCCAATCGCCCGAAGCCACCAAACCGCCTTCTTCCCCCGCTGACCATCGAGAGCAAGCGAGGCAAAAATGCCTGCAACCACTACTGCGAAAATGACGAAGTATATCCCGGGGGTAACGAACGGGTAAACAGTCTGGCCAAACAATTCCATGCTGCGCGGCAGGATTCCTGCGTCAACAACCACCCGCACCGCGGCGCCGAAAACGACGAACGGCGCGATGGCGAAGTAAAACCCGTCGTTTATCCTTATCCCGAGGCGCTTGAGGCCCTTGAAAATCAGGTAAACCGCGGCAAGCGCAACCGCCGCGTAAACGACGGTATTCACCGCGTTGTAAGGCGCGTACTTGTCCGGGTACTGCAACGGGTTCACGAAGTGCTCGCGCACGAAACCCGCAATCCACTCGCCGGCGTCCATGCATTTCCCACCGCGCGCGTTTTTTTAACCACTCTCACCGAAAGCGTTTAATGCTCGCCGCAAAAGTCGCCCTGGAAATGGGTGAAAAAGCCCGCGTCCTCCTCGCAGACCAGGGCGTGCTCGCCAGGGGAATGGAATTCAAGGCCGCAAAGGACAGCCTCCTGCTTCCAGTGGTTTCGCGCAAGTTCAAGCTCCCGTTCGCCTTCAAAATGGTTTCAGCCTCGTTCAAGGCGTCTTCAAAGCCGCTGCCATTGAAGGAATTGCTGGCGCGCGCAGGGTTTTCAAAAAAACAGCTTGAAACACTCATTTCCTCATTCGACTCAATCGGAGACATCGCGATAATCCAAATCCCGGACGAGCTCCTCGCGAAAAAGAAAACAATTGCAAAGGCATTGATGGAGTCGAACCCGCGGTTCAAGGTCGTGGCAAGGCAGACCGGCGGCCTCGAGGGCGAATACCGGACCACTCCGCTTGAAATAATCGCCGGCGAAAAGAGGACTGAAACAATTTACCGCGAAAGCGGGTGCAGTTTCAGGCTTGACGTCTCTAAGGTTTTCTTTTCCCCCCGCCTCTCGTTTGAACGGGAACGCATCGCGGGCCTCGTGAAGCCGGGTGAAAAAGTCCTAGCGCTTTTCGCGGGCGTCGGCCCCTACCCGATCGTGATTGCGAAAAAACAGCCGAAGGCAAAAGTAGCGGCCATAGAGTTGAACCCGGACGCGGTGAAATACATGCGCGCGAACGCGGCAGCGAACAAGGTGCTTGTTGAAATAATTGAAGGCGACGTGAAAAAAACCGCGCCCGCCAAATTCAGGGGCTGGGCTGACCGGATAACGATGCCCCTCCCTCATACCGGCGAGGACTTCCTTGACGCGGCTCTCGCCGCAGCAGCCAAAGGATGCATAATCCACTTTTACTGCTTCGGGCCGGTTCGCGACGAAAAAACGAGGAAACCGCTGGACCCGGCTGCGCCGGCGGCGGAAAAAGTGAAGGCGGCGTGCGCGCGGAACAAGAGAAACTGCAAAATCCTGTTCAAACGCGTTGTCAGGCCTTATGCACCCTACGTGGTCCAGTCAGTAGTCGACTTCAAGGTCCTAAACTGATGGGAAATCAGAGCGTCGAGAGTACTGCGAGCGCGCCGAAAACAAATTGGATGCAGATGAACAGCGCCGTAAGCTGCGGCTCGGTCAGGTGCAGGCGCATCGCCAGGTGGGTGAGGGAACCGGCGGGGCCGTCGTGCTTCAGCGTACCGTCTTTTTGGAGGACGCCGAAGTTCTCCGCCCTGAACCAATTGCCTGCCTTGAAAAAGAATTCAACTATCTGCGGCGCCAAGACAATCATTCCGGCCTTCTCCATGTTTCCGATGACCACGATTGCCGCAATCGCGCCGCCGATGAGGTACGTTCCGGAGTTGCCCGGGAAAATCTTGGCGGGAAACCAGTTGAACAACAGGAAAGCGGCGCACACGCCGAACAACGCGGCCGCTAGAAAAGCCGCGTCGGGCCTGCCTTGCATGTACGCGATTAAAAACAATGCGGCCGCCGCCACCGCGCCCGTTCCTGCCTCAATGCCGTTGAAGCCAGCCAAGAGGTTGACAAGGTTGGATGCGGCAATAACCCCGATGGGCACGAGGACGAAGAAATAAGCGAGGCCGAAGTTGACTTCCCCTACGAATGGGAGTACCATCGCAGGGTTGCCTGCGCCGATGAAAATGAGGGGAAGCGCGGCAAAAGCCGGTAACAGCATCCGCCACACCTGCCTCACAGGCAGGAAGTCCTCTATTATTCCAATCATTGAAACGAGGCAGACTGCCAGCAGCCCGGCGAGGAGGAGCGGAACCTCTTTCAGGGGAAGGAGCCACAGCGACAACAGGATTGCGGCGCAGTAGCCGAAGACCATTGCAATGCCGCCGGCGCGCGGGACTGTCGGAAGGCCCTTGAAGCCGCTTCGCTTGAGCCGCTCGAGCTCGGGCTTGGAAAAACGCTTTCGCACCTTGTTCAAGTCCACGCCGACGAATCCCGCGAAATCAAGTTTCCTTACGAGGAACGGGACTAAAACCGCGGTTGCAGCCAGCGCTACTGCGAAAGTGATCATGAACGGGTGCGGAATCGGCATGGAAGCGCCTCACCGCATTAAGCTGGAGTGGTTAAAAAATATGAGTGGCAGCGGTAACCAGCTTTCCCGGAATTACTCCAGTACCGGCACGGTCGCAAGGGGGCTTTACTTCCGTGTTCGAGACGGGAACGGGTATCACACCCCTCCTATGACCGCTGTCCGCATGAAAAGGGCTGCCGGGATATAAAAACGTTGCTGGAATGCCCAGACGCCCGCGTGATTCAAGCGAATCCGAGCGCGTAGGCGCCGATGGCGAAAAGGAGGGCAACGAACAACGTGTTGTTTGACCACGGGTCAATGGCGTCGGCCAGCCATTCCCCACAGTAGGCGCCGACGACGCCGGCGGCAATGAGGAGGAGAAGCGCATCCATGCCATTCCAAGGAACCGAACCTGCTTTTATTTTTTGCGCCCGGAGGCCAGCGCACGCTGCAATGCTCCTTTCCAACCACCCTCCAACCGCCTCAATGCGGCTGATTCGCGGGGGAGCAAAACAAGTTTTAAACCCGCGGCAGTTATGGAAACCATGCCGCGCATTAGAGTCGATTTGAAGACGCTGTGGAACAACCGCTTGGAGGAAGTGACGAAGGCGGTCCAGCTAAACGGCAAGAGCGTCCTCTGCGCCTATAATGCGGTCGTGGACTACGTCGAGTTCGTGAACCCCCACTTGATTGGCCAGCTCGTCGCGAAAAGCGGCGGCGAAAAAGAGATATTGCTCTCGTCGTTAAGGGAACTTGACCACGTTGAAAACGGGTACGAGTTCCTAAGCGCACTCCTCCACTGCATGCGCGAGGGAAAGGCGATGCATTTCGTGTGCAAGAACCCCGCGCTTTTCGAGTGGTTCAACAAGGTTTTTTCAGGCCCTGACAAGAAACGCATCGGCGGCCAGGCTGGCATAATCGCGAACCAGTTGTGCGAACTCGGTGCCAACGTCGTTGTATGGACTCCACACCTCTCAGGGCACCTGGCCGAGCTTCTCCACACCACGCGCGTGCGGGTGCCTGTGGCGAAGGGAAGGACGCTGGCGTTTCTTCCAGCTCGCAAGGCGTATGAGAAGGGCGCGGCGACGAAAGTGAACTGGATTTTCGAGTTCAAGGCAAACGAGGCTCTTGAAATCGGGGGAAAGAAAATAACCTCTCCCCGCGCCAACCGCCTGATAATCGCCTCGGAAGCCAAGGCAATCCCGACTTTTTCCGACGAACTCGTCCCGCGCCTGCCGCAATTGGGCAAGGCAGTCGAGGCAGCTGTGCTTGCCGGTTACCACTACCTTGACCCGGTGTGCGTGGAGAGTGGAAAAACATGCAAGTTTTACCTTGACAAGGAGAGGGAAAACCTCCGCGCCCTCAGGCGTGGCAACGAAAACATCGTAATGCACTACGAATACGTGCCGATTCCGCACGCGGACGTGGAAAAGCAGATTATTTCCGCAATAACCGCTGAAATGGACAGCCTCGGGACAAACGAGGTGGAGGCAAGGGAACTCCTGGAACGGTTCGGCTTCAAGGCCGCCGCGGAACGGATACACAAGATGGAAAACGCGTTCACGCTCTACCTCGGCGCAGTGAAGCTGTTGAAGAAACTGGCGCTCAAGCGCATACACCTCCACAACCTAGGATACCACGTCGTCGTCTTGAAGAAGCCTTACCGCGTGGCGCCCGAGCGCGTGAGGGACGCGTGCCTGTACTCCTCGGCTGTCGGGGCGGCCAAGGCAATCAACAAGGGCTTTGTTTCAAGGAAGGACGTGTTGGAAGCGTCGCGGTTGCCTGTTTCGGACACCGGAGTGAACCAAGTCTATGCCTTCGCTTCCTACCTGATCACCGAATTGCGGGTGAATAAAGACGATTTCAACCCACGGCGGTTCCACGCCGAGGGGATTGCGGACATGGGCGACCACTACATAGTCGTCGTGCCCGCGCCGATTGTCGCCAAGCCGGCGACCACGGTCGGCCTCGGAGACGTCGTGTCGTCGGCTGCGCTCGCGGCCGAGCTGTAGCGCGCCGGCGACCCGCACAGCTATTTGACTACCAGGTCCTTTTTTTCAAAGACGCCGCGCGCGTGCGGGCATCCCACGTGCCCCTGCCCGTCCAGCGAGCACTTTTTCTTGCAGCACTCGCCGTGCACGACGCCCTCCCTCTGGCCGCAGAGGACGATTTTGTCCCCGTTTTTTTCAAAGCCGCTGCTGCAAACCATGCACAGCGGCGGCCTCAGCCTCCAAGCCATTCCCACTCACCGGCGACGCATGGTCGCCACTGGATTTGACGCCTTCGCGGAAGCGTGCCTCCCGCTCCTGCCTCCTTAAAAAAGCTCCTTGCACCCGGTATTTATAGCTGCGTTTTTCATTAACTCCCAAGGCCATGCGGCCACGGAGAGGTGGGTTTGAATGGGTTTCTTTGACTTTTTCAAGGGCTCCGGCAAAGGGACCGAACAAATCGAGGAGTCAGTCGAGCCGGTAAGCACGTATGAGACCAAGGACGAGTTCATCGTCAACGCCAGGCTGCCGGGGGTGGCGAAGGATGAAATATCGCTTAACATCACGCCAACGTCGCTGACGCTGAGAGTGGAGCGGAAGCGCCGCGAGGAACACGAGAAAAAAGCCGAAGGCAGCTACGCTTACTCGGCGGAATCCGAAGTCAAGAGCTTTTCCCAGACCATTTCGTTCGCCGCATCCGTGCACCCGCGGGAGGCGAAGGCGTCGTTCAAGAACGGGGTCCTTGAAGTGAGGCTCCCCAAGCACAAGACGCCCGCGAAGGGCACGTTCGTGCCGGTGAGGTAAGAAAGCAAGGGAAGGTGAAACCCGGTGACTTCAAAGGCCGCGTTGATTGACGCGCCAATGCTCAGGAAAACCGCCGAAATCTCCAGGCTCAGGCTCGACGAGAAAGAAGCGAAGGAATTCCAGGCCGACTTCGCGGAAATACTGGACTACTTCTCGCGCATCGCGGAAATAGAAGCCCGCGGAAAGGAACTTTACTACGTCCGGGACGCAAACACAGTGCTCAGGAAGGACGCGCCCGAACAGCGCGAGGGCGAGGCAGAAGGAGTAAGGAGCCAGTTCGCCAAAAAGGACGAGGGCTACATGATCGCCCCACGCAGCCTATGAATGAAAGCCGATGAGTGATTGGGCAATGACTGACACCGTTTCCTCAAGGGTTGACGAATTTCTCGCGCGCATCAACGAAAAGGAGCAGCAGGTCGGCGCTTTCATAGAATTCTTTCCAGACGAGGCGCGCCGCAAGGCAAAGGAACTCGACGCCCGCAGCAAAGCCGGGAAAAAAACCGGCAAACTCGCCGGACTGGTTGTGGCCGTAAAAAACAACATAGCCGTCAAGGGCAGGCGCATGACGTGCGCTTCCAAAATACTTGAAAACTACGTCGCGCCTTACAGTGCCACCGTCGTGGAGCGCATGCTCGCCGAGGACGCGATAATAATCGGGACAACCAACATGGACGAGTTCGCGTGCGGCTCGGACACAACCCACAGCGCATTAAAGCCGACAAGGAACCCGGTTGACTTGGAGCGGGTTCCCGGAGGAAGCTCAGGAGGCTCTGCGGCAGCGGTTGCGGCGGGTTTCTGCGACTTCGCACTCGGCAGCGACACCGGCGGAAGCATACGCTGCCCGGCATCCTTCTGCGGAGTCGCGGGGTTCAAGCCCACTTACGGCCTCGTCTCGCGCTACGGCCTCGCGGACTTGGCAATGAGTTTTGACCAAATCGGGCCAATCGCAAAAACAGCGGCCGACGCGGAGAAAATCCTTGAAGCAATCGCGGGCGACGACCCCCGCGACCCCGTGACAAAAGGAATGCTTTTCAAAAAAACGGCGGCAAAACCCGGAACCGGAGTCCTGGGCGTGCCCAAAGAGTTTTTCGACGGCTGCGACAAGAAAGTCGAGGCAGTTGTCCGGAAAAAAATCGCGGAACTTGAAGGCAGGGGATGGCACGTGAAGGAAACAAGCATCCCGCTGCTTTCATACGCGTTGCCCGTGTATTACCTCCTCGTCTACGCCGAATTCTCTTCGGCGATGCAGAAATACGACGGACTCAAGTACGGGTTCCCATGGAAGCCCGGCCTTGACTTGACTGAGGCGGTGAGTGACGCGCGCAGCCGCGCGTTTGGAAAGGAGGTGAAGCGCAGGATACTGCTCGGTACGTACATCACGACGAAAGAGTACCGTGAGGCGTGGTACACGAAGACCCTGCGGGCAAGGGAGCTGCTGAAGAGGGAGGTTGAGAATGCGCTCAAGGAATTCGACCTCCTTGTCGGGCCAGCGATGCCGCTGCTTCCCTGGCGTTTTGGGGAAAAGGCAAAACCGCTCGAACTCTATTTGGCGGACATTCTCACGGTTCCTGCAAACATCTGCGGCCTGCCGGCCGGCGTCGTGAAAGCAGGCGAAGCACAGGGACTTCCAGTCGGGATACAGTTCATGGGCGGAGCCAGCGAAGACGCAAAAGTCCTCGCGGCAATGAAGGCCGCCGAATCCGTGCAGTGACTGGAAACCAAACCGGGCGAAAATCGGCAGAAATCAGATGCCTCTTTCAATCAAATAGGCTGCAAACGCCTTGAGTTTTTGTTTCGCCGCGCTTTCCGGAAGCATCGGCGCAAGTTTTTCCCACGCTTCGGAAACCATCCCGGAAGCGGTTTTTTTCGCGTACTCCGCCGAACCCGCGCCCTTTATGACCGCAATCGCTTCCCCGATGAGTTTCTCGTCGCCCGTGTGCATGCCCAGGATTTCCCTGAGCCGCGCCGCTCCCTTCTTGTCCGCGTTTTTCAGCGCGTGAATCACGAGCAGCGTCATCTTGCCCTCGTGGATGTCCTCGCCGACGCCCTTGCCCTTGGCGAACTCCTCGCCAACCAAGTTGAGGATGTCGTCTTGTATCTGGAAAGCCACGCCAATTGCTTCAGCAAACGAGCCAAACGCCTCGATTTGCTTTTCACTCCCGCCGGCAAGTAGTGCGCCGAGTTTCGCGGCCATCCGCGCCAGGCACCCGGTCTTGTACGCGCACATTTGCAGGTACTCCGCCTCGCTCGGCTCCTTTTTCCCCTTGTGCCACCAGATGTCAAAAGCCTGGCCGTAGGATACGTTGATCATTTCCTGGACGTAAATCTCGTACGCGTCCGCGGTTTTTTCGGCGCCGAGTTTCCTCCTGTTTTTCATGAGCGCCAAAAGCGGGAGGTAATACATCGCGTTGCCCGCGTTGATGGCGACATCCACGCCGAAAACCTTGTGCGTGCACGGCCTGCCCCTCCTCAGCGCGGAGTCGTCCTCGATGTCGTCGACCATCAGCGTCCCGTTATGCACCACTTCGGGAATGACTGCAAAATCAACGCAGTCCTCCGGCTTCCCGCCAAGCGCCTCGCAAGCCAACAACAGCAGCGCCGGCCGCCACCGTTTCCCGCCGCGATCCAACAAGTCCCATATTGGTTCGCTGACGGCTTTCGTGGCGCTCTCGGCGTCGTAAGCGTATTTCGGCCTGCCGAGGATGAATTCAAGGGACTTGGCGTCGTGCCTGCGCGGGACGTATTTTTCAATCGCCTTGTCAATGACTGGCTTCGTCTCCTTAAGGAAGCGAATGATTTCGTTTTCCCCGCTTTTTTCAGCCATGCGATCCAGCCCGCGTCACTTGACCTTGAATTTGTAGCCGTACGCGATGACTCCTTCCTCGCCGTCCTCGCTTATTTTCCTGAAAACCATGTTGACCGGCGCCCCGATCTTGATCTTGTCCGCCGGCGAATCAACAACCTGCGACAGGACGCGCACGCCGTTGGACAACTCGACCATGGCGAGGAAATAAGGCGTCTCCTGCTCAAAGCCCTTCGGCGCGGCATGGACTTCGGTGAACGAGTAAATCGTCCCCTCGGTAGGCATTTTTTCAGCGACTATCTTTCCCTTCCTCCTGCACTTGGGGCACATCTTGCGCTGGGGGAAATACGGCGTTCCGCAGTTAAGGCACTTGCTGCCAAGCATGTTGTACCGCTCGGGTATCCTCCTCCAAATCAACGGAAGCGCTTCGTTCATTTTCTCCGCCTCAGTATGTGTATTACGGTCGTGGCCCCGCTGCCGCCCACGTTCTGTGCGAGCCCCACTTGGGCGTCATTGACCTGGCGCTTGTCAGCCTTGCCCCGCAACTGGAGCACGATTTCACTGACCTGCTTTATCCCGGTCGCCCCGATCGGATGGCCCGCCGCCTTCAAACCGCCCGAGGTATTGACTGAAATCGTTGAATTCAATTCGGTTTCCCCGTCCTCGGTCGCCTTTCCACCGGTCCCTTTCGGGAAGAAGCCGAGTGCCTCTATGGCCATTACTTCGGCAATAGTGAAGCAGTCGTGCACTTCTGCGACGTCAATGTCCTTCGGCCCAACTCCTGCCGTGCGGTACGCGTCGTTGGCCGCGACTTTCGTGGACGCCACTTCGCTCATGCTCTTGCGCGACGCAAGGGCCAGCGAGTCGCTCGCCTGCGCGCTCGCCGCGATTTCAACAGCATCCCCGTTCGGCGCCAACTGCTTAAGTTTCTCGGTCGCGCACAAAATCACCGCCGCAGCGCCGTCGGTTATCGGCGAACAGTCAAGCAGCTTGAGCGGGGAAGCAATGTAACCAGAATTCATGACGTCCTCGACGGTTATCTCGCGCTGGTACTGCGCCAACGGGTTGAGCGCGCCGTTAGAGTGGTTTTTCACCGCCACCGCAGCCAACTGCTCCTCGGTGGTACCGTATTCCAGCATGTGCCTCCTCGCCATCAGGGCATAAAGCGCGGGGAACGTCGCGCCGTTGAACAACTCCCATTCCTGGTCGCCCGCCCCACCCAACGCAGTCGCCACGTCCTCGGCGCTGACATCGGTCATTTTCTCGCCGCCGCCTACTGCGACGACATCGTAAGCGCCTGAAGCCACTGCGAGAAAACCGCTTCTTACGGCGACGCCTCCGGAAGCGCATGCTGCCTCAACCCGGGTGGAAGCGATTGGATTCATTCCCAACTGGTCCGCGAGAAGCGCGCCGATGTGCTCCTGGCCAATCAACCTTCCGGAAGCCATCACCCCGCCGTAAATCGCCTGGATTTCCTTTCCTTCAATGCCCGCGTCAACCACGGCCTTGGAAGCGGCTTCGACGATGAGTTCGCGGAACCCCTTGTCCCAGTGCTCCCCGAATTTCGTGAGCCCGACTCCAATTATTGAAACGCTCCTCATGAAAACCACTTTCTGCTCAAAGGCTCTTGAGTTTCCTCCTGTGCTTAGCGTACATCGCGTAATCAATGTACTCCTTGTCGCCGCTAATCAAGTCCTTCACCAACACGGACGGGCGCGCGCCCTTCCTGGATATTTCCTCGGTCACGGTCAGTGAAAACGCGTCGCTTCCGGCGCCGGAACCGTATGAGACGACGAAAATCCTTTCACCCGGCTTCGCGATGTCCAGCACCGACGCCAGCCCAAGCAGTGACGCCGCGCTGTAGGTGTTTCCAATCAACGGCGTGACAAGCCCCTGAAGCACTTTTTCTTCCGGGAAGCCGAGTAGTTTCGCGGCCCTGAGGGGGAATTTTCCGTTCGGCTGGTGGAAAACAGCGTAGTCGTAGTCCCTTGGGTCGGCCTTGATTTTTTCCAGCAAGCCCTTGCCCGCCTCCACGACGTGCTTGAAATACGCCGGATCCGCGGTGAACCTTCCGGCATGCCGGGGAAACAGCGCGTGCTGGCGCCTCCAAAAATCAGGGGTGTCAGTGGAGAAAGAGAACGTTGCCTCGATTTCCGCAATCTGTTTTTCCTTTCCGATAATGTACGCGGCCGCGCCTCCGCCGGCTGAATATTCAAGCGGGTCGTTCGGCCTGCCCTGGGCGGTGTCCGAGCCGATTGCGAGCCCGTATTCAATCATTCCTGACCCGACCATTCCCATGCACGCCTGTACCGCGGCGGTGCCTGCCTTGCACGCGAACTCAAAGTCGGCGGCAGTCATGAACGGCGTCGCCCCCACCGCCTCCGCAACGATTGTCGCAGTCGGCTTGACCGCATACGGCTTGGATTCGCTTCCAACGAACACGGCCCCGATTTTCTGGGGGTCGATGCCGGAGCACTTCACTGCCTTGCGCGCGGCTTCCACCGCGAACGTGGCAGAATCCTCGTCAACTGCGCCAACGGCCTTTTCCGTTATGCCCAAGCCGGCGGAAATTTTCTTGCCCTCCTTTTCCCACACGCGTGCGATTTCCTCGCTCTTGATGCGCATGCGCGGGACGTACGCACCGTATGAAATGATTCCGACATCCATGCAAACCAACAGTAAACCAGTGAGTGTCCTGAAAACAAGCCGGCCCATGAGGGCCGAAGTGAATGCGGTATTTCGGCTAATAAAAAGATTCCCTACGACAATTGCCTAACAGCAACGCTTTTATTCGCACAAACGCCGTGCGCTGCGCCCGCTGGCCGCTGCGCCCCAGAACTGCAGCATACTCCTACTTTGCGGTTTACTTCAACAGTTCAACGAGCTTGACTGCGGCTTCCACTGCGCGCTTGGCGTACTCGTCAATACGCGCCTCCGCCTGCAGCCGCGTCTGCCCGGGCCCGGAAATCCCCAGGGCCACCGGCTTGTCGTACTGGAGCGCGAGGTCGGCGATTTTCCGCGACGCGTGCTGGGCGACGATGTCGTCGTGGCCAGTCTCGCCCTTCAGTACAGCGCCGAGCGTGACAACCGCATCCACGTCCTTCCTCTCCAGCAGTTTCTTCACTGCCAGCGGCATGTCAAATACGCCCGGCACGTGGACGGTTTTCGTGACTTCCGCGCCAAGGAACTTCGCGTGCTCCTGCGCCCGCTCCTCCATCATCTTCGTGATGTTGTAATTGAACTCCGATGTCACGATACCCAACTTCACTGCCATCCAAAACCACCTCAAAATTTACATCCATAGCCCGGCGATGGCTTCGCCAACGCCCGGCCATTCAGTAAACGACACTTATCGGGCCCGCATCCGGCTTCCCCTGCCGCCTCCCGGTTCCCGCGGCAGCGGTGAGCTCAGTCCGGCCCCGCAGCAGCGCCAGCGCATTCAACGCGTGTTTCCGCGCGCGCTCGCCCGCTATTTCCACCAATTCCCCCTCGTCAGCGCCCTCGTCCTCGTGGACAAACACTTCAATCACGTGCTTTCCCTCGGCCAACTGCACCGCAATCAGGCCCGTGCTCGCCTCGTGCGAGCACTGCTTGTCAATCGGCATTTTCCCAGGCATCCCAAGGGCGATTACGATGTCGCACCCCTGGCCGAAAAGGCGCTTGGCCGCGACAGGCAGGTCCTTCACTCCCGGGACCGTGTACCGGACGACGCGCGCGTGCTCCTCGTTCTCCTCCACGGTACTTGCCGCGATGCCGCCCAAGTCAATGCGGGCGAACGTCGTGTCCGCTACGCCGATTGTCCACAAGCAAACCCACCGCACAAAAGTGGCGGGCGGTCTTAAAATACTTACTTATGGGTTGAGTTACTCTTTTTTGAGTAAAACTGCGGGCTGCCGCCAGCGCTCATGCCGGTTCGGCCGTTATCGTGACGCGGGCGCCGTTCCTCACGCCGATTTTTTTAAGGTCAAGCGGGGTGATGAACTCCAGGATTTCCGCGCCGTAATGGGATCGGTGCGGCATGATGACCGCGCCCTGCACGCGGCCCTTTTTGGAAACAATCGCCGCCGGATAGCACGTCGCGTCCCCGAAGGCGCGCCCTCCCTCTGTGAAGCCGTGTATTTTCACGCCGCCCCCGGCCGCGAGCCGCATCTTTTCCGCGACGTCTTCCGCCCCCTTAAGCCTTAAGTTAAGCGTTCCGGGAAACGGGACGAAACCCAGCTTGGCCTTGAACTGCTTCACGTACTCCTTCCTGGCCATATAGTACGCGCCGTCGCCAAAGCCCCTGACGACAGTCCCTTCCATGCGGATGGCCCGCTTCTCGCCGAAAGCCGCGGAAAGGACGGAATAAATGCCGCGCAATTCGCCCACCCCGTGGTCAGTGAGGCGGTAGCCGGATGCGCCGCGCTCGACAAAACCGTTTTTCTCCAAGTCTATCGCCCAGCGGGAGACCGTCTGCTGCGGCACGCCAAGAGCCTTCGCCAGCGACAGGGTCGTTTCCGCGACCGACCGCGCGGCCCCGCCCCTGGACGCGAGGAAAACAAGGAAGCCAAGCGGCCCTTTCTTCAACTCCGTTCTCAATGCCATTAACCCGTTTCTGGGTAAGCGGTTATAAACCAGCCGCTTCGCCCGCGTTTTTTCGTCAGTTGCCGCGCATAAATTTAAAAGTCCGGCCGACCACCACTTCCTGTTCCCGCGTTTTTCGTGGTCTGGAATGAAAACTTCCGTAGTGTCCGAGTTTTACAAGAAGACGCCTGCCGAGCGCCTGGCTTTCGTTAAGGACTTCGCGCAACTCACCGGCGAGGAAGCCGCGCTCCTCCAAAAAACCGGGGCGCTAGACCTTGATTCCGCCAACCGCATGATTGAAAACGTGGTCGGCGAAACCCATGTCCCGCTAGGCGTCGCAACGAACTTCCTCATCAACGGAAAGGAATACCTCGTGCCGATGGCTATAGAAGAGCCGAGCGTCGTCGCCGCAGCATCAAACGCGGCCAAACTCGCGAGGCCCGGCGGGTTCACCGCATCAGCAGACGAGCCAGTGATGATTGGGCAAATCCAGCTAGTGGGCGTAAAGGACTTCGAGGCGGCGAAAAAGAAAATCCTCGAGAACAAGAAAGCCCTAATTGAATTCGCCAACTCGCTGGATGCGCCGCTCGTCAAGCACGGCGGGGGTGCAAGGGACATGGACGCGCGCGTGATTGATTCCCAGCGCGGCAAAATGCTCATAATCCACTTGCTCGTGGACTGCAGGGACGCAATGGGCGCCAACGCGGTGAACACGATGTCGGAGAAACTCGCACCCAAGCTCGAGGCGCTGACCGGCGGCGAAGTCCGACTCCGCATAATCTCGAATCTTGCAGTGAACAGGATGGCGCGGGCGAAAACCATCTGGACCAAGGAATCGCTGGCGACAAAAGAATATCCGGGCGGGGAAGTGATTGAACGCGTCCTAGACGCGTACGCTTTCGCTGCCGCAGACCCCTACCGCTGCGCGACGCACAACAAGGGGATAATGAACGGTATCGACGCGGTAATCCTTGCCACCTCGAACGACTGGCGCGCGATAGAAGCGGGCGCGCACGCGTACGCGGCACTTGGCGGGAAATACAAGCCGCTGACGAAATATTACACAAACGGGGCCGGCGACCTCGTGGGCGAGATAGAACTGCCTATGGCCGTGGGCCTCATCGGGGGCGCGACAAAAACCCATCCGGTCGCGCAAGTGTGCGTAAAAATCCTGGGAGTTAAGTCAGCGCAGGAACTGGCGCAGGTGTGCGCGGCAGTGGGGCTGGCGCAGAACTTCGCTGCCCTGCGGGCGCTGGCGACGACCGGAATCCAAGCGGGCCACATGCGACTGCACGCGAGGAACATCGCAGTCATGGCAGGCGCCAAAGGGGAACAGATAGACGCCATCGCCGCACGCATTGCTGATGAGAAAAACGTGCGCGTGGACCGAGCAAAGGAGATATTGGAAGAAATGAAGAAAAAGTGAAACCGTTTTCCGGGTTTTTACGCGTGCTTGATTCCGATTCTTATCCTCAGCGCCCGGAAACCTTTTGCCTCAACAGCTTTTGCGACCTTTTCCTGCAACGCCTTCCCGGGCGTCAAGGCGACGACGTTCCCGCCCCTGCCAGTGCCCGTTATTTTCGCGCCCACTGCGCCTGCGCCGCGCGCGGTATCGACAAGCAGACGCCGATTTCCCTCAGGAGCTCGTGGTTCCGGTCCATTAGTTTTCCTACGCGTTGAAGGTCCATCGCCTCCAGCGCAGCCCGCGCATCCGCCAGGAGCTTTTCCTCCTCCATGAATATTTTTTTGAACTTTTCCGGTTCTGCTTCCTTCCTTTTCTTGACGCCGCCGACGACTTCGGTGGTGTTCGCCGTTATTCCGGTGTCTGCCATGACTATTTCCACAGGCTGCCGCAGGGGAATCCTTTCCATCACCGGCGGCGTGCCTTTCCAGAACCAGATTAAGCCCCCATAAGTTGCGGCGGTATTGTCTATGCCTGACGGGGTACCGTGATAGCCTTTTTCTCCCTCGTAGGCGACTGAATTGATTTGCTCGTCGTTCAAGCCAAGGCCGAATTCCTTGGACAGCGCGCGGGCGATGGCCACGCACGAGGCCGCGCTTGCTCCCAATCCGCTCGCTGCGACGAGGTCGCCGCCCAAAACTATTTTCACAGGCGTCTTCACGGGGTCGATTTTCATCGTGTTGAATATTATTTTCAGCGACTCCTCCTGCTGGGAGAACTTTTCCTTTTTGTACCCCGGGGTTTCGGGCCTGTTGTCAACCAGCTCGTACGACTTGCTTTTCTCGACAGTCGCCACGGTCCGCGAGTCAATCGCCGACGCGATTGCGGGCAGCCCGTAGACTACGAAGTGCTCGCCGAACAAAATCACTTTCCCGAAACCGATTCCCTGCGAAGACATCAAGTCCACCTTGTCAGAGAAGCGTCAAATAATTATAAAACGCTTCCTTAGACTCTTGACGAAGTGGAAAAAGCTTTTATGGCCATCTGGACAGAATTGTTTTCCTGCTTTTTGTTGCGGGTGTTTGCATGAAGATAGTGCTCGGGGTGACTGGCGCATCCGGAATCCAGTACGCGGTTCGCCTGGCGCAGGCGCTGAAGAAAAGCGGGGCAGAGCTTTCAATCGCGGTCACCGACTCCGCCAAGAAAGTCGCCGAATACGAGTTGCCGTCCGCGCCGGCAGAGTTCAAAAAATTAGCCCCGGTTTTTTCCGAACACGACATCGACGCGCCCTTCGCCTCGGGCTCAGCCGGCTTCGACGCCGTGGTGGTTTGCCCGGCTTCAATGAAGACCGTGGCGGCAATCGCGTGCGGCTTCTCCTACAACGCCATCACGCGCGCGGCGGACGTCGCGATAAAGGAAAGGAAAAAACTCGTGCTGGTGCCGAGGGAAATGCCGATGAGCGAAATCCACTTGGAAAATTTGTTGAAACTGGCGCGCCTTGGTGCAATAATAATCCCGGCTTGCCCCGGCTTCTACCATCATCCTAAAAAAGTCGGCGACCTAGTCAATCATGTGGCGGGAAAAGTCCTCGACTCACTCGGGGTAAAGCACGAGTTGTTCAAAAGGTGGGGCAAATGAGTTTCAGGGGATTTTTGGAAAAACTGGAAAAACAGGGGCGGCTGACGAAAGCCAAGGCGCCTGTTTCAAAGCGCTTGGAAATGTCCGGCGCCCTAAAGGAACTCGACGGCAAACCAGTCATGTTCAATTCAGTCAAGGAATCCGGTTTCCGCGTAGCCGGCAACGTTTTTTCAACCAAGGACCTTGTCGCCGAATACCTTGGTACGACTCCAGCGGGTCTTATCCAGGTTTTGGCAAAAGCGATTGTCAATCCCACGAAGCCAAGGACCGTTTCTGCGGCGCCGTGCCAGGAAGTCGTTGAAACCGGAGTCGACCTGGACAAGCTGCCGATACTCTTCCACTGCGAAAAAGACGGCGGGCCGTACGTGAGTTCCGGCATCGTGGTTGCAAAAGACAAGGAACTGGGCCAGAACGCCAGTTATCACCGGTTGATGCAGTTTTCAAAAAACAAGTTTGCAATCCGAATCCTGCCAAGGCACTTGGACGAGTTCCTCAAGCGCAGCGGCGGCGAAACCGATGTCGCGGTCGTGGTGGGAAGCGGCGCAAACGTGGGCTTGGCGTGCGCGTGCTCTGTTGAATTGGGGACGGACGAGTTGGCGATAGCGAACTCGCTGGAGCCCCTTGACGTGGTGAAAGCGAAGACTGTCGACCTAATGGTTCCGGCTGACGCCGAATTCGTTTTAGAGGGAAGGATAACCAAGGAAAAGCATTCTGAAGGCCCTTTCGTTGACCTGACTGAAACTTATGACATCGTGCGCGAGCAGCAGGTGCTTGAAATAAACGCGATTACGCACCGCAAGGACGCCATCTGGCAGGCGTTGTTGCCCGGCGCACTGGAGCACAAGCTCCTCATGGGAATGCCGCGCGAGCCAACGATTTTCAGGGAAGTCTCAAAAGTGGCGGAATGCAGGGACGCGTATGTTAACCCGGGCGGGTGCTCGTGGCTCCACGCGATAGTGCAGATAAAAAAGAAGGGCGAGGACGACGGAAAAAAAGCCATCGAGGCCGCGTTCGCGGGCCACCATTCGCTCAAGCACGTCTTCGTCGTTGACGACGACATCAACATTTACGACCCGCTGGAAGTGGAGTGGGCGATGGCCACGCGCTTCCAGGCAGACAAGCAAATGATTATCAAGCCGCACGACAAGGGCTCGTCGCTCGACCCGTCGGCAGACCCGCAGACGCGGGAGACGTGCAAGGCGGGGTTTGATTTGACGAAACCGCTCGTCGCGAAGGGAAAGAACTACGAAAAAGCCGCGTTTCCGAAAGTGGACTTGAAGAAAATAACGGGCTGAAACCGGAACGCCGGCAAAAAAGTTGATGCAATGAAGTTGACGAAGGAAGAACAGGACATGCTTGCAGGAAAACACGGCAATGCAGCCAAGAAAAGCATGGAAATCCTCGTCGCGCTGGGCGAAATCTACGGCGCCGAAAACATGATTCCAGTGTTTTCAGTGCAAATCGCCGGCGTATCGTATCATAACCTGGGCGACGCGGGCCTGGATTACTTGGAGGAACTTTCAAGGGACGGGAAAGTCCGGGTGCTCACCACGCTCAATCCCGCCGGCATGGATTTGGAGGACTGGCGCAAGCTCGGCATTTCCGAGGACTTCGCGGCGAAACAATTGAAGGTAGTAGACGCATTCTCCAAAATGGGCGTCATACCCTCCTGCACCTGCACTCCCTACTTCGTGGGAAACCTGCCGCGCTTCGGCGAACACATTGCCTGGTCCGAGTCGTCGGCAGTGTGCTTCGCGAACTCAGTCCTGGGCGCGCGCACGAACCGCGAAGGCGGCCCGAGCGCGCTCGCTGCAGCGCTCACCGGCAGGACGCCGAACTACGGGATGCACTTGGACAAGAACAGGCAGCCCCAGGCAATAATCAAGGTCAAACCGAAACTCAAGACAGTTCCCGACTTCGGGGAACTCGGCTACGCCATCGGGAAAAAAATCGGCAACAAGATTCCGTTCATAACCGGCGTAAAGTCCGCGAACACGGAGCAGTTGAAGAGCTTCTGCGCTTCAATCGCCACGTATGGGGGTACGGCACTGTTCCACATCAAGGGAATAACCCCTGAGCGGGTGAAGAAACCTGCGGGCGAAGCGGTTGAAATAAATTCCGGCGACTTGGAGGCTGCGCGGGCGGCGATGAACGACGACTGCGTCCCGGACTTCGTTTCCCTCGGGTGCCCGCACGCGAGCCTGAACGAGCTCAGGCGCATCGCCGAACTCCTGAAAGGGAAGAAAGTCGCGGTTGAAACATGGATTGCGGTCGCGCGGCCGGTCAAGGAACTGGCTGACAAGGCCGGGTACTCCGGGGCAATCGAGGACGCAGGCGCAAAACTCGCGTGCGACACGTGCATGGTAGTCGCGCCCCTCAAGGGCAGGTTCAAGTGCATGGCAACCGACTCTGCCAAGGCGTGCTTCTACGCCAGGGGGACCAACAACTTCAAAGTCAGGATAGGAACGGTCGAGCAATGCATCAAGGCAGCGGTGAGCGGCAAATGGAGCTGAAGGGAAGGAAGATTTCAAGCGGGGTCGCCGAAGGAGAGGCGCTGGTCACCAGCCAACCGATTTCGTTCTACGGCGGAGTGGATGCGGACAAGGGAATAGTCGTGGAAAAGGGCCACGAGCTCGAGGGCAAAAGCATCGCGGGAAAAATCCTCGTCTTCCCGAACGGAAAAGGCTCGACAGTCGGCTCGTATTCTCTTTACCGGATGAAAAAAAACGGCGTAGCGCCCGCCGCGATGGTGAACCGCGAGTGCGAACCAATCGTGGCAGTCGGGGCAATAATTTCCTCAATTCCCCTGGTAGACCAGCTGGAACAGGACCCATTGCAGGCGATCAAGACCGGCCAGCGCGTGAAAGTCGACGGCACCGGCGCAAAAGTAGTGTTGTAACAACCTGATTTTAGCGGCGCCCCAAAACCTTGGAAAAAAATCTTAGAAAAGCACGCGCGTTCCCGTGACTTGTTTTCCCAGCAGCGCGTCGCGCACCCTGCCGGGCTTGAGGGCGTTCACGATTGTAATGGGCGTCGCCTTCGCCTGCTCGGCCAATTCCATTATTTTCCCCCTCATGCCGCCAGTGACGTCTGGCGCGCTTGAGCCGCCGAGCGATGCCAGCACCTGGTTGATGTTTTTTGAAGTTATTTCAGGAATCAACACTGCTTTCCTGTCCTTTTTCGGGTCGGTCGTGCACACGCCTTCGACGTCCACGCCGAAAACCATCCTTTTCGCCTCCAGCGCCCGCGCGAGCCACGGCGCAGACGCGTCACCGGAACAAATGCTGCCCGCGAGCGCGCCGTCAAGCACCACGTCGCCCGGCACAATTGGCGTTAATCCGGCGAACAGCAGGTCCTTTACTACCTGGTGGTTGAACGAGACGAGTTTCTTGTTCTGCTGCCTTGCAGTCAGGAGCGGATAGACTGGTATCGCAGGCACGTTGTTTTTCGCGAATTCCCTTGCAATCAGTTGCGACAGTTCCGTGACCGCCGCATGGGTTTCGGCAAAGCCAATCCTCTGGCTCGCGTCGTGCACTCCGCCCTGGAGGCCGTATTTTTTTGCCAAAATGTGCCCGAAGGAGCCTGCGCCGTGGACCACCACGACCCGCACCTGCGCCGAATTAATCACTTCACCGACTTCTTTTGCCAGCCGGGCGATGACTTTCTTGTTGGCAGTCAACGCCTTTTTCTTGTCAGTGAGCACGCTTCCGCCCAGTTTGAGCACGACTAGTTCAGCCATTGGAATCACTTCAGGAACGAAACGAGTTTCGGCAGCGCCGCCTTGAACCAGTAAGTGTAATTGTCCGGGTTTTTCTTCACGTCCTTCTCCAGCTCGAGCATCCCGACCCACTTCCAGTCCTCCACTTCCTCAGGGTCCGGTTTCGGGTTACCGTCGTATTTCCCGGTGAACACGTGGTCCAGTTCGTGCTCGAACAAGCCGTTGCCGAATTTAACCTTGTAGACAAAATGGAACACCTCTTTCAGTGGGCAGTCCAAACCCATTTCCTCCTTCAACCGCCGGTGAACCGCTTCCTCCAGCTTTTCCCCCGGGCGCGGGTGAGAACAGCACGTGTTCGTCCACAGCCCCCCGGAATGGTATTTCTCCTTTGCCCGCCGGTGAATCATCAGTTCCCCCTTTGAATTGAAGACGAATATGGAAAACGCGCGGTGGAGCTTCCCCTCGCGGTGGACGGCCATTTTTTCGCCCGTGCCAATTTCCCTGTCTTTTTCGTCAACGAGCACAACTTGTTCCATTGAAGCACCCGGAATGCAACTGCTTTGCAAATACCGTAAACGCCCTTTTTGCCTTTGGGGCGCGGGGATTTTATTCGCTTTCCTTTTACCTTTTTCCATGCCATTAAAGGAAATAGACG
>JAPLXB010000011.1 GCA_026396285.1 Microcaldota archaeon
TTCTGCGCAGCCGCGCCCAGGACGTCCTTGAAATTCGGGAGGAGAAGCACCTCGTCAACCACTCCGAAGCCGCCGCGCGCCTTGTAGTGCCGGGCATAGGTTTTCTCGCGGCCCTTCTCGCAGACGACGATTGTGCGGAAGCCCTCTTTTTTCGCGCCCGCGCAGACTTCAAGTGCCGAGTGGCTGCCCATGACCGCGACCGAAACCTTGGCCGGGTCGTATTGCCTGATGATTTTTTCCGCGTTTACCGCCACAAAACCCACCGTTCAGCTCAGTGCTTCAGCCCAGTTTTTTAAGCCCGCTTTTTTCAGTCCAGTATCTCATCCAGCCGTCCCTGTTTCTCCGCGTTCCTTATCTCCCGCGCGACCCTGCGGCCAGTGCTCATTGGCTCATTGTACAACAGGTCCGCATAAGGGGAGCCGTTGATGAACAGGTTCGTGCCCGCCACTATGCGCGCCGAGATTTCAATCACGTAGAACTCCATTTTGGGCGTGATGACTGTCTCGAGGCAGAACGGGCCGAACAATCCCCGCGGGGGGCACACTTTCTGCGACGCCTTGATGGTCCGTTCGGCCATTGAAAACGCTTCAGCCAACATCGACTCCCGCAAAACCACTGGCTTGTTTCCAACCACCACGTAAGACGGTTCTACGTCAAACCCCCACTGGTGCTTGGACGGAATCCTGCCCAGGGAATCGACGTTTGACTCGTACCGTATGTCCATGCTCATTATTTCCAGTTTCTTGTCAAGCGGGGAATAGAAGTAATGGATGTAGAGGGGGACGCCGATGATGTATTCCTGGATTGAAATCTTTTCGCCGGCAGGCAGTTTCTTGATGTTTTCGTCGAATTCCCTCTTGTTTTTGACGAAAAAATACCCCTTGCCGCCCTTCGCGCCGTATAGTTTGACTATCGTGGGCCCCTGGATGTCGGCCGCGTCGTGGATTTGCTTCGGCAGCCGGAGCCCGGCCATTGAAAGCCATTTCCTCTGCTTTTCCCTGTCCGTCTCCCAGTCCAGGATGTGCTTGTTGCCGAAGTATTTGGTGCGCATTTTCTTGTTCGCTTCCATGCCCAAGTACTCCACAAAGGAGCCGTGGGGGACGACGACCGCGTTGCGCCGCGCCAATTCGTCTTCAACGGAGTCGAATTCCTTGAACGACGGGATTTCCATGACTTCGTCGATGAACTTGTACGCGGAATAGAGCTTGGTCCTGTTCGGCGTGGTGACGCACACCGTCTCAAAGCCTTCGTCTTTCGCGCCCTTCAGGATCTGGAGCGCGGAGTGGCTGCCGAGCGTCGCAACGCACAGTTTCCCGCCCGCCTTGGTTTTCGCCATTGCCATGCCTTCCGCGGTTGTTTTTCCACCCGCCTTCTTTGACGCCTTCGCTTTCATCAGAATCCCTCTCCCCCCGACTCAACGGCCGCGTATGCCGCGGTCTTCTTCCCGACTGCCTCGGCCATTTCCCCGCATTTTTCAACCGCGTTCCCCACGTGCGCGGCGGCGTCAAACAATCCCGTAAACTCCTTGGCCGGCACCAGCTTGGAAATCTTCCTGTCAGCAGCCAGCATTTCCCTCAACCTGTTCTTCCCGCCCTTCACGACTTCTTCCCACGCCTTCATCGAGTGGATGCGGATGAGTTCGTGCGCGTCCTGCCTGCCCATCCCTTTTTCAACCAAGCGCATGAGCAGCGCCTCGGTTGACGAAAAAGGCCCGTATTCGCCGAGGTTCTTTCCAACCCTTTCCTTATTCACCCTGAGGCCTTTCACGACTTTTTCGGCAAGCAGCAGCGATTCTTCAAGCGCCAGGAAGGCTTCGGGGACGTAAATCCTGCGGTTAGCGGAATCGTCAAGAGTCCGCTCCAAGAGCGTATCCGCGGCGTTTTCCCACGCCACCGAAGGCGCGGCAGCCACCAAACGCGCCAGGGAGCAAATCCTTTCGCAACTGATGGGGTTGCGCTTGAACGGCATCGCGCTTGACCCCACCTGGGTTTCCTTGAACGGCTCCATCACCTCGCCGAACGGCGGGGACTGCAATACCCTGAAATCAAAAGCCATCTTGTGCAGGCACGCCGCCGCGCGCGCAAGCGCTGCAGCGACCGCGTAATCCTGTTGGCGGGGATACGTCTGGTTGGAGACCGTGAACGCGGGAAGGCCGAGTTTTGACATCACTTTCCTTTCAAGCTCAACTGGCCCGAATTTCTTGCCCTTCAATAACTTGGAGTAACTCGCGCTCGTCCCCACCGCCCCCTTTATTCCCTTTCCTTTCAGGTTCCGCTCGATTTTTTCAATGTCATCCAGGCATTCCAGGAAGTCCTGGGCGTAGACGGCGAAACGGTAGCCGACGGTCACTGGTTCGGCGGGCTGCAAGTGAGTGAAGCCCATGCACGGGACCGCCTTGTATTCGGTGATTTTTTCCCCGAGCGCCTTGAGGAGCGCCGCGAGCCTCGCGCGCGCGAGCCCGAGCGCCTGCTTGACGATGAGCGCGTCGGCGTTGTCCACGATATCCATGCTTGTCGCGCCCAAGTGGATTTTCCCCCCGCCCGCCGGGCACTGGGCTGAAAAGACCTTGATTTCGGCCATGACGTCGTGGCGGATTTCCTTCTCGACCTCAAGCGCCTTGGGAATGTCGATTTGCTTGGCGTGGGCCGCGATGTCCCTTGCCTCCGCCTGGGAAACGAGGCCGGCTTCCTGTTCGGCTTCGGCGAGCGCGACCCAAATCCTGCGCCACGCCAGCCTCCGGTTGGTCTCGGAGAACAGGAAGCGCATTTCCTTGGAGCCATAGCGCCAGGTAAAGGGCGATAAATAGGAGTCAAAGCCGTAGTTGCCGGAACCGCTTGAGCCAGCGCTTTTTCCTTCGCCGGCGGCCCCGCCTGCGCCCACCATAAAGAAAAAACCTGCCGGAGTTTAAAAACCTTTTTCGCCCGCCCAAAAACCGCGGCAGCCCGCTGTTTCGCTTTTTGCCGAACTAACGAGGTTTTAAAAAATTTTCCGCGCTTAGACACCAGGCCGCTCGGCTTTCGCAGCGTTTTTCGGCAGCCTGCGGCGGGTGAGGAAAAATGGCGGACTCAAGGAAATACGTTTACGCGTTCGAGGAAGGCAGCGCAAAGCAAAAGGAATTGCTGGGGGGAAAGGGCGCGGGCCTCGCGGAAATGACTAACGCCGGCCTCCCGGTGCCGCCCGGTTTCACGATTTCGACCGACGCCTGCAGACACTATTACGCGCATGACAAGACGCCGCCAAAGGAATTGGATGCGCAGGCCATGCAGCAGCTGGAAGTGTTGGAGAAAAAAAGCGGCAAGAAATTCGGGGACGCCGCGAACCCCCTCCTCGTCTCGGTGCGCTCGGGCGCGCCGCTGTCGATGCCGGGGATGATGGACACCATACTCAACCTCGGCCTCAACGCCGAGACCGTGAAGGGTCTGGCTGCGCTCACGAAAAACGAGCGCTTCGCCGAAGACGCCTACCGCAGGTTCATCCAAATGTTCGGGTCCGTGGTGCTGGGGATTGAGAGGAAAAAGTTCGACGAAATACTCGACCACGTGAAGAAAACCGCTGGCGCAAAACTGGACACGGACTTGGGCGCAGCTGAATTGAAGCACGCCGTGTCCGAATACCTGGAACTGGTGAAGAAGGAGACCGGGCAGGCGTTCCCAGAGGACCCGCGCGACCAGTTGCGGCTTGCGATAAACGCGGTGTTCGGCTCGTGGAACAACCCGCGGGCAATCACTTACAGGAAAATGCACAAAATCAGCGGCGAAATCGGGACCGCGGTCAACGTGCAGGCAATGGTCTTCGGCAACATGGGCGAGGACTCCGGCACCGGCGTGGCGTTCACGAGGAATCCTTCAACGGGCGAAAAGAAGCTGTTCGGCGAGTTCTTGATGAACGCGCAAGGCGAAGACGTCGTGGCTGGAATCCGGACGCCGATGCCCATAGAGGAATTGAGGAAAAAGAACCCCAAAGTGTACGAGGAATTCGTTGGAATCGCCGCGCGGCTGGAAAAGCACTACCGCGACATGCAGGACATGGAATTCACGGTCGAGCGCGGGAAACTGTTCATGCTCCAGACCAGGAACGGGAAGCGGACTGCGGCGGCAGCGGTCAAGGTCGCGGTTGACCTCGCGGAAGAAGGATTGATTACGAAAGAGGAAGCCATTCTGCGCGTCAGGCCAGAGGAACTCAACCAACTGCTGCACAAGACAATCGACCCAAAAGCCAAAACAGAGGTCATTGCAACCGGGCTATGCGCCTCGCCGGGAGCGGCCAGCGGCGAAGTCGTTTTTGACGCTGACGCGGCTGTTGAGGAGGCGAAAGCAGGCAAAAAAGTCCTTCTCGTGCGGCCGGAGACGACTCCGGACGACATCCACGGCATGATTGCGGCGCAGGGAATACTCACGTCAAGGGGCGGGATGACCAGCCATGCGGCGGTCGTTGCGCGGGGCATGGGGAAACCATGCATTGCGGGGTGCGAGGCGCTGGCAGTGGACGTGAAGGCCAAGAAAATAACTGTCGGAAACAAGGTAATCAAGGGAGGGGAAATAATCACAATCGACGGCGCGACCGGGAGGGTTTTCCTGGGGCCGGTGCAAACAGTCGAACCGAAGCTTACTCCGGAATTCACCAAGCTCCTCGGCTGGGCCGACGCGGTCCGCAGGCTTGGCGTGCGCGCGAACGCGGACATTCCGCGTGACGCGGAAAAAGCGTTTGAATTGGGGGCGGAGGGAATCGGGTTGTGCAGGACCGAGCACATGTTCTTCGCTCCCGAGCGGCTGCCCGTGGTTCAGGAAATGATCATGGCGCGGGACGAGGCGAACCGCCGCAAGGCGCTTGCCAAGCTTTTGCCAATGCAGAAGTCGGATTTCATCGGGTTGTTCAAGGCCATGAAGGGCCAGCCAGTGACCATCAGGTTGATTGACCCGCCGCTGCACGAGTTTCTGCCCAGCCGCGAGGAACTCATGGTCGAAGTCGCGTTGCTCAAGAAGGCA
>JAPLXB010000033.1 GCA_026396285.1 Microcaldota archaeon
CGCAGTACGAGCAGCGGACGAACTCCATTTCCTCGTCGGAAAACCTTTTCCCGCACTTCGGGCAAACGTAGTAAGACAAGTCCATCCAACTCCAACCGGTTCAAAACCGGGTCCAAAGACAAAAAAACATTTTCAAAAAATCCAAAAACAAAACTTTCCAAAAACCATTCCTGGTTTCCCTAGAATCCCCATACGAGGAACGAGCCCGCGAGCCACGCGACCGCCACGACCCCGATGCTTTCCACAACCGATGCCTTGAAAAGCCACTGCGCGGCCCCGACAGCGACGACGAGGACGGCCAAACCGGTCCAAATGTCCTGGTTGAGCATGTAACCCAAGCCCGGCATGAGTAAAGCGAAAATCACCGCCAATATTATTATCGCGGCCCAGCCGTCGCCACCGAGCACGAGCTTGGCGGCAATCCACACTGCTATCACGAAGACGGCGAACAGCTTCGCCAAAAGAAGCAAGCAGGATGCTCGGTTGGCTTGTTGAACGGGGTCGGGAGCGGCTCAGGCTATTTTCTGGAGGTAATCCTTTTTGATGTCCTTTGTCAGCTCGGTTGCCTTGGCGTTCAATTCCCTTGCCTCGGCCTCGACCGCGTCCAGGTCCGCCACAAACTTCTTGAAAACCCCGCCATCAACGGCGGGCTTTTTCTTCGCGACGACCGCGGCCTCCACTTCGCGGAAAAACTTGTTGTGCTCCAGCCGCAGCCTCTCCGCGCGGAGGGAAAGCACGTCCACGTCAAGGCTCAGCGCCACGACTTTTTTCCCCAACGCGTCTGAATAATAGTGGTTTGAGACAAGGAAGTGGACGAACTCATGGAGCGAGCGCACGAAGCTGCCGGTGTCGCGCATGCGGCGCGGGGCATAGCCGAACCTGGTCACGAATTCCTTTAAAACCTTTTCATCGATTTCGTCAGCCCTCAAAAAACCACCGGCACAAGCAAACGCGTCAAGCGACGCGAATCAACTTGAGTAACAAATGCATCCAACTATTATATACCATGCCGAGCGCCGGCCGCGCTTTCCGACGCGCAAGCGAAGTCGGCGCCAAAGCGGTCAGGAAACGCTTTTAACCAGCCCGATTACAATCCATACCAGGGTGGTTCCAGTGCCTAACGTCATCAGGGAAATGGTAAAATCGGGAATGATCAAGCACGAGGAAGTCAAGGAACTTGGAAAAAATATCTTCAAAGCCGAAGCTTCGGGAGGACGAAGCGGTGAAAAACTGCCTGCATACTACCCGAGTGAGAAAACCGCTCCTGCTCTGAAAAAAGCGCTACTAAAAGGACACGAACTTGGCTTGCTGGATTATGCCGGCTTTGGCGCGGTAGGCTCGATTTTCATACTGAGAAAGCCCTGGATCCAGCGCCTCAAGGCTTACATGAAGGCGCCTAAGTAGGCGCGGCTTGGAAAGCCCCGAGAGGGAATTGAACCCTCGACCTCCTGTTTTCCTGGCCTGCAGGTCCGCTACACCGACGACGCCGAACGCGTCGTCTTTCCGCGTACAAGACAGGCGCTCTACCACTGAGCTACCGGGGCGCGGAAAACATTATTGCCGTGCGTTATTTTAATATTGGCCGCCAAAGCCAGTGCAGGTGCTTGTTTTTGCTAGACCAAAAAATTTGGAGGAAGCTGTCACGCGGGCCGCAGGTCATTCTGCCCAAGGACGCGGCAATGATTTCTGCGCTTACCGGCCTCCAATCAGGGGATACGGTGGTGGACGCGGGCGCGGGCTCGGGATGGCTCGCAATTTATCTCGGCTCCATCGTCGCGCCGTCCGGGAAAGTCGTTTCCTACGAGTGGCGCGAGGACTTCGCCGCGCTCGCGGAAAAAAACGCGAAAAAAGCCGGGCTCGAAGGCGTTGTTGAAATCAGGAAGGCCGACGTGTTCGCAGGAATCGCGGAACGCGGCGTTGACTTGGTCACCCTTGACTTCGCCGAATCCGATAAAGCGGTTGCCCACGCTTTCGCTGCACTCAAGCCAGGAGGCTGGTGCGTAGGCTACCACCCCAACGTTGAGCAAGTCAAGGCTTTCGTGGAAGCGGGGGAAGCAGCGGGTTTCGCCCACGACCAGACCGTTGAATGCATGGTGCGGGAACTGCTTGTCAGGAAACAGGGTTGCAGGCCGCAGACGACGGGAATAATGCACACCGGCTACCTGACTTTCCTGAAAAAGCCGGCCGCAGAGGCGCTGAAACCCAAGGAATAAAAACAACCGCGCGGCCTTTTTCTTCATGAAGCCCCGGGCCGCTGCAGCATTCGCGTTCGCAATCGCTGCCTTATTGTTCATTGTCCCGGCTGCGCAGGCTGTGAGCATCTGCATGCCCACTTGCACGGACGCGCTGAAGCAGAGGATGGGCATATTGGAGGAGAAAGAGAAGCCGGCAATTGATTTCGGCGCAACCTCTGATCAGTTGTTTTCCGGCTGCGGCATTAGTAAAATAGATGAAAGTTTCTCGACGCCAATCGGAAGCGGCGGAACAACCACTTTCGACGCCCTCATCAGGAAAGCAGTTGTTGAAAACGGCGGAACGGTTTCGCCGGAACTCGTCAAGCAGATAATGATTGTCGAGAGCAACGGAAATCCAAATGCCGTGAGCAGTACCGGCGCAAGAGGGTTGATGCAATTGACGAAGGACAGCGAAGCGTATAATCGCGGCAACAGCAAATTCACCAAGTGGGATTCAGTCCGTGACTTTTCCGACCCGGCAAGCATCTGGTGCCCCCAGAACAACATACTCGCCGGAATAATGCAAATCAACGCCTGCAAGAGCCAGGGATTCAAGACAGATAACGACATCGTCTGCTGCTATTACGTCGGCGCCACCAACTGCAGGAAGGGGGCAAACCCGGCAGTCGGGCCATCGATACTTGAGCACCTGAGAAAGCTTTCCAAGGCCCGCGCTACAGTCGAAGGCTATGCTTGAAGCACGTGAAGCCGCGGCAGCTTTTTCTCGGCGTAAACCCAGCTGCCGACGGCAAGCACTGCGTACACCGCGAACACTAGCAGCGTGCTTATCTTGATTTGAAGCACAAGGTTCATGAAAAGGAGCACCAGCGCCGGGATGACGAGCGCAAAAGCCATTCCGAAAGCCACGCGCTCTATCGCATCAATGTCGCCTTCCTTGAACAAGGCAAGCGTCAGCGCCCACCCGCACGCGACGAAAAGCAAGGCGCCTATAGCGGGCTGGAGAATGGAAAGTAAATCCGCCATGGCTGCTCACTGAAACAAGTCCAGCGCCCCCGCATTTAATATAGTTTTGTTTCTCTTCCCCCATTTATGAGGAAAATCGACGCCGCAGTCGTCGGCGCAGGGGCGGTCGGGTGCATTGCCGCAAAAGAACTCGCGTGCCGCGGGCTCGAAACCGTCGTCTTCGAGGAGCATTCGCGGCCCGGAAAATTCGGGAAATGCACGGGCCTGGTCTCGACAAGGGGGCTTGAAGCGCTCCACGTGAATTACAAGCACGCGGTTGTTTCCAGGGTTTCGGGCGCGGCAATCCATTCCCCGCACTTTTCCTTCGAGGTAAGGAGGAAAAACGTGGCCGCGGTATTGGACCGCCAGCGTTTTGACGAGGAGTGCGCGGCCGAAGCAGTTGACGCCGGCGCCGCAATCCGTTACGGCTCGAGGGTAATCGGTTTTTCAAGAAAAAAGGAGGAAAACGGGAAAAACGGGACGAGAGTGGTTACCGGAAACGATGGGAAAAAGCGTTTTGCCGCACGGTTCATAATCGGCGCAGACGGCGCCCAGTCGCCCACCGCCGCCGCACGCGGCTTTCCCCCGCTTGAAAAACTCGTCCTCTGCTGTGAAAAGGAGTTTCCGCGGGCAAGAGTCTGCGACGAGGAAAAAGTCGAGGTTTTCGTGGACAACAAGCTGTATCCCGGGTTTTTCGCCTGGATTGTTCCGGCAGGCGGCGGCGCGCGCATCGGTTTCGGGACAACGCGTTTTGACCTGGCTCCCGGTATTGAGAAAAAGTTTTTTGAAAAAAAAGAGGTCCGCGATGCCGTGGGCGCGCGGAAGCCGAAGAAGAGTTACTGGGCGGTCATTCCGCTGGCTGCGCGGGAAAAAACCCAGGCTGGAAACGTCCTGCTCGTGGGCGACGCGGCCGGCCAGGTTAAGGCGACTACCGGCGGCGGAATAGTCTTCGGCGGGTTGTGCGCGCGGATCGCCGCCGAATGCGTTGCGGAGAGCGTCGTCAACAAGGAGCCGCCGCGCTACGAGGAAAGATGGAGGGATGAATTAGGCGCGGTTTTGAGGGTGCATTCGTTCGCGCGCAGGTGCGCGGACGCGGCGCCGAACCCGTTGCTTGATTTTTTCACCGCAGCCGCGAACTTCGGGCCAGCCAAGCTCCTGGACTGGTTCGGGGACATGGACTTCATTTTAAGATGATTGCGGGCAGGGAGCCAGCGCCCCCCACGCCTACACCGGCGATGCCGCGGCATCGCCCAGTCAGCACGAACCCCGGCGACCGCGTAACTATTTCAAGATTATAGCGGGCTTGAACGGCATCGCCCGCGAGCGCTTCTCCTCCCCGCTTGCCTCTTCCCTCTCTATTTCAACAGGCAACCCGATTTGCTTGGAAAGGAAGTCCTTTGACGCTGAAAGCGCGGCGTACTCGTCGAATTTCGGGATCCCGCCTTCCTTGAACTTGAAGAAGTTCTTTTCCACGAATTTCCTGAGCCACTCGTCCGCGATTCCTTTCGCAGCCGCGGCCGGATCCTCTCCGGCCACTGCTTTTTCCAGCGCATCCCTTTTTGCGCTTGCCGCAGCGACTATCACCGCCTTTGTGGGCTTGATTTTCACGAAATTCCTGACGTTGCGCGCGTCGTCGATTACCGCGTTGACGTAATCCTCCCCTGCTTCCGCGGCCTTGTCCACCAGCCCTTCCTCTGCTGTTGGCCACTGCGCGAGCGAAACAAAGCCGTCGCCGCCTGCTTTTTCCCACGCTTCCTCGCAAACGTGCGGAATCACCGGAGACAGTAGGCGGATCCATTTCCCGGCAACGTGCGCGGCCACCGCCTTCTTTTCCTCGTCGGAGGCTTTTTTCGCGAAGCGCTCGTAGCTGTTTACCATCGAATGGAACGCGATCTGCACGTAGTCGCGGAGCCTGAATTCCTCAAGCGCCTGCGTCGCGTCCGCGAGCCCGGACTCGAACTTGCTCACGAACCACTTAGATGCCCCGGTGAACCGCGCCTGCGCCTTTCCCGCATCAGCCGGTTTTTTGGCCCCGCCGGTTTCAGCCAGTTCCATGAGCAGGCCGTGTATTTTTTCCAGCGGCTTCCTCATCGCCTCGATGTCCTTTTTCCTGTAGTCAAGGACCGACCCGAAGTCCGCTGCGCCCGCGATGTACAGCCGGAAGAGGTCCGCGCCCAGGGTTTTCGCCACGTCGTTCAACAGCACGACGTTCCCCTTGCTCTTGCTCATTTTCGTGCCTTCGCAGACGAGCATCTCGTTGAGCGTCACCGCCCGCGGCCAGTGCCGGGGGTCGAAGATCGCGGTGTGGGCGAAAATGAAGAACGACAAGTGGTTCGTGATGTGCGCGACGCCGGTGTGCCTCAGGTCGTTGGGGTACCAGTAAAGGAATTCCCCACGGATTTCGTCCAGCGCCTTTTCAGCCACGCCCGTGGCTTGCGCCGCCTGCTTCGCCGACCCGGTGCCGAGGAAAACGTAGTCAAAGAAAGCCTCGTTCAATTGCGCGGGCTTGATTCCGTGCCCGCGGATTTTCTTGATGATCGTGTAGAAAGCCATGTAAATCGTGGAGTCGCTGAGTGACTCGATTATCCACTCGTTCGCGAACGGCAGCTGCGTGCCGAGGCCGCGGCGGCGCGCGCACGGCCGCTTGTCCAGCCAGTCGAAAATGTCCCGGAACTGCTTCTTGTAGGCCGCGGGATAGACGAGCATTTTTTCCAGGCAATCCCTGGACCGTTCCTTCCAGCCAGGGGCGTTGAAGTCGATGAACCACTGGTCCGAAAGCACTGCAGCGGCCACTGTCCCGCCGCACCTGCATTTGGCGGGCCTGCTGGTTTCAAAAAAGTCGTCGGCGGCGCCTTTTTCCCCGAGCCACGCGACCACGTCGTCCTTGACTTCGGCGATGCCCCTGCCCTTGAATTTTCCGCACGCGTCGTTGAGTTTCCCCTCGTAGAACTCGCTGCGGTACAGCTTCTGCGTCGCCTCGTCAAGTTTTTCGGAGTCCGAGACCTTCTTGATTCCCATCCTGTCAATGATTTCCTTGGCAGGGAACTCGCCGTACCCCGGGCTCTGAATCAGCGAAACGGGCTTGATTGCCTTCACCGCTGCCGCGATGCCGTATTTTTCAAGAACCGCCGCGTTCGCCTTCAAGTCGTCTATGGCGATCCAGTCATACGGCGCATGCGCGGGCACCGAGTGCACGAAGCCGCTGGCGTTCGCGGGGTCGACGAAAGAGGATGGAAGGATCGGCACGCGAGTGCCAAGCGGCGAGACCAGGGTCTTTCCCACGAATTTTTCTCCTTTAACCGGCGCGCCACTTGTCTGGATTTCCTTTTTCTGGAGCTTCAGTTTTTCAGCCGCCTGCGCGCTGATCCACCACGATTCGCCGCCGACGCGGGCCTTCACGTATTCGGCGTCGGGGTTCACGAACATGTTGGTTATTCCGAAAACCGTCTCCGGCCGCAGGGTGCAGGAAACGACGAAGGCGCCGTCTTCAGCCTTGAACTTGAAGGCGGTGAAATGCATCACTTCGACAGGTTCCTCGTCCCCGCCCTGGATGTCGTCCTCGCCGGCCGCGTTTTTGCAGTTCACGCAGTACAGGATGGGGTAACTGGCCTGCTTGAGGTAGCCTTTTTTGCGGTATTTTTGGAACTGCCAGGAAATGAACTGGTTGTATTCCGGGTCTCCGGTCGTGAACTGCCGTGAAAGGTCGAGCGAATAGCCCATGCTCTTGAAGTCCTGGACGAGTTTTGAGGAGAAGAACTTGACGACGTTCCACGGCTCGGTGAACGACTTGACGATTTCCTCCGCCTTCCGCGCGTCCTTCTCGTAAATCCCGACGTATTCCTTGTACAAGCCGATGGTGGCCTTGTCGCCGGCGGCGATGCGGGCGCTGATTGCGAGCACAGGAGTGCCCGTGATGTGGAACCCCATGGGCCACAGGAGGTTGAAGCCGCGCATGCGCTTATACCGCGCAATCACGTCGCCGCCGGAGTAAGTCCTTCCGTGGCCCGCGTGGAGCGCGCCGGAAACGTACGGGTACGGGATGGTGAAAAAGAATTTCTCGCCAGCGCCGCCCTTTTCCTTTCCCGCCTCCGGCTCGAACGCCTTGGCCAAGAACCACTTGTCCTGCCACTTCTTTTCAATTGACTGGAAATCATAGGCCAATCGTACCACCGGAAAAACAAGCGAACGCAAGTTTTAGCCAAAAACAATTAATAAACGTTTCACGCCGGCGCGGCCCGCACGGCCCGCGGCCTTTATTTAGCCGGGCGTGGAAAACTTTTCATGGTCTTGAGGGAACTGGTTGAAAAGCATTTTCTGCCCATCAAGCAGATGGAGGGCCAGTCCGTCCACGACGTGGGCGAAGAGTATTACAAGCGGCTGGCGCCTTTCAGGAAGGAACTTGATTCAACGCACTACGACCTGGAACAGGAGTTGCCGGCTCTCGCCGAATTGGTGCGCGAGAAGTTTCCAGAAAGCCTCACCAAGACCGGCGCCCACACGTTCGCCCTCAGCGCTTTCACGCGCTCAATAGGAGAGGATTTTCTCGTCAAGAAAGCCCACGCGGACCCGGAAAAGAGGAAAATCATTCACGAGTCATTCAAGGCGTATACGGCGAGGCCGGACGAGACCGCTGCGGACGACACCGCGCGCGAACTCCGGCAAAAACTCGGGAAAGACGCTGCGGACACGGTGAAGCAGATGGATGACGCTGCAACGCGCCTCATGGATTTTTTGAGGGAACGCCAAAAGAAAGCCGACCAGCAAACCAACGCGTTAATCGAACGATTCAACAATTCAATGACTGATTTCCGCGGCTTCTCCAGCACGATGCATGTTGTTTTCAAAAACGAAAAGCGTGCTTGAAATGGGCGCGCGCGCATCACTCTCGAGGGTTCCGTGAAGTTCATCGCCACGTTTGCGGTCCTGTTCGCCGCGGCCTCCGCGGTCCTGGCGCCGCCGGATGCTGCAGCACCGCGTCCCCCCGCCTTTTATATTTCGCGCGCGCAATTTTTTCCATGGTTCTCAGGGAACTCGCCGAAAAGCACATTCCGCCAATCAGGTCCGTGCCGGAGGAAGAGCTGCCGGAATTAAGGAAAGATTATTACAAAAAACTGGGGCCGTTCAGGAAAGAACTGGAGTCCACGCACTACGACCTTGAAAAAGAGCTGCCTGGCCTCATCAAACTGGTGTCCGCCAAGTTTCCGCAGAGTACTGGGAAACTAGCCGGCCCCCACTACTATGCCCTTGCGGCAGTGGTTGATTCAATAACGCGGGACCATCTGGCCAAGGCCATGCCGGAAGGACCGCGCCACGGCAAACTGATTTTCAAGGCCCACGATAACGCCCGCGGAAAACCCCCGGCGCACATCGGGAAAACAGTTCAGGGCCTCCGGGAAAAGCTGGGGGACAAAACCGCGGACTCGGTTTCAAGAATGCGCGAAGCCGCAATGAGCCTGAGCGGGCTGATGAGGGAAAAACTTTCCACGCGATCCGGCGAGGCGGTGAGTCCCGAGGCCGGCGTTTTACTGGACCGGTTCATCAACTCATCGGCGGTCCTGATCAACTTCTGTGGCAACGTCCACCGGGTCCTGGAAGAGCGTGCTTGAAATGGACGCGCGAACCGCCCTCAAGGGTTCCGTGAAGTTCATCGCCACGTTTGCCGTACTGTTCGCAGCAGCTTCCGTAATACTGGCGCCAATCGGCCTGCTGAACTCGCTTGCCCTGGAGTCAACCAAGGCGTTCCTGTGGGCGGCGGGCATAAGCGCAGGCGCAGCCGGCTATTCCGGCGGCTTCCCGCTTCTTGCAGTCCAGGGATTCCCCTACCTCGTTCAAATCAATGACTTGTGCGCCGCGAAAATAGAGTTGGCGGTGCTGCTGGGAATCGTTTTCGCGAGCGCCGACCGCAGCGTGCGGCAGCGGGTCTGCGGTTTCTTTGCCGGGGCTTTCATCGCGCTCCTGTTCAATCCGGTGCGCATCAGCCTGTCGGTGGTTTTCTTCAACCCCCTAATCCACGACGTGCTTTTCCGCGCAATGCTCGTGCTGGTAATCGTCTCGTATTACGCGCTGTGGTACGAGTGGCTTTCCGCGCCGCGGCCCGCTCCGAAAGCGCCGCGGGCGGGCAAGGGACGCGGGCGCAGCGCGCACGTTTTTTAACGCCGCACGGCTTGTGTTTTTCGTGGTGTCATTGGCGGCAAGGGAAAAGAAGGGCGAGCCAAGGCTGGAGGAGTTGAAGGAAACCGTCGAGCGCGAGGAAGGCGCGCCGAAGGCGGCGCCCGAAGCGAGGGAAAGGGGCGAAGTGGACCGCATCGTCGAGCGCCTGAAAAAGAAGGAGGCGCCCGCGCCCAAGCCCGAACTGGCGGAAGTCGCGGACAGGCTCCTTGAGGCGCGGCCCGAGGAGATAAAGGCGGCCCCGAAACTGGATTTCCGCAGGGTCGCCGTCGACGCCGCGTTCAGGGAACAGATGAAGTCGCTCGGCAAACTGTATTTCCTGTTTGAGAAGCCGGTTTCGCTTTTCGCATCCATCCTGTCCCGCCTCCCTGTCGCGAGGAACATCTGGACCGACTTGGAGGCGGCGAACATCCCGCTCGGCGTCGAGGCGTACTTTGTTTCCGCGGCGCTGCTTTCGCTGGCAACCGGCGCGCTTGTAGCGGCCGGCGTAGCGCTCCTGGGCGTGGCGTTGAACGACTACGGCATCGCGACTGCGGCGCTCCCGCTAGGCATCCTGGCCGTAGTGATTTCCGCCGTAGGGGGCGCCATTTATCCAAGCATCAGGGCCGGCGAGAGGGCGATTGCGATTGACAGGGAGCTTCCGTTCGCGCTGCGCCAGCTGGCCACCGAAGTGAAGGCGGGCCTCAGTTTCAACCGCGCAATCGCTTCGGTCGCGCAGGCGGACTACGGGGAACTCGGCGTGGAGATGAGGCGCGCAATCAAGGACACGGAATCCGGCGCGACCACCGAAGAGGCTTTTTCGAGGGTGCTTCACCGCGCGAAGTCGCGGGGCCTCAAGCGCGCCCTGATCCAGATCATCCGCTCGCTGCGCACCGGCGGCCGGCTGTCGGAAGTCATTTCCTCCATTGCCGACGACGTGGCGTTCGAGACGCGGATGAGCATAAGGGACTTCACCGAAGTGCTGAACCTAATCAGCGTGGTGTACATCATGGTCGCGGTCGTGGCGCCGGTGACGCTGACCGTCCTTTCCGCGGTGATCCAGCTCCCGCTCATCGCGGCTAACGTGCCGCAGGCGCTCATCGTCCTCGCGTTCATGGGGATAATCCTCGGCATCGGCGCGTTGATTTTCGTGACAATAAGGTTGGAGCCCGCGATGTGAAACTTGGTTGGCGTGGTTTGGATGCGTGAAAAAAGTTTTTTTGAAAAGCTGGCCGCGCGTTACGGGGAGTTGGCGAGGTACCACGCCTCGACAGGAATCCCGTCGACTTACCCGGTTTTCCTCGCGCTAGTGTTCATCCTCGCGTCGGGGACGTCCCTCTTCCTGTCGCTCGTGGTGCGCCTGGGCGCGCCGCTTTCAATGGCCGCGTTCTTCGCCATAATGACGCTTTTGCTGGGCGTGCCGGTTTCGCTGAGGACCGCGCGCATAGAAGCGGTGGAACAGAACCTGCCGGATGTGCTGAAGCACCTCGCGATAATACTGCGCTCCGGAGGGACTACGGAGGCGGCTATGGCCGAGGTTGCGGGCGCCGGCTACGGGCCGCTGAGCGACGACATAAAGGCCGGGCTGCGGGGGCTGAGGTCGGGCCGCACGTTTGACGACGTGATGGTTGACGCCGCGGAAAAGTCCAGGTCGCGGCTGTTCAGGCGGTGCGTCACGATAATCATTGACGCGAAGAAGGCGGGCGCCGGCATGGCCGACGTGATGTACGCGATTTCAGAGGACGCGCGCGAGGCGACGAGGATAAAGCGGGAAAGGGTTTCGCGCACCGTCATGCACGTGCTTTTCCTCGTGACGGCGAGCATCCTCATTTCCCCGTTCATCTTCGGCTTCACGATAAGCGTCGTCTCGTTCATCGGGGCCGGCATGGCCGGGGCGCTGGCAGAGACCGGCGGGGAAGCCGGGGTGTTTGCCTCGGGCGGGCAGACGAGCGTCCAGGCCCTTGACTCGCTCCTCATCGGTTTCATCGCCTGCCAGGTGACGCTGACCGCCTTCGCGATAGGCGTCATCCGCGAGGGGAAAATGCTCAAGTATATATTGTACGTGCCGTTCATGGTGCTGTTCGCGCTCCTCGTCTACGAGGGGGGAAAGTTTTTCTCGCACCTCATCGTGGGCGCCGGATGACCGGGCGATTTCAGCAAGAGGCAATTGTCATGGGTGGACGGAAGGCGCAGACCGCCGTGGAATACCTGCTGCTCGTAGTCGCAGGAGTAGTGATAGTCGCCATAATCGCCTACTTCATCAAGACAAGGATACTGGGCTGAACACGCTGGCAATAGCTTTGGGGAACAGGTGTGGAAATGGATGACGCCGCGCAGACCGCCGTGGAATACCTGCTGCTGATAGGCGCCGCGCTGATGGTAGTGATAATAGTCGTCGCCCTGATACGGCTGGTCATAGTTTCCCCTACCCTTGCGTCCGCGGAGAACAAGACCGCCGCGTACAGGAACCTGACAAACGTTTCCTGAACGCCTCCGCCTGCTCCCGGCGCGGGCCGCGGATTCAAAATGCTTTTAAAACCAGTCGCGTTCATGCTTGCGGTGAATTTGTTGGACGACCGCGCCCAAGGCGCATTCGAATACATCCTCCTTCTCGCCGGAGTATTGCTCATCGTCGTCTTCGTGATAATAATTTTGAGGAACACCATAATGACCGGCACCGTCAGGACCCAGTTGAACGCCAGCATCAACACGTGGGCCAACCTCACCAATGCTTCGAACGTGAATGTCACGATATGAGGCGGTTCCAGTGGATGAGCGCGCGCAGGTGTCCACCGAATACCTCCTTTTGCTTGCCCTCGGCCTCGTCATAGTCATCGTCGGCGTCGCGGTCGCGCTCCAGATAAAAAGCCTCGCAGACCTGATTTCCGCCAGGGCAGCCTCTGAAAGGAACGCCACGATTTCAATGCTTGCCCGATGAGATGCCGATGCTGTCCGCGGAGCCCGCTACCATCGCGTTCGCCGCCTTCCTTGTTTTCGCAGCGCTCGCCACCGCGTACGACCTGAGGGAGCGCAGGATTCCGGATGTCCTCAACTTCTTTTTCCTCGCCTGCGCCGCGGCACTCGCGTTTTTCCACTTCAACGGCGCGCCAGCCGCATGCGCTTTGTTCGCCGCGTTCGTCGCCGCCGCGTTCGCGTTCGCCTACCTAGTCTATCGCTTGGGCGCGTGGGCAGGCGGGGACGTCAAGTTCTTCACGGCCGCCGCAGCCTTCCTTCCGCTGATGGGAATCCAGCCCAACGACGCGGCCGGGTTCTTTTCCTTCCTCTGGCTCTTCCTCGCTTCCGCCTTCCTGCTGGTGCCAGTGCTCGTCATCGCGTACTGGAAAAGAATAAGCAAGTCAAGGAAAGAGGTGTTTGCCGGCGCAACCGGGGCAGTAATGCCTGCCTTGAGCGCAGCACTCGCGGCGACCGGGACCGTCTTCATCCTTTCCCGCACGCTTTCACTGCTTCAAAACCATTGGCTGGCGGCAATCCCCGTGCTGGCCGTGCTTTATTTTGTCCGCGTCCCGTTCTGGGCAGGCGCCGCTCTCGCTGTCGCCGCGGCGTGGCTCGACCCGGTGCAGGCAGCGGTGTTTTTCGCGCCCTCGTTCGCGGTTTTTTTCCTTGCAAAGTTTTCCCAACAGGCCTACGCCGTGGTTTCGAAAAACGTCCTTGAACGCCGCGTCAGCGTATCCGGCCTCAGGGAGGGAATGATTCCCGCGGCCACGGTCCTGGCCAGGGGCGGGAAACCCGTTTTATGGAAGCCGTCGTTCAAGGAACTTCTCGCCAACGCGCTTTCAGGCAAGCCGCCGGCAATGAAACCGGTTGCGCCGCCGGGCAGGGTGGTGGCGGACGCTTCAAAGGCCGCTGGTTTGTCCGCCGCGGCGATAAGGGAATTAAAAAGGCTCGGAGTAAAGTACTTGCCCGTAAAGGAGTCGGTGCCGTTCGCGCCCGTTCTCGCAGTCGGGGAAATCGTCCTGGTGGTTGCTTGGCTCGCGGCCAGTTGAGCGTGGAGTTCTTCCTCATCGTCGCGTTCGTCCTCGTCCTCGCCACGATACTCTTCTCCAGCACTGAAAACGAGATAAGGGAAACGCGGGCAGTTGACCGCGCCGCGCTCGCGAAAGCGGCAGTGGCCGACGTCGGCAACGCGGTGAATTCCGTCGCGCTCCAAGGCAACGGCTCGGTGCTGAAAAAAGACGTGTTCGTGCCGCCTGAAACCATTTGCTTCCTTTACAACCAGTCCGCTTCATCGCTTTACTGCGACACCGGGAGGACGGTGGTGCGCGGCCCGACCCTGCTCGCGCAGCCAAGCGTCTCGCCCGCGTGCTCGTCAAGCGGGTGGATGACTGCGACGGTCAGCAGCGACCCAAACGTGAGCATAAGCTGCGCTTCGCTCGGATGAATGAATGGAATGTGATCTGGCCATGCCAAGTGTTTCGCGCAGTCTGATGGGGATGAGGGGGCAGAGCGCAACCGAGTTCGTGCTGGTGCTCGGCGCAGTCATCGCGATAGTCGCGGCAGTGATGCTCAGGTCCTATGCCGAAACCGAGTTCACGACCGCTTTCGCCGCCGCCCGCCTCGGCGCATCCGACGCCGTCGCGGCCAACGCGAGCCTCTCGCTTGCCGCGGTCGACTGCGCCATTTCGGGCAGGAACGTGACGTTCATTCCGAAAGTCTTCAACAACCACGCGCCGGCAGGCGACAGCCCGGCAGTGCGTTCCGCTGTGTTGAAGCGGTTGCGTGACTCGTTTTCCCCGGATGCGCCGCTGCCTTCAATGAATTTCTCCACGGCGTTCCATGACTACTACGTTGCCTTCGGTTGAAAAGCGATTGGACAATTACTGAAAATTGCTAAAAATTTGCTAAAAAATTTCAGGGGGTTGGTTTTATGGACAAGCGGCTCGGTTTCCAGGTTCTCCTGCTCGCAGGCCTCGCGGCCTCGGCAGCGGCGTCGTTCGTGCCACGGGACTATGCGCTCGCGTGGCTCTCCGCGTTTTCAATCGCCTCCCTCGTTTTCGCCTCAACTTTCTCCGGCGAGGAGCGCGTGCCCTCGTTTTCCCTTGCGGCGCTCTTCATTTTCCTCTCGTGCATGCTCGTCTTCTTCAACGCCTTCGCCGGCGTTTTCCTGTCAAACGCGATGAACCTGTTCCTGTTCGCGGCAGCGGTCGCGGTTGCCGTGGCGCTGGTTTTCTGGGCCTTCATTTTCAAGAAAACCGTGAAGGCGAAAGTGGTCGGCTACTCCAACGGCTTCGCGATACTTGAAGTCAAGCCCAGTTTCGCCCACTCAGTCAAGGCAGGGGTCTACGCCGTCCGCTCAAAGCCGGTCAAGGCAGGGGCCGTGGTGAAGGCGCGGGTGGAGCGCCGGCTTTTCGGCTCCCATGGGCTGGAAGCGATAGAATAAAACGCGAAAGGCGGGCTGGAAGCGGGGACGGCGGCTGTTGAATTTTTTCCAATCCCCTGCTCGGGTTTAAAAATTCGCGCTGAAAAACGCGAGTCTGGACCGGCGCCACAAGTCCGCCAACAGCACACCGACAGCACACTGGTGCATTTGGCAAGTGGTTCGGCCGGCCAGCAGGCAGCTTCCATGGACGACAACCGCCTCGCGGTCGCGTGCGTTTTCCTCGCACTGGCAGGGATTGCGCTCCTCGTCATCGCCGTGCGGGAGGCAAAGCCGCTGGCCGTTGAAATAAGCGACTTGGACGCGGGCGGCGCGGGAAAACTAGTGGAAGTAAGCGGCTTCGTCTCAAGCGTGTCGGAATCCGGCGGGAATTTTTTCATCAAAATCTGTTCAACCGGCTGCGTCAAGGCCGTGGTTTTCAAGAAACTGGCCGAGGAAATGAGGCAGTATTCGATTGACTTGTCCCTCTTGAAGAACGGACAGGTGATTACTGTTACCGGCACCGTCGCCGAATACGCGGGCGGAATCGAAGTCGTCGCCTTGGACCGGGGCTCGGTAGAGCTTTCCGGACGGTCCGGATGAAGATGGCGGTGGCTGGCTTGGCTTACTTGTTTGAATTCGCGGCAGGCGCAGTCGCGGGCGCTCTTGGAATGGTGCCATTCCTTCACACGAACCTGTTGCTGGAGTTCACGAAAAACGCGTTCGCCGCCCTCGGCCTCGCGGTCTTTGCAGCTGCCCTGGCTTTTTCCCACTCGGTTTTCGAGATAATTCCCGCAGTCTTTCTTTTCGTCCCGTCCGGCGGCCAGGCGCTCAGCATGCTGCCCGCCCACTCGCTGGCATTGAAGGGGCGCGCCCTGTTCGCTGCGCGGACCGTGCTGCACTCAATGTTTTACTCCTTCCTCGCCGCGCTCGCGATTCTCCCCCTCGCGATAGTGTTTTTGCCGCCGTTGTTCGAGGCGGTAAGGCCGTATTCCGCTTTCCTCCTAGCCGCGATCGTAGCAGGCGCCTTCGCGATGGAGCGCGGGAAAAAACTGGCTGCAGGCGTTTTCATCTTCCTCCTCTCCGGCTTCTTCGGATTCCTCTTGTTTTCCTTCCCCCTCCAGCGCGAACCGCTGTTTCCGCTGCTCTCGGGCCTGTTTGGAATCCCCGCGGTAATGCTGTCCATGAACGGGAAATCGGTTGAGCCGGGAAAGGACGAGGCCGCGGCAGTGGACGCGAAAATGGTCGTGGTCGGCGCGGTCCTCGGAATGCTTTCCCCTCTCCTGCCGGCGTTGAACCCGGCGCTCCTCTCCGGCCTGGCCCTAATCTTCCTAGAGTCAACCCCGGTTGCTTTCCTTCAGGTGAATTCCGCGGTCGCATCCTCTAAAATGCTTTACGACTTCACGTCGGTTTTCATCGCGGGCAAGGCGCGCAGCGGCGCGGCAGTCGCGGTAAAAGAAGCGGTTTTCCGCCTGGAATGGAGCCAGTTCGTCTCGGTGCTTGCGGCAGGCGCGGCAGCGTTCTTTGCCGCCCTCGCGGTCGTGCTCTTCGCGTCAAAAAAACTTTCAACGACCATCACCGCGCTGGGCAACAGGCTCAACCTCGTGGTCCTCGGTCTCATCGTAGCCGGCGTGTTCGCGTACTCCGGGCCCGCCGGCCTATTCACCGCCGCGGTAGCGTCATGCATCGGCCTCGTGCCGGCGCTTGTCGGCACGCGCAGGAGCCACGCCATGGGCGCGCTCATACTGCCGTCAATGATTTACTCCCTTGGCCTCGCCGGCGAAATAACGCGTTTCATCAAGAGTTAAAAAACGCGCCTGAGTGAATGGTTAATGCGCGGCCAGTTATCCGTTGAAATGTTCATGGCATTCTCGCTCTTCCTCTTCCTGTTCGGCTGGCTATTGAATTTCCTGAACGCCTTCCACGCGTCGGCCGCGGCATCAACGCTGTACTCGGAGGAAAAAATCATCGCTACCGAGCTCGCGAGGCTGGCGAACGCCGCGTGCACAGGGAAAACAAGGATCCAGGCCGTGCTGCCGTGCCTCTACGCCGGCGCCCAGCAGGTGCCCGCGTATTCAATAAACACTTCATCCGGCCCGCCGGCGATTTCCGTGCTGGCAACCGGTTCAAACGCGTCGCAGGCAACCGCCCAAACGCTTTGCCCGGTGGCAGGCGGGTTCCCGGCCCAGTGCACCGGCGCCAACGCGGGCCAGGCGTGCGTGTGGTCCTTCAACGCCACGGTCAGGATTTCGCCAGGTGTATGCCCATGACGGAAATGCCTGGCCGCGCCGGAACTGCTTGGGCGATGGCGCCCGCCATCGCCGGGTTCGGTAAGCGCGGCCGGGGTAGGCGGGCACAGTTGTTCAGCCTCGACCTGCTAATCGCAATAGCCGTGTTCACTTTTTCGCTGGGCGTAATGCTTCAGTTAAACGAGCTGGCCGCGAAGCAGCTGACTGCCATGCCTGAATCAAACGCGCCCGAAACAATCGCAGAAGCAATGGCTGCCGGCCAGCAACTGGACAACGCGCCCCCCTATTGCTTCCGTTACTCAAACGGCACCGGAAACTGCTCCGGCTTTTCCTGTCCCGGGGACGTTTTCGCCGCCAGGAAGATAACGGACTGCGCTGGCGCGCCGTGCCTGCTCGAGGTGAGGACATGCGGGTGAAGCAACCGGGGCAAAGCAGGGGGCGACGCCGGGCCTTCGTGTTCACGACAGACGCCATCGCGTCGCTTGTAATCGTCACTGTGGCTCTCGCTGCGGTAATCGCGTTACAGCAGTCCAACGCAGTCCAGCCCATAGCGCTTGAACGCCTGGGACGCGGTTATCTGGAAGCGAACTATTTTGCCGGCACCCCCTTGTCCGCGGGCGAGTTCAAGGGCCTCACCGGATTCAATGCAAGCGAGTCGCCCATCCAAGGGACGGTGGTCGCAAGAAGCGTGCTCTTCGTTTACCCTTCGGTGTTGGCCGGGTGCAACTGCTCGGGCGCGTCCTGCGAAGTGGCGGCCGGCGTCAACGACTCGTGCCTCTCGGCGCAGGAAAACCTCGGCGGCTCGATGAAACAGGCGTGGGTGGCTCCATGAAAACGCGCGCAGGTTGCAACAGGGGGTTCTTGTCGTTCATTGTCGCGGCCCTCGCGGCAGTGCTGCTTGCGACCGTGGCGATAGCCGCGTCATACGGCAGTTGGGCGGGCGAGTCGCGGGTGGCCGAGCTCGACTCCCGCATCGCGGCAGAACGCGGGGACGACGCCGTCCGTTTCCTCAACAGCACCCTCCTCGACGCCCTCCTTGACTCAATCTACTTGAACTGCGGGTGCGGCGCGGCGACGCTCACGCCGGAAAACATTTTCCCGAACTATTCAACCAGCTACGCCGCGTACGCGGGTGTTTCGCTGTCAAACCTTTCCACAGGGTTCGTTTCAGCCACCGCCGCGTTTTCAACCGCCGCATTCTCGGTCTCCTCGTGCAATTCGTCGTTCCAGTCGGACGCCAACGCAACGATTTCAATAAATTCCGCGCGTTCCAGGAAGACCGTCGAGGCGGCCTATTCGTTCGCCCCGGCGATTTACCGCGACGCAGGCGAATTCAACGCCACCGTAGCCGGCTTGGCGGTCCGCGCAAGGTGCGCATAGCTCCTGGCGGGCGCAGGGGCCGAATCCGGGGGAGTAGCGGTTTTTTAATAACCGGCAGCGAAATCCTTGCATGGACCTTATCACGTGGCTGCAGCGCAACAGGGTTATTGTCCTAGTGGGCGCGCTGCTCGTAGTCTTCCTCGTAGTCGGAATGCTTTCCCAGCCGCCGGCGGTCCAGGACAAGGAAAGCGCCGTTGATTTCGTGCTCAAAGACGCCCTCGGAGCGTACCCCGGAGCCGCGGTCAACGTCACCAAGGCCGGGAACGAGGACGGCAAGTGGAAGGTGGACGTGAAAATCGTCGTGGACGCCCATTCGCCGTGCCCCAAGGTGTTCATCCGGAACTACGAACTGCTCCCTATTTTCTTCCGCGAGCAGCAGATACTCAAGAACTGCGAAGTCAGCGGCAACATCGTTTCCGAAGAGGAGGCGATAGTGGTTTCAGCGAAGAAAGGCGCACTGGCTTCCAAGGCTGCCGCGGCAGGAGCCCTCGGCTACGTGACTTACTTCTCCAGGGCCGTGATTGACGCCGCCAGGAACTGCACGTCGTGCCAGTCCGCGCTGCCTGCGCCGCTCGCTGGACCGCTTGCGGGCGCGGAATCCCAGAACCTGTGGGTCGTTGAATGGCGGCTGGCGAACCAGAGCGTGTTCACCGCCCTCGACGAAAAAGGCGAGGTTGTTGCCGAGGCCGCGTCAGGCTGAAACCGCTGCAGTGCCGGCCAGCGGCTTTAGGATGGGGGCTTTTGCTTGAAGATAAGGAACGGAATAATCTGCATATACCACTCTTTCGACGTGGGAAAAGAGATTCACCTCGGAAAGGTCGAGAAGCTGCTGGGCGCGGTTCCAAAAACATCCCCGCTTGTGCTCAAGAAAATAACGCCCCGCTACGTCCAGTACCGCCAGCCGCCGCTGCTGGTGTCGCTGGGGTCGACGAGAATAAAAATCGGGGAAAAGGTTTTTGACGCTAAAACCGTGGCAAAAATATACGACTTCGGCGTGATCACCGTAGTCAACCGCATGCCTTTTTCCGGCGACTTGCGCGGACTGAGGGAAACAAGCGCGTTGATTTGGAGCGAGCTGCCGGCGATTGAAAAAAGCGCGGCAGCCGTCGTAGAGCGGATAAAACAGGAGATATCTGGCTTCGTCATGAACCCGGCCGAGGAAACGTTTTCCGAGGACTATGTCGTTTACCAAGTCAACCGTTTCGACAGGCCCGCCGGCGCCGAGGAACTCGTGAGGAAGTACGCGGGAGAAATCACGTCCATACTCGCGTCCGAGCCCCGGGGCCTGAGCACCCAGGAAGTAAAGGAAACGTTCAAGAAATCCATTTCGTATTCCGGCGAAGACCTGCTGGTCACGAGCTGGAACGCGGCCTTCGTGTACGACACGGAGGAATGCTACGACACCCTTGACGTGCTTGAATACGCGAACATCGAGTTGCTTGAACTCCGCGTTTACGACAGCTTCCTTGACAAGGGGCTTGACAAGGCGTACGACCACATAAGGAAGCCGGAGCATGTCTTTGGCTCAAAGTATTCCGGGGTTTCAAAAGAGCTTTCGGAAATGCGGCTCGACGTTTCTGAAGTGATGGAAAAAGTTGAGAACTCCCTCAAGCTGGTGGGGGAACAGTATCTCGCAAGGGTCCATGAATCCGCGTCTTCCGCCCTCCACCTGGGCGCGTGGAAAGAGATGGTGAACCGCAAGCTCGGCCTCGTGCAGGACCTTTACGCACTGCTCTCCGAACAGATTCAAATGACCCAGCTGATAATCCTGGAAGTGCTCGTCATCGCACTCATCGCCGCCGAACTGGCTCTCGCGCTCTGGAAATAGCCTCAAATAGCCAAAAGCGCCCTATTTGCCCGCGTAATAGTATTCGCCGGTTTTCTTCTGTTCCACGTCCAGCTGCGAGCCCGGCTTGTTGGCCCGCGGCCGCCTGGAGTCCGGGTCGCGCCTGAACGTGATGCCCTGGCCCGCGAGGAACGAGTTCATTCCCTCCCTCAAGTCAGTTGGCGCGCTCGCAGAACCCTTTATCCCCGGGTTCCCCGAGAAGACCATGACTCGGTCGCTCGCCAAGTCAATGAACAAAATGTCGTGGTCGACCACGAACGACGGGACGCCGCTGGCTTTCGCGGTTTTCTTGATCAATTCAGCCGCCGCGAGGCGCTGTTCAACGTCCAGGAACGCGGACGGCTCGTCAAACAGCCTCAACCCGGCCTTCCTTGAAAGGCAGATGGCTATCGCCACGCGCTGGAGTTCGCCGCCGCTCAGTTTCGCAACCTGCTTTTCCATCAGCTCGTCCAGTTCCAGTTTTGCCTTCGCCTCGCCGAACGTGAATTCATCCACCTCGGTTTTTGCAAACAGTTCCCGCACAGTGCCCTCGAAATCCGCTTTCAGGTACTGCGGCTTGTAAGCGACCGCTATTTTCGCGGGCGCACTGCCTTCGTCCGGCTCCTCCACTCCCGCAAGCATCTTGATGAACGTCGTCTTTCCCGTCGCGTTGGGGCCGAGGATTCCCACCACTTCGCCCTCGCGCACGCTCCCCCCGTCCGCCGCAAGCCCGAACCCGGGATATTTTTTCACCAGTTTCCCGTACGCTATCGCGGCCGGCGCATTGTGCGCGCCCGGGCGCCTGACTTCAAAACGTATCGGTTCCTTGCGCATCCTCACGTTCTCGTCCTTCAGGAAGCCGTCCAGGAACTCGTTGACGCCGTTCCTCGCGGCCTTGAGCCCGGATACTTTTCCGTACACTCCCCTGGTTCCGTACAGGACGTGGACGTAGTCGCTCAGGTAGTCCAATACCGCCAAGTCGTGCTCGACAACGACCACTGCCCCGCGTCCGCCGGCTTTCCTGATTGCCGCAGCGGCCTTGAGGCGCTGGCGCACGTCAAGGAACGACGCGGGCTCGTCGATGAAAAACACGCCCGCGTCAGCAGACAGGCATTTCGCTATCGCCGCCCGCTGGAGTTCGCCGCCGCTTAGTTGGCTGAGTTTCCTTTTCATGCACGGGCCGAGCTCAAGTTCCTCTGCCAGTTCCCTGGCCAAGGCGGCGTTCGCGGATTTTCCGCCATTTCCATCCGCCAGGAATTTTTCAACGGTCTTTTCGCCCTCGTCTGAAGCGAGGCGGTCGACGTACTGCTGTTTTGCGGAAACCCTTGCCTCGCCGCGTTCAAGCTTTTCCAGATAACCCCGCACTTCGTTGCCCCTGAACGCGCGCTTTATCTCCTCCCAGCCAGCCGCCTCGGCTTTCCCGAAATTCGGTTTCAGGGCCCCGCGCAGGAGTTCCAACGCGGTTGTTTTCCCGATGCCGTTCACTCCGATGACTCCGACGATTGAACCCTGCTTCGGCAGCAGGAGGCCGTACAAGCGGAAGGCGTTCGGGCCGTATTGGAAAACCGGCGCCCCCTTTTCCTCGGGCAGGTTGATGACCTTGATTGCCTTCACCGGGCACCGTTTGACGCACAGGCCGCACCCGGTGCAGAGTTCCTCGTTGATTACGGGCCAGCCTTCAGCATCCTTGGAGACGGTCTCGTCACCCATGCGCACTCCCGGGCATACTTTGATGCACTGGTAGCCGCACACCTCGCGCGTGCACTTGTCCCTGTCAATTACCGCGATTCTCATGCAAACCACTGGAACGTCAGCAACGGAAAAAAAGCCGCTTCTGCTGAAGTTTTTGGAAAACGGGCTTAATATGCGTTATTTCTCGCGCAGGCGCTCTGAAACGAGTTCCTTCGCCTTGGCAGCGCACGCGGGGCAGAAATCCGTTTTCTTGAAGTCAACCCAGTAAAGGCTGGGCGAAAAACTCATCACGCACCTTTCGTTGCCGCAGTGGTGGAGGCCGAGGACGTGGCCGACCTCGTGGACCGCCTCCTTTTCAACGCGCTTCATGAACAGGTCGTCAACGGCTTTTTCCTCGCTTTTCTTCCGCGCAGGCGGCGGCCTGAGCCGGTAATACGACAACACGCCCGCCCTTCCCCGCAAGTGGGCTGCGCCGAACACGAAATTCATCACCCCCACGTACATGTCGTGGGGGAAGAGGCCCAGCGACATTCCCGGCACCTTTTTTTCAACGTCGTCCAGTACCGCTTCCGCGTCCCACTGGTTGCGCGCGTGGCTCAAGGCGGCCCTGGACACGTGGACTACCCGCGTGGGGAAAGAAAACTGGGTCTTGAACGCCTTTCCAAGCGCCCGCAGCAGCCTGCGTGTCGGGAACTTCTCCTCCAACTGGACGACCGAGAGCATGAATTAATCAACGCTATATAAATAAAAGGCGCTCGCGGGGGCAAAAAGGGCTGCCTGCGGCTATGCGCTCGCAAAAAAAAGAAGGTAAAACTGGCTTCGGTCGGGCGGCCTCAGATAATAAGCATCAAGAGCCCCATCAGCAGAAGAAACAGTCCCACTAGGACTACCCCCCCTACTACTGCTGCAGCAATGAGCGCCAGTATCGCGTTCACAACGTTTCCCCCGGCCTGCGGGAGGAAGACGGCGTAAAGCATGCCGATGAGAATGAGTACCGCGATTATGCAGCTGTACAACCCGGTCCGGCTAACGCGCATTTTCATCCACCGGTTTTTATTTCACGGGCGGTTTATAAAAGTGAGCGTGGCAGCAGTGCGCGTAATCCACTTGGATGAAAAAGAGGGGGTGCTCAAGGTCGAGCCGCAGTCACTGGAAGATTTGTGGTACCTGAAGAAAATAATCGACGAAGGCGACCTGGTGCGGGGCAGGTCGTGGCGGCGGTTCAAGACCGGCGACAAGCTCAGGCCCGAAGCCGGCGAGAAAAAGGCGATAAACGTGGAAGTGCGCGTGAGCGCCGTCGAGTTCGCCGAAGCAGCCAACCGCCTGCGCGTGACCGGCAAAATCACGCAAGGCGAGCCCGAGGAATTCGTCCAAGTGGGCGAGCACCACACCATCGACGTGGAGCCCCACGACCGCCTAGAGGTCAGGAAAAAGCTTTCGATGTACCACAAGAAAATCCTCGAGGAAGCGAAGAAGAAGGCGAAGAAAATCAACGCGATAATAGTCGTCATGGACGAGGAGAAGGCGGGCTTCTGCTTCGTCCAGCCCCGCGGCATGACCTTCCCCTTTGAGATAACTAACACCGCCTCAAAACGCGACCCGAAGAGCTTTGAGGAACTGACGAAAAAATACTTCAACGAAATCCTCGGGAAACTGGCGGGAGCGCAGGCCGACCGCCTCATCGTCGCCGGTCCCGGGTTTGCCAAGGATAATTTCAGGAAATTCGCCGAGCAAAAGGACCCGGCGCTCGTGAAGAGGATGTGGTTTGAGCACGCGAGCACCGCGGAACGAACCGGCGCCTACGAATTGCTGAAAAAAGGCGTGCTTGAACGGATTTTGGGCGAACACCGCGTGCAGGAAGAGTTTTCCGCCCTGGAGCGGTTGAAGGCGAGCCTCGGGCGCGAAGACCGCCTGTCATGTTATGGTTTGGACGAGGTGGAGGCGGCGGTGGCTGCGCGGGCAGCGGATACACTTCTTGTGCTGGACGAGTTGGCGCGCGCGAACCCGCGGGCGGAGAAAATAATGCAGGCGGCCGAGGCCGCTGGCGCGAAAATAATCCTGTTCGACTCCGAGGACGACGCGGGCGCCGAGTTCAAGGCGTTCCGCATCGCGGCAATGCTCAGGTACCGGCTGAAGTGACGGATGAGTCGCGTGTGGCGCATGGCCGGCGCCGCATTTTCGTTTTTTGCCGAACTGGTTAATGGATAAAAAACAGTTGGTTCTTACCAGTAGGCCGGCCGGAGGCTGTTTGCGTTGGCGGGCAATTGCCGGCGGGCGACGGCCATGGTGCTTGGAAATGGTTTCTGAAAAACAAGTCATGGACGCGCTAAGGAAATGCATCGATCCCGAAATCGGGGTGGACATAGTTGACTTGGGCCTAGTCTACGGCGTCCAAGTCCGCGGGGACGGCGTCAAGGTGAAGATGACTCTCACGACCCCCGGCTGCCCGATGCACGCGTTCTTCGTCAAGGACGTGGAAGAAAAAGTAAAGGCGGTGCCGGGCGTCAGGAAAGCGGAAGTTGAAATGGTCTGGGACCCGCCGTGGACCCCGGCCAGGATAAGCGAAGAGGCCAGGAAGCGGCTCGGGATAACGGGCTGACGGAATAAAACAGGAATGAAACCGGATTAAGGCAGAGGAAAAACCGGGGATTTTTTTGGGAGGTGGGCCCACGTGGCAAAAGAACCGGCAGTGGATCAGGAAAAGTGCATCGGGTGCGGGCTCTGCACCAGCATCTGCCCGAACGTGTTTGAACTCGGCGCGGACGGAAAGGCGCACGTGAAGAACCCGGGCGGGGACGCCGAGCAGAAAATCCAGGAAGCAATCGACGGCTGCCCGGTCAAGGCAATAAGCTGGAAAAAATAGCTGCAAAAACTTTTTGCCACAGGCTGCGGCGCCCGCCCATAACCGGACGATGCAATCCGGGCCGGGGCGCACTGGAAAGCAGGCCGCGCCTGCATTTATTAATTCCATCAGCAGTTTCTTTCGTTGAGCCGCCGGCAGGCAAAAGGTGGGATTGAGTGGATGCCCTAGTCGCAGCAAAATACCCCTTCACGTCGTTCGCCAAGAAATACCTCCAGGCAGCGGGGGTGGAAAAAATAGACTCCAACGCCCTTGAAGAGGCGAAAAGCCGGGTGATTGCCGCGGTGCGCGAAGGCGGCAGGGGCGCGGGCGGAGCACGGGGCACCAGTGAGGCGACGAGGGCAGGCCTGGTTTCCTACGCGCTTGCGAGAATCATGCTGGCATACATTGGAAAAAGCGGGGTTTCAAGGAAGTTCGCGTTGCGCGAGGCGCGGGCGGCAGCAGAACGTTTGGAGGCGGAGGACGAGGAGCTTTTCATTTCAGTGGCGCGCGATTTCTTTCCCTCGGCCGCTGCCGCGGCCGGCGAGTATTCCGTTTCCCTCCCCGACTTTTTGAAATACGGGTCAGGCCTAATCCACGCCGGAGTCGAGGCGGGCAAGGTGTTCATGGACCGCGGCGACTTGACCGGAGTCCTCCGCGAGGCAATAACCGCCAAGGTGATGGACTTGCCGAAGGTCAGGGCCTCGGAAGTGCCCGCGCTCGTGCGCGAGGCGGCCGAAGAACTGGAAGAGGAGCTGCCGAAGGAAAGCTTCACAGGATTCGCCGGCAAGCACCTGGCGCTCTCGTGCGTGAAAAAAATCCTGTCAGGAATGGAGGAAGGGAGAAGGTATTATGGAAGCATGGCGCTGGCCATCGCGTGCATCAGGGACGGCCTCGCGAGGGAAGAGGCGAAGAAAGTAATGGAACAGTACGCGGGCAACTGCAGGCGCGCAACCCATCCCTTCACCGCCAGGGAAGCGCTCGCGACCCTCGACTGGGTGTACAAGCACCCGGCAATCCGGTTTTCGTGCCGGACAATGCGCGAAAACGGCCTCATCGGCGAATACTGCGAATCGTGCCCTTACAGGTTCAAGAAACGCGGCGGGTGAAACCAATTGAATGAAACCGGCTCCGGCGCAAGGGAAACTTCCTTCCTGAAGAAAAAATTCTCCGAACACTATTCCCGGAGCCTGCCTGTGCCGCCGGCGCTGGCGCAGAGGGAACTAGGCTTCGGGTGGGAAAAGAAAATAGACTACCGGCACAAGGCCTTCGCGTCGCCCGGCGAATTCCGTTCCTTCATGGTTTCAGAGGCGCCGCTCTTCGTGTCCTACTCGACCGCTTACTACGAGTTCCCTGGCGCGCGGCCCATGGAAAAAAAAGGCTACCTCGGTTCGGACGTGGTGTTTGACATAGACATCCAGCACACCGAGGAACCGCACGCGCACAATTCCCTGATTTGCCCCGCGTGCATAGAAAGGGCGAAGGAGGACGCGCTGCGGCTCGCCGAAGACTTTTTGTGCTCGGATTTCGGGTTCTCCCAAAAAGAGGTTTCAGTCAATTATTCCGGCTCAAAAGGCTTCCACCTCCACGTCCTCAGCGACGCGGTAAGGCAACTGCCTGCTTCTGCCCGCGCACAACTCGCCGACTACGTGGCCGCCCAAGGGCTTGATGCCGCCCGCTTGGTCACCGGCGCAGGCGACAAAACGAGGGAAAAAGGCGCGGCCAGGGAAGCAATCCGCGGGCCCGGCTCAAAATCGCGCGGGTGGGGGAAGAAAATATTTGATTACTGCGCCGGCTTCGTTTCCGGCGCTTCGCTTGAATCGTTCAAGGAAGCCGGCCTCACGCGGAAGGAGGCGGAGCGCATCGTTTCGGAAAAGGAGTTCGTGCTGAAAAAAATGCGGGAAGGGAACTGGGACGCGGTCGCCGGCCTGGACAAGCTGTGGAAAAAGGCCGTGGCCGACGCCGTGGCAGCTGAAAAAGTCGTGGTAGACCGTTCGGTGACAATCGACCAGGCGCGCCTCATCAGGTTGCCGGACAGCATCCACGGCGACACCGGCCTCGTGGCGAAAAAATGCGACCTCAAGCGCTTCAACCCGTTGACGGACGCGGTCGCGTTCCCCGAAGGCCTGGCGCGCGTGAGGGCCGAAGAAGACCTTTTCGTGCCCATCCTTGGAAAAGCGATTGAAGTCAGGGCCAACGTGCCAACGGACGTGCCGCTCGCCGCGGCAGTGCTGCTGTTGTGCAAGAAAAAAGCGGTTCTAGTCCAGGAATACTGAACGTTAGGGTTTTTTTGCGGTCTTCCACAGGAACAGGAATTGTTTCCTGTACGCTTCCGCCACCGCCGGGCTGTCAATGAAAATAATCACCATCTCGTGTTTGACTGGAAGGACTATCGCAGTCTTCCTCCCGTAAACGATGGTCACGGCCTGTTCTGCAAAGAACTCGTCGGGAAGCAGCCGCACTTCCGCGAATTCAAAGCCGGCTTCAACCACTTTTTTCAGCGTGCTTTTTCCGACGAGCATGCGGCGCTTGATGCCCGCCCGTATCCGGCGGCGCTCGAATATCTTGAAGTACTGCGGCAGCACCTGGCGTCCTCGCCCCACGTACCCGAAGTACAGGAAGTCCTTTTTCTCGTTCAGGATTTCGTCATAAATTCTTTTTATCGCCGACGCGTCCTTGGCCACCTCGACCGCCGCCTCCTCCTCTTGCTCCGGGGCGATTTTTTCCAGCCGCAGGACGGTTTCCCTGGCCAGTTCCACCTTTTCCTCCAGTATGTGCACCAGGCGCCCGGGCTTAGCGGGTGAAAAAATTTTCGAACCCTCCCTGAAGAAATGGAACACCAGCCCCTTTTCTCCCAGGCGCTTAAGCACGGTGTAGGCGACGGTGCGGTCGATGCCGGCGTGGGCGGCCGCCTCGCTGGCCTTCGCCCCGCCCAGCTCCAGCAGGGCCAGGTACACCTTCGCCTCGTTCGCCGAAAGCCCGAGTTCCTCAAGTTCCGCCTGCAGGGAAACCGCCATGCAACAGCCACTGCGCCCGCCTTTTTAGTGTTTTGTTTTAGATGTTGTTTAAACAACAACAAACAAATAACTACTTTATCGTAGTTATTACGTTGGTGAGGTTGTTGGGTGGGCAGGAAACGGCTGAATTCGTTGCAATCTTCTTCATTTTCGCGCTCGTCGTCGCGTGGTTCACCGGCGACTCGTTCGCGGACGTCGGGCTCATCAAGGGCGCGGCGATGCTCGTGAAAATACCGTTCCAAATAGGCGGCGTGATAAAATCAGTCGTCGGCGGGGACCTCGGCGCCACCGCCGCATTCATTTTCATGGTGGTTTTCGCGTTCCCGGCGCTCAAGAATTCCCTGGGCGAGCCGCTTTTCGCGTACATTCTCGTCGCGACGACCGCCTCAATCATACTCGGCACATTTTTCTAGCAGCGGCGAAGCATTTTTATTGCAATTTTTTCAATGGTTGTTTGTTGTTTTAATTTTTTTACCGTGGAGGCTGCTGCATGGAACTTAGTTTCGAGGCATTGAGGCGCATCCAGTTGCAGGAGAAGCACAATGCCACGCTGACAATCGTCGACGACGTCTTCTACGACGCCTACGCCTCGTTCCTTTCCCAGCAGGCGGACAGGCTGCGGCAGAATTTTTCCCTCGACGAAGTCCGCGTGTATGAAAACACGCAGAAAATCCTGCACGAAATCATTGAAAAGCGCCAGCAGAAAATCCTGCTCAAGGCCTTCCGCGACCTCAGGACCGGGGAAGTGACGAGCGAGGGGCTGGCAAAACAGGAAAGGGAACTGTATATCGAGCTCCTGAAGCTCCTCCAGTCCCACGAGGCCGCGTTGAATTCGGCGTTCGCCGGCGAAAAATCCATGCAGGAAAAAACCGCTGAAAAAGAAAAAGACGCCGTTACAGTCAAGATACTCGTCGACCTGCCCGCGTTCGTCTGGACCGACTCGCAGCAAGTCGGTCCTTTTTCGGCGTCACAAGTAGTTGAGTTGAGGCGCGAGGAAGCCGAACTGCTGATAAAAAGGAACGCGGCCGAGGCGGTCCAGAAAACCGCGTGAACGCCGCGCCGCCACCGGGGCGCCGCACGCGTTGCCCCTGCGTTGCCGCCGTGTCGCCCCCGCGTTTTTGCGCAAGACTTTTTAACCGACGGCCCCCAATCCTTTTTCCGCACGATTTGATGAGAGGGTGAATTTACTTGATTGTACCAAAGACGATGAACACGTACTGCCCGACGTGCGCGAAGCACACCCAGCACAAGGTCAAGGTCACGACCAGCAAAATCAAGCCCGGAAGGACGCTGGCGTGGGGAACGCGCAGGCACGCCAGGAAACTGGCGGGAATCCACGGCAAGGTAAAGGGAAAGGCGAAAGTGAAGAAACAGGGGATACGCAATCGGATAATGCTTGAGTGCCTCGCGTGCCACAAGAAGCACGAGCGCACGATTTCCGGAAGGATGAAGAAAAAAGCCGAGCTGGCGAAGTGAGGAAATGAGGTGTCTGGTTGCCTTACGAGAAAGTGCTGAATGAGTTGCGCAAAAAAGGCGTGGTTTTCTACGGGCCGAAAAGCGGCCTGAAAAAGGTGGAGAAAGGCTGGGTCATCAAGGGCCTCTTTCTGGCGAAAAAGGCTTTCCGCAAAACCGGCGAAGAAATCATGCGCAAGCACCTTCCAGAATATTTCCCGGGCCTTATCAAGCCCCTTGCAAAGCGGCGCGTGGAACGGCTTGCCACGAAACCAGAGTTCCAGGAATTCATGAAAAAAGGCGGTGCAGTACACCAGTTGATGATATTCGTCCCAAAGGAACCGCCGAAGAACTGGGAGCCGAAAATTTACTGGGCGCAAAGGGAAGCGGCATGGAAAAAGGTAGTACGGCCACCGAGAAAAGGTTTCGTGGAAAAACTGATGGGTGTATGGGCTTCAAAAAATGAGCTAGGGAAGTGATTTGAAATGAGCAAGTTTTTGCGCGTGAAATGCGATTGCGGCGAGGAAAGCGTGGTATTCGGCGACTCCAAGACGAGCGTCAATTGCGCGAAGTGCGGGACTCAGATAATCAAGTCCAGCGGCGGAAGGGCGCTAGTGAACTGCCGCATCCTCGAAGTCCTAAGCTGAATGGGCTGCACTCCGTGCAGCCGGCGTAGGTTTTACAGGTGAATGTTTTGAGCGACATAATCAGCGAGGCACAGGAGGAAACGGTTTCAATCGCCGAGTTCTCCAAAATGGACTTGCGCGTGGCGCGCGTCATCGGCGCCGAACGCGTGCCCGGCTCCGACAAGCTCCTGAAGCTGATCATTGACCTGGGCGGCGACAAAAGGGAACTCATAGCGGGCGTCGGCGCCAGCTACTCGCCCGAGGAGCTGCTGGAAAAGAACATCATAGTCATCGCGAACATCCTTCCAAGGACGTTCAGGCTCAGGGAAGGCCCGCCGCTCGTTTCCCAAGGCATGCTCTTGGCCGCGGACGCCGACGGCCAGCCCATTATACTGACGGTTGAGCGGCCGGTGCCTCCGGGAACGAAAATAAAGTGAGCGCAGGCACGCGCTTTTTGCCAGCCATCCCCCTCAACCATCCCCGGTTCTTCCATTCCGCGCTTTCCACCGTCTTCTTTAATAAAACCCTTGCGCAACTTTTTACCAGAAAAGCGTTTTGTCTGGTGGTTTTTTGGCGTATCCGGAGAGCGGCGAGTTCGTGCTCGCGACAGTCAAGAAAATCATGCCCTACGGCGCGTTCTGCTCGCTTGACGAGTACCAGGGCGTCGAGGGGTTTTTGCACATATCCGAGGTTTCAAGCGGGTGGATCAGGAACATCCGCGAACACGTCAAGGAAGGGCAGAAAATGGTGCTGCGCGTCACCAACGTCCTGCCTGAGAAAAAACAGATTGACCTGAGCCTCAAGCGCGTGAGCGAAGCCGAACGCAAGGCAAAGATGGAGGAGCGGCAGGCCGAGAAAAGGGGGCAAAAGCTGCTGGAGCGCGCGGCGTCCAAAATCGCGAAAACCGGGGCAGCCGCGATGCGCGAAGCCGGGGAAGCGCTTGAAAAGGACTACGGCAGGCTCTGGGACGCCTTCGAGGCCGCGGCAAAAGGGGAGTTGAAGACGAAGCTGTCCAAGCAGTGGCTTGACGTCATCACCGAGGTAGCGAAACAGGAGATAAAGCCCAAGCGCGTGGAAATAAGGGGGCTGCTGAAGCTGCAGAGTTTTTCAGGCGAGGGCGTGGGCGAAGTGAGGGCCGCGCTGTCAAAAGTCAAGGCGATGGGGACGAAGGAAGTGACGGTCGGCGTTCATTATTTGGGCGCGCCGAATTACTACGTCGACATCGAGGCCGGCGACTACAAGACCGCGGAGAAAATGCTTGACTCAATCAGCAAGGCCCTCGAAGCGATGGGCAAAAAGGACTTCGAGTTCTCGCTTGAGAAAAAGAAAGAGTGAGTGGCCGTGATGAAGTTATTGAAAAAATGCGGGTGCGGGAACTACTCCATGCGGGACGAGTGCCCGGCGTGCGGGGCGAAAACCTTTTCAGTCCACCCGCCGAAATACTCGCCAGAGGACAAGTTCGCGGAATACCGGCGCAAAGCCAAATACGGGAAACAGGGTGAATGACGATGGACGGAGCGGAATGGGCGGAAAAGGACTCGATGATCCGGGTTTACTCCAAGCCCGCGATGCGCGACCCGCTCCTGCTGGTGGGGCTGCCCGGAATAGGGCTGGTGAGCAAGCTCGCCGCCGACCACCTGGTCAAAATAACCGGCGCCAAGAAGTTCGCGTCGCTTTATTCAAAGAATTTCCCCAACCAGATAATCGCGTTGAAGAGCGGCCGCATGCGCCTTTTTTCCATGCGGTTCTACCACAAGAAAATCGGGTCGCGCGACGTCGTGATTCTCCGCGGCGACGTGCAGCCGCTTACGGTGGAAAGCCAGTACGACGTGTGCCTGGAAATGCTGGGTTTCTTCAAGAAACTCGGCGGAAGGGAAGTCGTGGCAATGGCCGGCTACGCAGTCAACAAGAAGAACGAGAAGCCCGTGATTTACGCGACTTCAACCGACCGCGGAATGTTTGAAAAATTCTTGAAACTCGGGGCGAAAAAGAACGAGAACGTGGTTCCAGTGGTGGGTCTCGCCGGCCTGTTGCCGGGAATCGCGGGCCTGCTGGGAATGCGGGGTGCGTGCCTCCTTGCCGAAACCCCCGGCAACCTGATTGACGCCAAAGGCGCCGCCGCGCTCCTTGAAATCGTGGGCAAGTTAGTTGGCCAGAAAATCGACGCCAAGCACCTGGAGCAGCGCGCGAAGAAGACAGAGGAGACGCTGCGCAAGCTTGAGGAACGGGCGCGGGCAGAACAGCCCGGCATGGGCATGCCCGGGATGGCGCCCGAAGTAATCAAGAAAGACGTCACTTACATCCGGTGAGGCCGCGGGGGGCGTGATGCGCGGTTGGCGTGCGGGCGGCGTTTGCCTGCGTTCACTGCGTCCTTTCGCAGTAGCGGCACCTTAGCTGGATCGGGTTGTTTGACTCTATCGAGAACCTGGTGGCGACCGGCTCGTGGTTGGTCACGCACTGGGGGTTCGCGCACTTGACGATGCCAACGAATTCCTTCGGGAGCTCGACGCGCGTCTTTTTCCTGACCTCGTAGCTCTTAATGATGTTAATAGTCGCATTCGGCGCAACGAGCGCCAGGCGGTCGGTCTCTTCCTTTGACAGCACCTTGTTCTCGACCTTGATGACGTCCTTTCTCCCTGTCCTCCTGCTTTCCACGTTCATGAGCAGGGCCACGATGTCCGAGAACTTGTCGTCCACGCCCAGCACGCGCAGCACCTGGAGCGCCCTGCCTGCCGGCACGTGGTCAATCACTGTCCCGTCCCGGATTTTTTCAAGCTTGACTTCAGCCATTCAATTCTCCCTTCGGCGTTTCACCCGTTCATTACCGCGTCCAACACGGCCATGCGAATGAACAAGCCGTTGCCGGCCTGCTGGAAATACCTCGCGTTCGGAGTCGCGTCCACTGTCCTGGAAATCTCGTCCACGCGCGGCAGCGGATGCATGACTATTGACCCTTTTTTCGCGCCCTCGAGGACGCCCGGAGTGATTTTGTAAATCCCCTTCACGCGCTCGTATTCCATCAAGTCGCTGAACCTCTCCTTCTGGATGCGCGTCACGTAAACCACGTCGCACTTCCCTATGTCGAGGCGCTCGGTCTCGGCCACGGGGTTGCTAACCTCTTTCCTGATGTAATCAGGCATCTTGAGCGACGGGTGGGAAACGAATTTCAAGCGCACCTTGTAGTGGTTGAGCGCAAGCGCAAGCGAATGCACGGTCCTCCCGTACTTGAGGTCGCCCACGAGCGCGATTTCAAGGCCGTCGATGCGCCCGAACTCCTTCCTCATGGTGTAAAGGTCGAGGAGCGTCTGGGTCGGGTGCTGGTTGGAGCCGTCCCCGCAGTTGATGACCGGGTGCTTCGCCACCTCGGCCGCGAGCCTTGCCGCGCCGTCCAGCGGGTGCCTGATGAAAATCGCGTCAATGTACTTGTCAACCATTTCAATAGTGTCAGAGAGGGTCTCGCCCTTCTGGACCGACGTTCCCTCTATTCCGCTGAAGCCGATGACGCGCGCGCCCAAGTGGTTGGCCGCGGAAGCGGAAGACAAGCGGGTCCTGGTGCTGGCTTCGAAGAAAAGAGACGCCACGACACGGCCTTCAAGGGTGCGCTTCACTTTGCCGGCCTTTACCGCGTCCTCGAACTTTTTCGCGCGGGCAAACACGGCCTCGATTTCCTTTTTCTCAAGGTCGCTGATTGAAATTAGGTCGCTGCCCTTCCCGAAAGCCACAGGCCCACCGTGAAAAACAAGCAGTTCTATTAAAAAACACTTTCCCCTGCCTTTCCTCATGCCCTTGTTCGCCGACTTGCACATCCATTCCCGCTATTCCCGCGCGGTGTCCGAGTCAATGGACTTGGAGCACGTTTCCGCCGGCGCGCGCCTAAAGGGACTCGGGCTGATGGGCACCGGCGACTTCACGCACCCCGCGTGGTTCAAGGAATTGAAAGAAAAGCTGGTTGAAAAAAACGACACCGGCCTCTACGCGCTCAGGGAAGAGGAAAACGCGCCCAATCCGGTCCTCTTCATGCTAACCGCCGAAGTGAGCACGATAATTTCCACGCCCAAAGGCGTGAAAAAAGTCCACCACGTGGTGCACGCGCCGTCCTTGGATGCGGTGGCGCAGTTGAACGACGTTTACGCGAAAATGGGCGACCTCTCAGTCGACGGCAGGCCCACGCTGGGGCGGTGCTCGCCCGCGCACTTTGCAGAAGCCACTTTCCAGGCGTGCCGCGACGCGGTCATCGTGCCCGCGCACGCGTGGACGCCGTGGTTCGCAGTATTCGGGTCAATGAGCGGCTACAATTCCTTGGAGGAGGCGTATGAAGACCAGGCGCCGCGGATTTTCGCGATTGAAACCGGGATGTCAAGCGACCCGGCAATGAACTGGCGGATAAGCGCGCTCGACCGCGTGGCGCTTTTGTCCAACAGTGATGCCCACTCTCCGCACCCTTGGCGCTTGGGCAGGGAGTGCAACGTGTTCGAGTTGAAGAGAACGAGTTACGGGGAATTGTTTGACGCGGTGAAGAAAAAAGACCCCCGACGATTCGTGTACACGATTGAAGTCGACCCCGGCTACGGGAAGTACCATTTCGACGGCCACAGGAACTGCGGTTTCTCCTCCCCACCGGGCGAAACGAGGAAAATAAACGGCATCTGTCCGGTTTGCCGCAGGCCGCTGACAATCGGCGTCCTCAACCGCGTTGAACAGCTCGCTGACCGGCCCGAGGGATTCGCCCCGCCTGGCGCAACCCCGTTCAAAACAATCCTGCCGCTCCACGAGTTGCTGGCAGCCGTCTTCGGCGTGCAGTTGGCGTCAAAAAAAGTGATGGAAGAAGGGGAAAAGCTGACGCGCGCTTTCGGAAGCGAATTGAACCTGCTCTTGAACGTGCCGCGCGACTCGCTCTCGGGGGAAACGGATGATAAAATCAAGGACGTGATCCTGTTGAACCGCGAGGGGAAGGTAAAAGTGAAGCCCGGCTATGACGGGGAGTACGGCGTTCCGGAAATTGGGGGCAACGCTGTTCAGGGGCGGGAAAAGCGGGCGAGCGTGCAGGCGCCGCGCGGGCAAAAGAGCTTGGGCGAATTCGGCTGAGTGCCGGCAGCCCGCGGCATTATTTTTTCAGGAGCCAGAGCGCGGTGAGCAGGATTTCAAGGGTGCCGAACGTGGTTATCTCGTCGCCGAAGGCGCGGAAGAACCCGAAAATCGTGGCCAGCAAAATCACCGCGGTCCCGCCCATCCAGAACGTGAGCGGATCCATTCCAAGAATCGACTTCTCGTGATACACTGCGGGCGCCTGGGCAGCCGGGCCGCCGGTTTGTATCGGGGTGACGTTGCCCGTAGCCGGGTCCACGCGGACCGCGAACCCGCATTTCTTGCAGAACACGACGCTGTTTTCGGCGTCCACGTCCAGTTGCGGGTTTCCGCACTGGGGGCACGCCATATTCTCTTCAGCCAAACAATCACTTGAACGCATTAATGGGAGCGGTTTTAAATGATTTGGGTTTCCAATCGCTTCATGCCCCGGGAAAAAGGCTTGAAGGAAGCGATGCTCTACGAAAAGGCAGCGAAGCCGCCGGGGGCGGTGAAGTGCAGCCTATGCGCCCACTACTGCACCATCCCGAAGGAAAAGCTCGGGTTCTGTTCGGTGCGGTGCAACAAGGGCGGAAAACTGTATTCGCTCTCTTACGGCAAGCAGACTGGCTTGGAAATGGACCCGGTTGAAAAAAAGCCGTTTTTCCACTTCAAGCCAGGCACCCAATGCCTCTCGTTCGGAACGCCCGGATGCAACCTGCGTTGCCTGGGGTGCCTGAACTGGTTCCTGTCCCAAAGCCCGCGCGAAGCGAAGAACGCCATGGACGCGTTTGATTTCGAGGAGACGCCTCCGAAGCGCATCGCCGAACTCGCGGTAAAGTACAAGGCGGACGGCGTGGCTTACACTTATTCCGAGCCCACGATTTTCTTTGAATACGCGCGCGACACAATCCTGGCTACGCGGAAAATCGCGCCGGAAAAATACCACGTGTTCGTCACCAACGGCTATTTTTCCAACGAATGCTTCCAAACCATCAGGAAGGAAAAGTTGCTTGACGCCCTGCGCATTGACTTGAAGTTCTTCAACGACAAGAAATACCGGAAATTCACCGGCGCAAGCCTCGAACCTGTGCTTGAAAGCATCAAGCGCGTGCACGCGTCGCCAATGCACTTGGAAGTAATCTGCCTAGTGATTCCGACGCTGAGCGACGACGCGGGCGAAATAAGGGAAATGTGCAAGTGGCTCGCGGGCGTGGACCGGGAAATCCCGCTCCACTTCCTGCGCTTCTTCCCCTATTACAAGGCCGCGGACCTCCCGGCAACGCCTGAGGAAACCTTGCTCAAGGCGAAAGCCATCGCAGAAGAGGAGGGTTTGAACTACGTTTACGTCGGGAACACGGGCATCCCGGGCGCGGAAAACACGTACTGCCCCAAGTGCAAGGCGCTGCTGGTTGAAAGGTACGGGATGAGCGTACTCCGCAATTCCTTCCAACTGACTGGAAAACCGGAGTGCCCGTCGTGCGGCAGGAAAATAAACATCGTCATTTGATTTCCTTTTACTCGGCGTTCTCGAACTGGCTTAACCGCATCCTAGAGATAGCCCTGGGCTGCGAGGAGTTCCGCGTTCAGGATGGCTGCGCCTGCCGCGCCCCGGATAGTGTTGCTGCCCAAGACCGTGAACTTCAAGCCGTTTTCAAGCGCCTTTTCCTCCCGGACGCGGCCCACGCACACGCTCATTCCCCCGCCGCGCATCACGTCCCTGACGGGCTGCGGCCGGTCGTTTTCCTCCATTACTATGACCGGGTTGGCGGGCGCCGAATGGAGCCCGAGTTTCTGCGGGAGCCCGCGGAATTCCCGCATCGCGCGCTTCGCTTCCTCGGCGCCGGCGTTTTTTTCCAGGGAGACGGAAACGCTTTCCATGTGCCCTTCCCGCGTGGGAACGCGGTTGCATGACGCGCTGACGATTGCGTGATGGCGCTCGATTTTTTCCCCTGCGACGCGCCCGAATATTTTCCCGCACTCGCGCCCGACTTTCTCCTCCTCTTCCTGGATGAACGGGACTACGTTTGCGACCGCGTCAAGGGACGCGACCCCCGGGTACCCGGCGCCGCTGAGGGCCTGCATTGACGTGACAATGATTGTCTTGACTCCGAAGGCGTCGCTCAGGGGCTTGGCTGCCAGCGCGAACACTACTGTGGTGCAATTAGGGTTGGTGACTATGAGGCCGTCCCAGCCCCTTTTCCTCCGCTGAACGTCTATGAGGCCAAGGTGTTCGGGGTTCACTTCGGGAATCACCAGCGGAACGTCTTCTTCCATCCGATGCGCCGACGCGTTGCTGGAAACCGCGACTCCTGCTGCCGCGAACTCTTTTTCCACCAGCGCCGCCTCAGCGGCCGGGAGCGCCGAGAACGCTATGTCCGCGTCAACGTTTTTCGCACTGCACTCCTGCACGACCACGTCCCTGAACCGGGCCGGCATCTCATCAGCCACGACCCATTTGGCGGCCTCGCGGTAACTGCGGCCCGCGCTGCGTTCCGAAGCGCACAACGCCGTTACCTCGAACTGAGGATGAACGGAAAGCATGAGCGCGATGCGCTGGCCCACCATCCCGGTTGCGCCGAGCACTGCGGCCTTGAATTTTTTCAACCCGTTCCCCTCCTTGGCCCGTGGCTCATGGTTCCACCACCGTCCCGCCCGCGTTGAGGGAGCTTGATTCATGGGATATGACGCGCAGTATCGTCGGGGGCTGCAAGTACGCCAAAGCGCGTTCCTGGAGGATTGAGTTTATCCTCTCGTAGTTTTTTTCCTGGTTCGAGCAGATTGTCCTCAGTTCGCCTGCTTTGAGCCGCTGGGCCCGCCGCCCATTGAAGTTTATCGCAGGCACGTCCGTGACTTTCACGACTTCGCTTGCACCGAGGCAGTTGGCGAGAAGGAGCGCGGTCAGGTCGCTGCCGCCCCTTCCGAGCGTCGTTATCCTCCCTTTTTTCGTGGCCGCGATGAAGCCCGGGACTATCGCCACCCGTGACTCCAGCAAGGGCTTCATGAAACCGTTTGCCCGCCACCTGCACTCTTCAAGAATCGGCTCGGCGTTGCCGAACGAGTCGTCGGAAATGACGGGCCACTCGGGCGAGGGCGGCTCGAACACGCGGCACGGCACCCCGGATTTCTGGAGCGCGAGCGAGAAGACCGCCGCTGAAGAGCGCTCGCCGAAGGAGAGGATGTGGTCCCATTCGCGGTCGTTGGCCGCGATTTCCTTGAGGAGCGAAATAGTCTGGTTCGTGTAATCGCCCATCGCGCTCACGACGACCGCGACGCGGTGGGTGCAGAACGCTTTTTTCACCAGCCACGCGGCTTTCATGACCAAGTCGGGTTTGGAAAGGCTTTTGCCGCCGAATTTCACCACTACCAGCGGCCTTTCGTCGGAATGGTTGAGGGCGCGCCAGGCGCTCATGCGGGACACGCCGAGCCGTTCGGCTATGTCGCGGACGTTCAGGTGCTCCTCGATGCGGAGGCGCTTCGCTTCCCTTGAAAGGCTTTCATCCAGGACCCTTTTCAAAACCCCTTCCGCCAGCGGTTTCCAAACACCCTTGTATTCCATTCACGCCGAACACCTCCGATTTTTTTCAATTTTCCCGTTTTTTCAATTTTTTTACCGTTTTTTCCCGTTTTTTCATGGACTAGGCTCATTGTTTAACACGCGGCCCCCTGCCCCTGTGCAGAAGGCTGTTCAAGTCCGCTTGGTAGAAAAAGTCATGGCGGCTGCTGGGACAACTTGCCCAATCCTGGCTGCAGTGTTTTCCCGGTAATCCATTGCCACCACTTCTTTTCATGGCGCGCAAGTGGAATAAAAACGTTTGTCCCAAGACGGCTTTGCCCCTAAAGGGTTTTAGTAGCAGGACCTTAGGGGGCAGAACCCGGATTTTAGGAGCAAAAAGCCTTTTGGTAGCAAAGCCTCCCAAGGCGTTGGTGAAAACGTTTTTTAATGCGCTGGCGTTAATGCGGTGGACCCGCCATGCCGTTGGACAAGATTTTCAAGTGGCTCCGTGGACTTTTTGGCAATCGGAAGAGCTTCAGCCTCGGCCTTTACGGCAACCCCTCGGTCGGCAAATCGACTCTTGCGAACCGGGTTTCCAAGGACTGGACCGGCGAGGAAATGAGCGAGGTGTCGGAAGTCCCGCACACGACGCGCAGCGTCGTGAAAAAGGAGCGCATCAAGCTGCGGTTGAACGGCCAGGAACTCACCATGAACCTCCTGGACATGCCCGGGATTGCGACGAAAGTGGATTACAAGGAGTTCATCAAGTACGGTTTGAAGACGGAGGAAGCGCAGCAGCGCGCGAAGGAGGCCACGAGAGGAATCATTGAGGCAATCAAGTGGCTGGAGCACGTGGACGTGGCGCTCGTCGTGATGGATGCGACGCAGGACCCGTACACGCAGGTGAACATAACGATTCTCGGGAACCTGGAGGCGCGCGGGATACCCGTGATTATCGTGGCGAACAAGATGGACTTGAAGAAAGCCAGCGGCGACCGCATCCGGGAGGCGTTCCCGCAGCACGAGGTAGTCGAAGTCAGCGCGCTCACCGGCAAGAACGTCCAGGCACTGTATGAGACGATTGCGAAGCACGCGGGTTGAATGCGATGGCCGGAGTCCAGATTGAATTCATTTCATCAAAAGTCCTGAATGGCAAGGACTCGGACCACAAGGTGAAATACATTTTGGACAACGTCCGCAAGGACAAGATACTCGTCTTAGAGGATACGCTGGGGCCCGTGGAGCAGAGGATGCTCGTGGAAAAGACGATGGGAATGGTTTCAAGGGATTTCCCGGGAATAGAGGTTTCAACCCTCGGGAAAGGCGAAAACGACTTGAAAGCGATGCTAATCCGCCTGCTTGGCGGCAAAACCTCTGGATTGACCGTGGTCGGGCCATCCAGGCTGGTGAGGGAAATCAAGAGGGACCCGAACAAGCTGCACTTGGTGGCCGGGACTTAAATAATTTACAAAACTAAAGATTTAAATACCTGTTTTTGTAAATTGTTTGACTGGTTGGAATGGCTACTATCACTGTCAACGTAAACGACGCAGTTGCAAAAAAGTTCAGGGAGATGGCTGCGCTGGCTTTTGGCAAAACAAAGGGTTCCCTTGGCAAGGCCGTTTCAGAAGCCTTTTCACTCTGGGTGCAGTTAAAGCGTGAAAAAAAGGCCGGCGCGCGAATGCTTGACATACTGGAGGACGGGCTTGACTTGGGGGGCGTGGCGTTCACCAGGGAACAACTGCACGAGCGCGGGGGATGAAAATGCGCCTTGTCGATACAAACATCCTCTTTTACGCTTTTGACCGGACGCAGGGTAAGAAACACGAGCAGGCAAAAAGTCTTTTCAAGCAGATTTCCCTTGGGGAAGCCGAAGGCTGCGTGTCCAACCAGGTCTTGGCAGAACTGTACAGTGCACTGACGACCAAGCTGAAGGAGAGAAATGAAATTGCCCGCGCCATAATAGCGGGAATAATCGAGACCGAGTCGTGGAAAAAAATCAATTACACTTCGGACACGGTTGCTTCCGCTTCGCAACTTTCAGAAAAATTCAAGGCACCTTTTTGGGACGCGCTCATCGCCCAGACAATGCTTGAAAACAACATCCGGGAAATAGTAACCGAGGACGACGCCTTCTCAAAAATACCGGCAATAAAGGCCGCGAATCCCTTCAAGTAGCGGGGGCGCGGTGCGCAACATTTAATACCGGCGTGTCCTAATTTTTTTCCATGCCCCACAAGTGCGTCAAGTGCCGTGCAGTGTACGAGGACGGGTCGGCAGAACTGTTGAAAGGGTGCTCGTGCGGCTCGCGCGTGTTCGTTTTCTTCAAGCCCGAACAGGAAGCCGAAGTGAAGGCCACCGACGAGGACGTGAAGGCGCTGGAAAAGGAGCTGGAGCCGCTTACGCGCGACAAGACGGTCAGCATCCAGTGGGGCGTCGAGAACGTCCGCGTCCGGGAAAAGGGCTTGTACGAGATTGACGTCAAGTCACTGATGCAGGGCGACCCGATAGTGGTGAAGACAGACAAGGAAGTTTACTTCGTCCGGTTCCCGGCAGTGAAAAAACGGAAGTGAAAGGAAGTGAGGGAAGCAAAACCGCGGTTCCCGCGCGTTTTTCGTCAAACGCCGATTTTCATACGTGTTCATACCATTAAACAGTATTTTTCGCCTCCGGGCGAGCGGGAGTTCGTCAATTGCACGAAATGGCGAGAGAACCTTTAAAAACCCGCTAACGATAGGCTTTATCGCAATCGGACCGTGCACGATGCCGGGCCGAGGACTCGTATTTTAGTTTTTTGACGAAGTCCCTTGGCTGCGGTATCCGAATCGTTCCGGTAGCGGGGACCAATAGGTCTTTGTGGAACAAAAAAACGACCCGCGCACGACTTGTAACCCGGATTCATCTCCCGGGGGAAGGAACCGGCACGGGGCGAGGTGTATAGAATGAAAACCATGAATGCAAAGAGAATCGCTGCAGTTGCCGCAGGCGCGGCAATGATCGGCGCAGCGTTCGCGGGCGCAGTGTCCGTGGACAGCGGCGTTGGCAGCTATAAATTCTTTAGCAACGACGAACCCAACGTGAAAATCGTTGTCGGTTCAGCAGCCCAGGCGAGCGACGCAATCGCTGCAGCCAACATCGCGGCCATGATCGGAAACCTGGCATACGCGAGCAGTGACATCACCGTGGTCGGAAACGTGACGTCACCGTCGGGACCAGTCGGAGCATACAAAGTCAGGACCATGGTCGAGGACAACCTTGACAACGCAGTAGTTGAAACAGACAGGAATACGACGAAAAACTACTACGGCGGTCTTGCCATATCAGGAACCCTCATAACACCCGAGTCAGGTGGGTTTCCGAAAGAGGTCACGGGAGACCTGGCATCAGGCCTTCTCCGGAAGGACTACGCAGTAACGAACTCGAAAGGGCTTTCGTTGAAGGAGTCAGAAACAGCCTACCTCTTCAGCAAGACCCAGTTCGACGACCCGACCGACACGGTAGTGGCGAAGTACGCAAGGGCATCATACAAAGTGATGTTCAGCAATTACCTGCCATATTGTCTGGACACGACAAAAGCAACCACCACCTGCCAAGAGTCAGACCTTACCGAAAAGAACCATGTCCAAATCTATTTCCTTGGAGACAAGTGGACAATAGTCGACATGGGCCTTGACTCGACCAACACCGTCAACCAGATAATCTTGGGCAAGGAAACCGCGTACAACCCGATAATGCAGATCGGCGACGAGCTCGTTGCAGCCAATGGAGCTAAAGTCAAGCTCAAATCCATTTCAGGCATTGGTTACACGACATCGTACCTCCCGTATGCATCGTTCGAGGTC
>JAPLXB010000017.1 GCA_026396285.1 Microcaldota archaeon
GGGAAAAGTTTTTCCGGCGCTGTACAAGCGGCATGAAAAGTTCTGGATGTGCTCAAGCAAGAAGTGCGGGAAAATCTACTGGGCGGGCAGCCACTGGGAAAAAATAAGGGAACTGGCGGAAAGGGTTTCGAAACGCGCAAAACGCGCGGAACGCGGGCCGGCAGGCGGGCGGAAAAAGCGATTTTAAAGCCCGTGCCCCTCATGTTCCTGGTTTTAATGCCGATTCAGAGGACCGAGAAAGTCTGGAAAAACGGGAAAATCATTCCGTGGGCAGACGCCAGCGTGGACATCATGACCCACGCCCTCCACTACGGCACAGGGGTGTTCGAAGGAATCCGGTGCTACAACACGCCCAAGGGCCCTGCGCTGTTCAGGGCCGCTGACCACTACAAGCGCTTCATGGAAAGCGCGAAAACGTACCTGATGAAAATCCCTTACACCCAAGCCCAGTTCGTGGAAGCGACGAAGCAGGTGGTGAAGGCAAACAAGCTCAGCGACTGTTATATCAGGCCAATCGCGTTCTACGGCTTCGGCGAACTCGCGCCCAACGTCCTCAACTGCCCGGTCGAGGTCGCGATAATCGCGATAAAATTCGGTTCGTACATGGCGGGCGCAAAAGAACGGGGCATCAAATGCGTCGTCTCGTCGTGGACGCGGATAAGCCCGGCAATGATTCCCACGCGCGCAAAAGCGTGCGGCCAGTACTTGAACTCGATACTAGCGGTCACGGAAGCGAAGGCGCGGGGAGCGGACGAGGCCATAATGCTGAACGCGGCCGGCTTCGTCGCAGAGGCGTCTGCTGAAAACATTTTCATCGCCAAGGACGGCGTGCTCGTTACCCCGCCGTTGAGTGCGGGAATACTCGCAGGCATCACCCGCGACTCGGTAATCGCGGTCGCCCGCGACCTGAATATTCCGGTCGAGGAAAGGAACATTACTCGCGAGGAACTTTATTCGGCCGACGAGGTTTTCCTATGCGGCACAGCCGGCGAAATAATACCAGTCAGGGAAGTCGACGGGAGGGCGGTGGGCGCTGCGCCCGGGCCGCTCTCGCGCCAGTTGTCCAAGAAATTCTTTGAAATCGTGCAGGGAAAGGACAAGAAGTATTTTAAATGGCTTGACTTCGTGCGCTGATGGGTGGAACAGGGTGGAGGCGAGGCGCATGCTGGGTTTCCTGAAAACGGTGAAGTCAGTTGAAGGCCGCGCACGCATGCGTTTCTGCGACGATGCCGCTTCGCGGCAGACGACGGTCCTGGTCGGCGTCAACTACGGCGATGAAGCGGCGCTCAACGGATTGGACAACGCCCACGCGGGCATCCGACCCGGAGCGGTTTCAATCGGGAAATCCAGGATTCATGTGGTTGGCGCGCGGCGCGAACACGACTTGGACAAGAAACACGCGTCATATTCCATAACAACCGGATTGTTGTCCGAAGGCGAAAAAGCCGCTCTCCGCGGACTCGTTCGCTGAAAACGCAGGTGAAGCCCGTTGGTTGAGCCGCTGAGGGAAGTCCACAAAAAACTCGTCGAGCACCCGGACCTTTCCAAGGCGCTCGATGGAGTGAAGCCTTCGTTTTTGAGGAGGGAAGGCCTCAGGTCAATGTTTCTTTACTTGCCGGAGGAACGAGTGAAGGACGCCGGCGGCTCCACTGCTCTCAAGAAAACGATAATCACCGTGCTACGCGAACACTATCCGGCTGAAGTTTTCAACAGGAGAACCGTTTTCGTCACGTTGAAAAAGCGGAAGGAACCCCTGGAAAAAGGCCTCGTGCACGTGTTTCTTTTGCGGGATGTAGTCAAGCGGAATGCCCTGGAAAAGGGCAAGAACCCGGCCGAGTTACTGGAAAAATTCGGATTGTAACGCGCTTTACCGCAATAATTCACTACAACAGCTTCAGGTCCCGCGTTATCTCGTCTATTTCCCCGGCCTTCCACGGCCCTATTCCCACCGCCGTCAGGGTGCCGGCCGGAATCTGGGTTTCGCCCGCGTCCCTGATATACGTCACTGGCAGGCCATTCTGTTTTGCTTTTTCGTAAATCACCATCAATTCTTTCTCGCCGGCTGCGCGCAAAACGATTTTGCGGCACCCTTCCTCTTCCCACGCATAGGCGAATTCCTTGTTCTTTTCAACCGCGCGTTGGAACGCGTGAATGGAAGCGTGCGCGCCCTGGGCCACGAGCTTGCCCTTGCCCATGCCCAAGTCAGTGCGCAGGATAATCGCCTGCTTGAATTCCCCCATTTTCTCCCTGATTATCTGCTCGAAGTCCCTGTGGAAAACCCTTTCCAAAACGTTTTTCGCGCGCTTAATCATTTTCCCACCCGCGTTCTCAGACCACGTGTATCTTCATAAGGTTCGTGTTTCCCGAAACAGTCAACGGAATGCCCGCGGTCAGCACCGCGACCCCGCCTTTTTTCAGGAACCCCCTTTTTTCAGCCGCCCTCACCGCCTCAGCCATCATTTCATCAGTGTTCCTTGGCTTCGCAATGCAGATGGCGTAAACGCCCCAAACGAGTTGCAGGCGCCTCACGACGTCCTGGACGTGGGTGACGCCGATTATCTGCGTTGCCGGCCGGTGGCGGGAAATGAACCGCGCAGTCGACCCGCTCGCGGTGTAAGTGAGGATTGCTTTCGCGCCCAAGTCCTTTGCCGCAATGCACACCGCCTTGCTAACCGCCTCGGGCACGCTCGCCGCCGCGTGCGCCAAACTGTTTTTTTCACCCAAAACCGGTTCCACTTCCCGCGCTATCCGTGCCATGGTTTCAACAGCCTTAATGGGATACGCTCCGACCGCGGTTTCCTCGGAAAGCATCACCGCGTCCGCGCCGTCGAGTATGGCGTTGGCCACGTCCGCGACCTCCGCCCTCGTCGGCCGCGGGTTGCGCGTCATTGACTCAAGCATCTGCGTCGCGATGATCACCGGCTTGGCCGCGGCGTTGCATTTGCCGATTATTTTTTTCTGAATCAACGGAACTTCCTGGACCGGGAGCTGGACCCCCAGGTCCCCGCGCGCGACCATTACGCCGTCCGATGCAGTGATTATTTCGTCGATTTCATCCACTGCCTCGCGCGTCTCTATTTTCGCGATGACCTGCGCGCCAGAGCCCCTGCGCTTCAGGAACTCCTTCACGCGCTCGACGTCGCCGGCGCCTGAAATGAACGAGACGGCCACGAAATCCACTCCCGCCCCTGCGCCGAACGCGATGTCGTCAAAATCCTTTTTCGTCACGCCGCCAAGCTTCAGCGACGCGTTTGGGAGGTTGACGCCCTTCCTGCTCCCCAGCTCGCCGCCGGAGACGATTGCGCACTCGACGCCGCCAGCGGTTTTTCCGACTGCCTTGAGTTCAATCATTCCGTCCGCCAGGAATATGGGGTCGCCCGGCTTCACGAGCGACGGGAAAGCGGGGTGGATAACAGTGATTTTTCCCGGCGTGCCGACGGTTTTTTCGACAGCCAGGGTGATGCGCCTGCCTTCTTCCAGCAGTATGCGGCCGCCCTCAACTTCGCCCACGCGAATCTTGGGCCCCTGGGTGTCCAAGAGGATTGCCAGCGGCTGGTCCAACCGGGCGTTGAGTTTCCCGATCTCGGCGATGGCTGCGGCATGTTCGGCGCGCGTGCCGTGGGACATGTTCAACCGGATGACGTTTGCGCCCGCGCCCGCCAGTTCCTTTACCAGGTTTTTGGATGCCGGGCCGAGCGTTGCCACTATTTTAGTCTTCTTCAATGCAAAACCCCAGTAGATTATTTCAAAAGTATTTAAAGCCGCAACGGAAACCTTTAAACCACGAAAAACGATGTTTATGCCGGGTGGGTCGGTGGCACTGCGTTTCCAGAATACGTTGTCCAAGCGGAAGGAGGACTTTGTCCCAGTCAACCAAGGAAAGGTCGGCATGTATGTCTGCGGCGTGACTCCCTACGACCAGTGCCACATCGGCCACGGCCGCGCCGGCGTCGCCTTTGACGTCATACGGAGGTACCTGCAGTTCAAGGGCTACGACGTCAAGTACGTCACCAACTTCACCGACGTTGACGACAAGATAATCAAGCGCGCCAGTGACGCGGGAATGGAGCCGTTGAAGCTTGCGCAGAAGTACATTGACGAGTACTTCGGGGAATTCGACGCATTGGGCGTGAAGCGGGCGGACGTTTATCCCAAGGCGACTGAGCACATCCATGACATGATTCGCCTAATCGAGAGCCTCATCGCAAAAGGCTATGCCTACGAGGCGGGCGGCGACGTTTTCTTCGAAGTGAGCAAGTTCAAGGATTACGGCAAGCTGTCCGGCCAGCCGCTCGGCGAACTGCTGGC
>JAPLXB010000034.1 GCA_026396285.1 Microcaldota archaeon
GGTGGTGGTGGTGGCGGTTATGGTAGAGTTGGAACTTACGGTGGTGGTGGCGGGGGTGCAGGCGGAATAGTATATACCTCAACTACAATCAATAATGCATATATTTCAGTAAAAAAACTCATATATATACCCCTATGCTAAAACTACTGTGGGCGCTTGACCTTCAACTCTGTTCGCCCGGCCAAGGCGCTTTCCATTTTTTTCAGGTAATGCTGTTTTTTCGCTGCCTTGGCTGGCGCCGTGTTTAAAAAATTTTGAAGAACCAAAGACTTTTATTAAAGGGTTCACTCGCGTTTGTTTAACGGATTTTTTTTCGGGACTGGATTCGTGGCGGGGGTGGCGTTTTTGGTGAAAAAGCTCGTTGCACTGGTTTTGCTTGCTTCAGTCATTGTTTTCATGGGCTGCGTCCAGTCGCCCCCGGCGCCGACCGCGACCCCGACTCCGGTTGCCACGGTGCAAGCGACCGCGACTCCCACGCCGACGCCCACGCCAACGCCGGTGCCGGTCACGCCGTTGAGGCTGGATTACGAATTTTCGCAGAGCCAGGGGCCGCAGGGCCAGGGCGGGGGGCAGGCGCCGCAGCAGAGGAAGATGTACATTACCCTGTGGCTTAACGACGAGAAGGACTGCGGCGGGAAGGCCGCTTTGGTCGGGCTCGTGAAGGCGAGCGAGGACGCCACCCAGCCGGACGACCGCTCGTCGTGGGCGAAAGTCACCGCATTCAGGGAAAACGGCGAAATGGCTTTTTCGTCGAACATGCAGAAGAGCGACCTGGCTTTCGACTCGGCCAAGCCCGCAGTGCCCGACTTTGACTTCTTCCTCACGTTGAACGGCTTGTTCGCGCAGGCGGGCAGGAACTTCAACACCGACGAGGTGTGGAACGCTTCAATTCCCGTGATTTTGAGGAACGTCAGGTTCGGCGACGGCACGTTAAACATCTCTGTCGTAAAGGGCGAGGACTCGAACGCGTACGCGGTGCCGTGCACCAAGTTCTCGCTCCTCGCCCAAGGCGCCGGCCCCGGGGAAATGAGCGCGTGCGTCGCCAAGACGGGCGCGAAAATGCCGCTGCCATTCGTCGCCTCGTTCGCGGTCGGGAGCGACATGCAAGTGACCCTCAAGAAAGTTTCAAGCGAGAAGGCGGCAGCGGCGTATTTCCCGCAGTGCATGGCCGTCGTCAAGTGCAAGACGGTGGCGAGGCCGACTGACGCGCAGGAGCAGGGCTGCCGCGCGAGGGAAGGGTCGTTTGACGCGGTGCGCGACGAAAACAACTGCGTGGCGTCATACCAGTGCATGACCCAGCGCGACCGCGCAATAGACAACATACAGCGCAGCCAAGCCCCGGATTGCCCGGCTCCCGGCAGCAGCCTCGTCGACAAGGCGATAGCGTGCAGCAGCAAGCCCAACTGGAATTTCCAGCAGGGCAGCGACGGCTGCATACGCGACATAAGCTGCTCGTAAGCCGCTGGCCGGAAAACGAAACGCTTTCCCTTGGATTGCGGCAGCCGGCAGGCCTAGTGTCTTGGTTGTTCACAGCCTTGCCTTGGCGACGAACCGCAATCCCTTCGCGTTGAGCCTGACTAGGACGAGGTTGTCCCCCTTGGTCCAGGCAACAGGCGTTTCGCACGAGATTTTCGCCCGCCGCCTCTCTCCGCCGGCCAGGTCCTTCTCCAAAACCGTTTTGCACGTTACGAACTGGAGCCCGATGCACGCGTGCAGGACCTCGCCGTTCTTCACCGGCTCCCTCAGGAACCGCGGCGCCTCAAGTTCCACTTCAATGTCTTTTGCAACACCGGCCTCGGCAGCGATTACGAAGCCCCGTTCAACGTCCTTGCTCGCGCACCCCTTGAAGCACGCGCCGAACCTGTCGCCCGCAACCGCCGCTTCCACGTCGGCGTCGTGGACCTGGATGCTGCGCACTTCGCACTCGAGGCCCGGCGGGAAAAACATGAGCTTGTCGTGCACGCGGATTGAACCCCTTTTCAGGGCGCCTAGGGCGACGGAGCCGATTCCCTTGATTTCAAAAGCGTGGTCAACGATTCCCCAAGGCGGCCCCTCCTGCCGCACCGGCTCAAACGACAGGACAGCGTCCTTCGCCTCGTCCCACGATGAAAAACGCTTCCATCCCTCGAGCGCGGTGCCTTTCACGAGCGGCCCCCAGTCAAGCGAGTCGCTGACGAGGGCGCCTTCGGTTTTCCCCAAGAGGTCGAGGGCGGCGATGAGTTCGCCGAGCCGCGGGCCCAGTTCGCTGCCGGCGAGGACGCAGTAGTCTGCGAGGTTGGCAGCGAACAGCGCGGTCTGGGGTTTTTCAGGGAACGCCTTCGGTTCCACGACTGAAATGACTTTCCCCTGGAAAACCGTTGAATAATAGCCAAGGTCGTCTTCCGAGTTTTTTTTCGCGATCGCGGACGCGATTTCAATCCTTTTCGCCGGGTTGTCTGAAAAAACCGCGATGTTCAGGCTCGTCAATAAAATCCCTCCACTTGATTGGGACGAAAACGCCTATAAACCGCTCGCGCGTCAAGGGTTCATGGCGCTAGTGGCCGGAGTTGGAGGAAAACCGGGCAAAAGTTTGGGCCGCGGCAGTGAAAGCCGGAAACAGCGGGCCTCGGGCGGGGAAAAACTCAAGGCCGCTTCCGTGTCCATCGGCGTCAACGTCCTGCTCATCGCGTTGAAGTTCGGTGTCGCGGTGCTGACTAACAGCATCGGGGTAATCGCCGAACTCATCCACTCCGCGTTCGACCTCGTGGCATCGGTTTTCGCCTACCTTGGGATCAGGAAGGCCGCGGAGCCGGCGGACAGGACGCACTTGTACGGGCACGAGCGGTTCGAAAACCTTTCCTCACTGATACAGACGGGCCTGCTGGTGCTGACGAGCCTTTTCATCATTTACGAGGCGTGGGAGCGCCTAGTGAACCCGGTCCAGCTTGGAATGACCGGCCTCGGCGCGGGAGTTCTTGGTGTGGCGATAGTAATCGATTACTTCGTGGCAAAGTACCTTCACAAGACGAGCGAGGAGCACGCCAGCTCGGCGCTGGAAGCGGACGCGTACCACTTTTCGACGGACTTGTTGACGTCGGTGATGGTGTTCATCGGCCTCATTCTCTTCAGTTTCGGCTTCCATTCCGCGGACGCGGTCGCCGCGCTGATAGTCGCGGCAGTGATGCTTTTCATTTCCTTCAAGATAGGCAAGCGCGCGATTTTCGTGCTCCTTGACATCAGCCCGTCAGGGGAAGTGATGGGCCGCATCGCCGCATCAGTGTCCAAGACGCCCGGCATCCTTGGTTATCATTCGCTGCGAGCGCGCCACAGCGGCAACAAGTACCTCGTCGACGTTTCAATCCACTTGGACCCGCACGTTTCCGTGGAGGAAGCGCACCGCGTGGCCCAGCGGCTGGAGAAGCGGTTGAAGAAAGAGGTTCCGCTCGTGAAGGAAGTAGTGGTGCACGTCGAGCCGTCAAGCGAACACGACTGAGCGGCCCGGCGGGCTGCGCGCGGTCACGCGTTTTTCGCGCGCGTCCCGTGTTTTTTGAAAAACCACTGCTTGAACAATTCGGCGAGCAGGAAATACGCGGCGACTATCCCGAAAATGACCGCCAGGAACCCGGCGTCGGGCTGCACGAAACTGAACCACGCACCGTACGGGGAGTAGACGAGCCAGAGTGAAAACGCGATTGCGGCCGCGGAAACGGCGGCGAGGAGCGCGCTCGGCCTGCTCGCGTAAAAGGGCCTGCGGGTGCGCACCGCGAAAGTCACCAGCACCTCTGAGAAAAGCGACTCAAGGAACCACCCGGTGCGGAACAGCGGCGGGGCGGCGCCGGCGACGTAAATCAGGAACAGTATCGTCACGAAGTCGAAAACCGAGCTCAGGATGCCGAAGTACACCATGAACTTCGTTATCGTCCCCGTGTCCCAGCGCTTGGGGCGCGCGAGTTCCTCCGCGTCGACGCCGTCTGTTGAAATGGTAGTGAGTGGCGCGTCGGAAATCAGGTTGTTCAGCAGTATCTGCGCCGGCAGCAGCGGTATGAACGGCAGGAACGCCGATGAAAGGGCGAGCGTGGTCATGTTGCCGAAATTGGCGCTTATGGTGTTGAGGATGTATTTCTCGGTGTTGTGGAAGACCTTCCGGCCCTCAAGGATTCCGTCCACCAGCACGTGCAGGTCCTTCCTGAGGAGGACTATGTCGGCGGCCTCTTTCGCGACGTCGACTCCCGAGTCAACGGAGATTCCCGCGTCCGCCTCGTACAGCGCCGGAGCGTCGTTCACGCCGTCGCCGAGGAACCCGACAACGTGCCCCCCGCGTTTCAACGCCCTTATTATGCGCAGTTTCTGGTCGGGAGTGACGCGGGCGAACACGTTCGCCTTCTCCACCGCTTTTTCGAGTTGCGCGTCGCTCATGCCGTCCATCTGGCTGCCGAGCACGATTCCTGTGACCGGGACATGGATTTCCTCGCAGACCTTTCCCGTCACCTGCTCGTTGTCTCCGGTGAGTATCTTCAGGCTGATTCCAGCCTCCCTCATTTTTGCCACTGCCGCTGCGACGGTTTTCTTCGGCCTGTCCGAAAACACGACGTAACCCAATAGCGTGAGGCCGGACTCGTCCGCCTCGGAATACTGTTTTTTTGAGGGAATGTCCCTTGAGGCGACCGCTATGACGCGGTAACCGTTGGAAGCGAGTTCTGAGAAAGCCTGCCTTATTTTTTTCAACCGCCAATGCAGCGGTTCCGTCTTCCCGCCGAAACCGGCGTGCGTGCAGGCGGCGAGGACCGCTTCCGGCGCCCCCTTTGCAATGAGCATGCGTTTTCCGCCCTTTTTCACCACTACCGACATGAGGCGCCGGGCGTAGTCAAACGGGATTTCTTCTATTTTCTCGTATCCGGCAGTGCGCGGCAGCACGGGGCCGCCGAGGGCGTGGGTCCAGAGCGCGGTGTCAATGGCGTTTCCGTATATTTTCTTGTCAACGACCGCCGAGTTGCACAAGAGCGAGTACGCGAGCACCGTGTCATCGCTTTTGCCGCTTGCGTCGTAGTGCCCCCTGACCGCGATGGTCCCCTCGGTGAGAGTGCCGGTCTTGTCAGTGCAGAGGACGTCAATGTCGCCGAAGTCCTCCACCGCGGCAAGGCGCTTGACCACGACGTGCTTTTTCGACATCTGGCGCGCGCCTGCGGCGAGGCCTATCGTGACTATCGTCGGCAGGAGTTCGGGAGTTATTCCGACCGCTATGGCCAGCGCGAAGAGCAGGGACTCCAAGGCGCCGCGTCCGGCGAAGAACAGGTTGACGACGAAAATGAACGCGGTGAGCGTGAGCGTGACCTTGACGAGGAGCAGCCCGAACTGGCCGACGCCCTTGTGGAACTCGGTTTCAGGCCTCGCTTCCGCCACCGAGCCCGCGATTTTCCCGTACTGGGTGCCCAGGCCGGTCGCGAGAACGACGCAGGTCGCGTGGCCGCCGGCCACGGTGGAGCCCATGAGGACGCAGTTGCGCGCGGCCGCGATCGCGGAGGCGCGCCGGTCCGGTGCAGCGGTTTTTTCAACAGGCAGCGATTCCCCTGTTATTGAGGCCTCGTTCAAGGAAAGGTCCTTTGAATAGACGATGCGCGCGTCGGCAGGGACGACGTCTCCGAGCGCGACGAAAATGACGTCGCCGGGGACGAGGTGGCGCGAGTGCACCTCCTGTTTTGCGCCGTCCCGCAGCACCACCGCCATGCGCGAGATTTTCCTGTTGAGTTCCTCCACGGTCTTTTCCGAACGGTATTCGTTGACGAAGCCGAGGACGCCGCTGACGAACACTATGGCGGTTATTATCGCGGCATCGGTGACGTCCCCGAGGAAGGCGGAAATCGCGCTCGCGGCCAAAAGGATGAGGATGAGAGGGCTGTTGAACTGGCGCAGGAAAACGGTTAATGCGCGGGCGCGTCGCCGCGGCAGGTCGTTGGGCCCGAATGACTGGAAGCGGGAGGCGGCTTCCTTTGACGACAGGCCCGTTGAGGCGCTTGTTTCAAGGGCGCGGAGGACGCCGGCCGCGTCGGCTTTCCACTGCAGTTCATCTGCTTTCGCGTGCGACATGGGCTGACCAATGCTGGTAAGAACCGCCGCTATAAATATGGCGCGTCCCCCCGGGCGGCCGCGGTCCGGTTGTTTTACGGCCCCGGCGTTTCCAGCACTATGCTATTTCCACGGTCTTGTCCCTTGACTTGGAGCCGGAAACGATTGCAACCCGGCTTTTTTTGACGCCGAAATGGCGCGCCAAGAGCTCGACGAGTTCCGCGTTCGCTTTGCCCTTCTCCGGCGGAGAAGTGAGCCGGGCCTTGAAGTGTCCGGGGCTGTTTTCTTCAAGCCCTGCCTTGGACGACCTCGGCACGGCCTTGACGGTTATCCGCATGCTCTTCTTCCCTAGCCGTTGAACAGCTCAGGCCCGAAGGCCTGAGATTCCCTGCAACGCTCAGGCCTTCCACGCCTGAATCCGCTGCCGACATTCCTCTCCTGCCTGAAGGCAGCGGATTCCTGCCTGAGTTGTTCATTGAAAAAGAAAGTCCCGCTGGGGTGAATTTCACACCGGTTTTCTTTTGGTGCAGCTTTTCTTTCCCAAAAGAAAAGGTGCTTTGAACACCCAACCACCTGATTTCAACATGCTTGGCGATTCCACCGGCCATCGCCGGGGTAGTCCGCCCAGCAGCGCAGTACTACAGTCAGGTGCTCTGCCAGATTGAGCTACAGCGGGGCGTAGTAATGAGTGTTTTATCGGATTAAAAGAGTTTTTCTCGCCGGATTCCGGTCTTTTTTCCGCTTTTACCGTCGTTTTTTAAAACCACGCCGCCTAAATCAATCCATGCGCACAGCTGTTTTCTTCAAATTGTTTTTAGCCGCGCTTTCCCTTTGTGTTCTCGCGCCAGCGCTGTCCATCGACGCCGAGGCCGGCTTTTTCGTCGCCAGCGGCGAAACGATGGCTTTATCCAACTTTTCCAGCGACGGAACGGCTTACACGATGCTGAAGATAAACGGCGTCCCGTCGGTGGTGTTCAAGTCAACCGACGGCGGGTTTTCGCCGGTGACTGACGACGCGCAAGTGGCCGTCCTTGTCCCCGCATTCCTGAGGACGCAGGCCCTGCCGTTTGACGCGGCAACGCTTTCAAGCGTGAGGTCCAATTACGACTACGTTAACGGGGAGGTGGGCACGTGCGTGGAGGGCGTGAACGTCTTTTACGGCTGCAGGACCCCGCCGCCGTTCCCGTGCGCCTACATGTGGATAACAATTCTTCCGGAAGACCCGCAGTCGCTGGCCGAAGTAAGGAAAATGGACCCGGTTTTTCCCGTCCTCCAACAGGGGATGGGCGGCCTGACTTCCGCCATGTCGTCCCTTGAATCCGCTTTTGCAGAAAATGACTTGGACGCCTCCGCCACAGCCGCGGCGACAATGTATGACTCGGTAGCGGCCATCCAGGCCAACTACAACACGATTGCGGCAGCGGTTTCCGTAATCAGGCCGAATTACTTTTACGCCTTCGACTACTGGAACCAGACGAGTTCCACGCCGGTGAAGGCGAACTGCACTTCCACCGTCTCGCTGTCAAACGCCTTGAACTCGCTGTCAACGTTCGCAGCGTCAACGAAGGCGCTTTCCACCGGCGACGCGCTGGACAGCATCAAGTCAACGACGGCCGCGAGGAACGCGAGCGCGGGCGCGAAAAGGATACACTACTTCAAGGCCGAGGCGTTCAGGCCGCTTTCCCAGGACGCGAGGAAGGTGCTGCTTGAGTTCGGGTCCGCCGGCCTCGTCGTGACGGGATTCAGCAACCAACTGAGTGGCGCAACCACCGCCCTTGAACTAATCCGCAACGCAACCACGGTAAGTGACGCGGAGGCCAGGGCAAGCGACTTCGATTCAAAGGAGGCGGCGCTTGAGGCAAAGACCGCGCTCTACGAGTCTCTATTCCCGGAATACAACGCGTCAGTCGTCATGCAGTCCAACGCAAGTTCCCAGATCCAGAAGGCGTCAAAGCGCTACGGCGCAAACAGCGAGTTCGTCGTCCCGCTCCAGAAGCAGTATTCGGCGACCAAGTTGTCGTTAAAGGCGGTCCAGGACAAGTTGTCCGCGGGCCAGGACGCTTCGCTCGCCGACTTGAAGAAAATCACCGCGAACTACACGCAACTCGTCGACTCCGCCTCGGGCCTGAAGTCAAGGGAGAGCCAGGTGGACTGGGTGATAGTGGGCGGCGTGGCGGTAGTGGTCATTGCGATACTTGCCGCGATACTTTATTTCAGGAAATTCAAGCCCTCGCTGCCGTCGCTCAAGGGGAAAAAGGAGGAAAAAGTCATTGACGTGAGGCGCCTCCCGCCGTCCCAGCAGGGCGGCCAGCCGCCTGCCGAGGGCCCGCCGTGGATGAAACGCTGAATTTTTTCTTTTCCTAAAAGCTAATCCGTTTTCTTTTACTGGGTTTTTTCTTTTACTAAAAGAAAAAATCCAATGGGGGGACCGAGATTTGAATTCCCTAGCCGCTTCTTTCTTTTGGTAAAGATTTTCTTTCTTGCAAGAAAGAAAAGGTTTCTCGGGTCAACAGCTCCCAAAGCTGTCAGCATACCAAGCTAGCCCATCCCCCCGAATAGTTTTTGTCAAACGCATTTAAAACGGTGCGCCGGGCATCCCGCGAGCCGGAGGATGGTTCACTGTTTTTTCTTGGCTGCGCCGGCGATTCTTCCCCGCGGCTTCGGTATCTTCAACTGCGGGAACGCGCGGCCGACTGATTCGGTGTCAACGTAAGGCGCGTGGCCGAATCGTTCCATGAGCGTGGAGTAGAAGAAGTCCTCCGCGGCGCGCGCGTTTTTTCCGCAAGCTTTTTCCAGTGCCGCCCTGGTCTCGCCCTCGTTTACTTGCGCCATTGCCTGCGCGAGCGCGGGCAGCGAGTTCCTTTGCGGGAATTGCCCGAGGCGTTCGTCGGCGAAGGCGGCTGCGCCGGTGTTTTCACCGATTTTCTTGAGCGCGCTCGCGTGGATGCCTGCGAGGCAGGCGAGGACTTCCTCGCGCGGGCCCTCGAGGGACGCTTTTTTCACCACAATCCACTGGGGCGCGTTGGCAGCGAGCCGCAGCTCTTTTTTCGCGAATTTCCCCCCCTTTGGGGCGGCAGTTGGCGGGAGCGCCTTTTCGTAAAGGAAACCCAGGTAGCATGATGTCGCGATTTCAATTATGCCCTTGCGTTTTTTCACCCATTTTTTCGCTTCCGACTCGTCAGCGGGCTGGGGTGGAATTGTGCAGTATGGGACAAGCTGTTGTTCCAGCGTTACCGGCTTGGTTTTCGCCAGCGCCGCCGCCAGGGAAGCGATTGAGTTGACGCGGTGTTCGCGCGCGGTTTTTTCCGCGAGCGCAGCGACTGCCTTGGAGTCCGCCGGCGAGTATTCGGGCATTTTCTTCCTGCAGACCGCCAACGCGGTTTCAAGGACTTTTTCAAGGGCCTCGCCTTCGGCGGGCCTCGCTTCCTCGGACACTTGGAGGTCCGGGAACCCGGCTTGGAAGAGGACGAAGCCAGTCAAGAGGAAAACCTTTTTCGGATTTGAAAACATTGCTTGAATAAGACGTTGGATGCGGAATCGGATGCAGCGTGTTTACTTCGGCGGCGCAATGGCTGAGAGTATTTTCCTGGCAGCCGAGCCGACCGTGGTCTCGGGCGAGTAAGCCCCGCCGGCGAATTCGGCGCCGCACGCCCTGCACTCCCACTTGGCATAGCCCCTGCGCCTGACTTTTTTCTTGCCGCACTTGGGGCACTCGTAGAGCGCGCGCTGGCGCTTGAGGACCGCCTGTTCCCTTTTCCTTATCTTTGCGCCGTACCTTGAACCCATTTTCCAACAACCCCTTCAGGAGCCCCGCGGCCGCCGCATAGGGCCTGTTCAGAACTCTATGATGTAAATCCCGTGTTTCTTGAGTTCATTCGCGTTCCAGAAACGCAGCGGGTCGAACTTTATAATGTTCTTCACGCGTTTTTTTATCCTTTTCCCCGTGTATTTCCTCTTCTTCGGGTCGAATTCCGCGAGGACGAACGAGTCGCCTTTTTTTATGCTGAAGTCGGCGAGCCGCACTTCCAGCTTTTTCTTCCCACTGAGCACGAGTTCGAAGAACTCGGGCCAGATTTTCTTCTCAACCGCGGCCATTTGAACACCCTACCTTATTTTTCCCATCAGTTCCTTCCTTTTCTCGAACGCGAGGTCCACTAGGCCGAGCAGCTCGTCCTTGGTGAACGCGCCCCTGCCCGATTTCTGGGCGGCGCACACGAGGTCGTCGCCGCACGTCGCAAACGTCATGCGGGCTTCGGAGGCGATTTCCTCCTCGTCGTTGGCGTCCACGACCGCCTTGCCCTCGATTTTCTCGAACGAGGTGGCGACCACGTCGCGCGCGACTTCGAGCGGGCCGGTGAATTCGGTGCGGATTATGGCGCCGTCCTCGTATTTCGGCACTTTCGTGCAGGCGAGGGCGCCCATTGCCGCCAGCGCCGCGGTGTCGATAAGGTTTCCCGAGTGGTCAATGACCCACAGGTCGATGAAGAGGCCGAGCACTTTTCCTTCCTCGAGGACGAATTTCTTGACGTCGATGGCTTCTGCGCTGCGGATGCCGCGGTCCACGACGCGCGCGAGCTCTATCGCCCGCTCGTTCGGCGGCCCTGACTCGAACCCCGGGTGGGCGAGGATGCAGAACTCGGAGTTCACCATCATCACTCCCTCGTCGGGCCTGTCCCTGAACGGCTCCATGACGTCGAACTTGATGCCAGCCAGCACCTTGGTTTCCCCGATTGAGGCGAGCGCGCTTCCCTCCGTGTTTTGGAGAAAGCCCTTTTGCACGGTTATTGGCCTGTAGTCCGTCAGCCCGCGGCCGTCCGCGCGCTTGCCCTTCTTGAGAAGGTTCTTGACGTATTCCTCCTTGATTTCTTCCAGTATCATTTACATCACTTCCTCCGTTTCTTTCCCTGCAGCCGGCTTTTCGTCCGCGACCTGTTCTTCCACGCGCTCGTATTTTTCCTTGAGCGCCTGCACCTGCTTTTCCCTCACGAGTTTCGCGGCCTCGAACACGAGGTCCATGCCCTCGTTTATATCGTCCCTCGTGAGCATGCCGTCAAGCTGGTAGAGCAGCACTTCCTTGGAGCGCAGGGAAACTATCACCGGGATGTCTGACTGGCCCATGTTGTCCTCTATCTTGTCCAAGTCGACCACGAGGCGCCCCCCGATTTTGCCGACGCTGACGCCCTGCACGAGGTCCTTCACCGGTATCCCGGCGTCCACTACTGCGACGCTGGCCGCGGTTATGCCCGCTATCCTTGTCCCGCCGTCGCTTTGGAGGACTTCCATGGAAATGTTGACCATGGTCTTCGGGAACAGGTTGGTGAAAATGTTGTTTTCAAACACGTGTTTGGCGACTTTCCCGATCTCGATCGCCCTGCGGTTGGGGCCGGCCCTCCCGTGGTCCTCGAGGGAACTGAAGGACGCCATGGAGTACTTGCAGTTTATGATCGCCTTGTACGGGTCGGTCATGTGCTTGGGGAACACTTCGCGCGGGCCGTACACGCCTGCGAGCACCTTGTTCTTGCCCCATTCAACGAGCGCGGACCCGCCCGCCTTCTTGAGCACGCCCGCGGTTATCTTGAGCGAGCGCAGGTCAGTTACGCCCCTGCCGTCGAGGCGGCGGTCGCCGTCAATCAGTTTAACTGACGAAACGTTTTGAGCCATTTCACATCAACTCCTTTTCGCTTTTTTCGTTCCCGGACTCCCCTTCGGGGGCTTCCTTCCCGGACTCCTTTCCAGGGACTTCCTTCCGGGCCTCCTTTTCCAGGAATTCCTTTATCCTCTCCGTGAGCCCCGACGTGTGGGCCTCGCGGCAGATTTTGAGTATCGCGAGCGTCGCAAGCGCGGTGTCCCCGCCATTGAGGTACACGCGGCCGTTTTTCCCGACGAGGACGTCGGTCTTGGTGTATTCCTTGAGCATGGCAAGCATGCTTCCGTTCCTGCCGATGACGCGCGGGACCTTGACGTGCTCTATTTCAAGTATTTCCCCGCCCCACAGCCTGCGCGGTTCGACGAGTTCGGCTTCGTTGACCTCGTTCACGGAGTAAATCTTGGCCGAAACGACGTCGCCGACGCTGAATTCCTCGCGCAATTCCCTTGAATTCATCTGCCCGTCATAGGGCGAATTGATTTCGGTCTCGTAGCCGCTGAACCGCACTTCCTTGACTATGCCGATGACGTAGTCGCCGTAGCGCGGGATGTAGAATCCCTTGAGGGGAATCACGTGCTCTCCCACCTGCATGCTGACTACTGCGGCGAACGTGCGCCCTTTTTCCACGAAGCAGCCGTCAAGCCGCTTCGGCGCCTCGTCAACGAGGTCGCCCGGCAAGAGAATCCTCTTCATTTCCTCAGACATCAAATCACGCTCTTTTCAAATTGCTTTTTTCAACCTTGATTTTTTTGAAACATTTCTGGAGCCATTGCGCCATTCACAGCAGCTTCGTCTGCGCCTGCCCGGACGTCAGCTTGTTCACGCGGTCGTAGAACTCCCCCTGCACGCCCGCGGCCATCTCGCACACGACCGTCAGCGAACCGTCGCTTCCCCACTCCTCCTTCGACAACCCGTATTCCTTCAGCATCCCGTACGCCTTTCCCGAGAACTGCGCCGGCACCTTGACCGCCACCTTGACTTTCTCTATGCTTATCGGGATTATTTCCCTCAGCGCCTCCACCGCGTCGTCCAACTGCTCCTCGGCCGGCTTGAACGCCTCCACGTGGAACTTCGCCTGCTCGAGCGCGGCCTCAATCCGCTGCGGCGGGTGAGGCGCCTTCGTGCGCGGGTCCATGCAGTTCTTTGCAAGGAGCGCCACGAGCTTCACGCGCTTCTCCTCCAGCAGCTTCCGCCGCTGGTCGGTTGTCAGCTGGACTTCACCGTCCCTGAAAATCGCTTCCGCGATCTTGTACACCTCTGTTGTCCCGAACGCCTTCTGCAGCGCGGACGACGTCTGCCTGTCGCCCTTGCGCGCGTCCTTGAACACTTCCTCTGCCAAGAGGACGTTCGCCAGGTCCTTCCTTGCGCCGGTCTTGTAATCGTATGCGAGCTTGGGGTCGACTAGTATCTCGAACTTCTCGCCCCCTTTCTCCAGCCGGGCGATTATCGTGTTTTCTATGCCTGTCATGGAAAAAATTCACTTCTCTGCGAGCGCGGCGGCCACTTCGTCCCTGGACAGGAACTTTATTTTCCTGGCTTCCTTTCCGATGACTGCGACGTCAACGACGCCGGCGGTGAGCTTCTCCTCAACCACCTTCTTCAGCGCCTTCAACGCCAGCTTGGTGCCCTCCTGCGTGCTCAACCCGTCCTTGTACTCCTTTTCAAAATACTCTTCAACCGTCTTTTTTCCCGCACCGATTGCCGTAGCCTTGTACTCGAACAATGCGCCGGACGGGTCTGTCTCGAACAGTCTCAGCCCCAAGTCCGCGCCCCCGATGAGGAGCGATACCCCGTATGGCCTGACGCCGGCGTACTGGGTGTAGAATTGCATGTGGTCCCCGACTTTTTTTGCAAGCATCTCGACAGGGATGTCCTCGCTGTAAGTGAGCCTGTGCTTCTGCGCCTCCAAGCGCGCGAAGTCAATGAGTTTCCTTGCGTCGGCCACGAGTCCCGAGGACGCGGCCGCAACGTGCGAGTCGACTTGGAAAATCTTCTCGTGGGATTCGCCGACAATCAACGGCGACAATATCCTCTTGTGCGCCACGAGGACCAGCCCGTCCCTGCACACGATGCCGATGCTCGTGCTGCCGGTCCGCACCGCTTCCCTGGCGTACTCCACTTGGAATAGCCTGCCGTCTGGCGAAAACACTGTTATGGCCCGGTCGTAGGCCGCCTGCGAAGGGGGATACATTTCCACTCCACCTCTGTTTTAGTCTTTAAGCCGTAAACCCTTGCCCGCTTGCGGGGGCGAACAAACAAATCAGCACCGGGATGACCCTGTATTGGGCAATTTTCCGGCGTCCAAAATGCTTTTTTTCTCTCTCCGAAACGGTTTGGAGAACCGGCTTTAAATTACTTGCCTTTACAGCCCGGCTGAAACAAAAGTCACATGACGTTGGAAACCATTCCGCTGATTTTCTTCACGCGCAGCGCGATGTCGCCGCCCTTCCAGCGCCTCTTCGCGGCCAGCGCCGCAACCACTTTTTCCAGCGCAGCTGTCCTGCACTTCACGACCACGGCATTGCGCGCGGCGTCAAAGGACTTGAACTGGAAGCCGGCCTCGGCCGCGCCAGCTTCCCCAAGCAGCTGGAACACGGCCTCGTAGACCAGGTGCTTTGCCGACTTCTCATCCATAGCAGGCCCGCCAGCCGCCGGCCCCGTGCCCTCGATGGCGACCAGGAGATAGCGTTTTTTTTCCCTCATTTTCCCTTCCTCCCGGCCAGGTCGCGGACTTTTCCCAGTGGGGGCGCGGGCGTCTTGTGGAAAAATTCAAGGCGGGCGTCGCCGCACCCGAGTTTTTCAAGCGCACTGCACATGACGCCGACCTTTTCCTTGGAAAGCTCCACGTTGAACGAGGGAATCACCACCAACTTGTTTTCGCTCACCATGGTCCAGCCGCGCATCACGTCCTCGACGCGCCTTTCAGGCAAATGGTCGCCGACAAGCTGCTTGTGGTCGTTTTTGTTCAGGTCGCCTGCGACAAGGACGTGCGTTTTGGGGTCGAACACGAATTTCAGTAACCCGGGCGCGGCGTACTCGGGCGACTTGATTATCCTGAACGGCTTTTCCGCCATGCAAGACTACTGTTTTTTGCCGCTTAATACTTTTTCCGGCGCCCTGCCGATGGCGTGCCGCGCCTGCTGGCCCGTGAGGCCAAGGAGCTGGATGAGCGCGATTGTTTCGCGCGGCGACTTCAAGTCCCACTCGGTTTCCGCGCGCGAAGTGAACACGAATGCGGCGCCGAGCTTGAGGCACCTGCGGACGAATTCCCTTGCCTGGACAATCGCCTTGGCGCGGTAAACGAATTCCGCGCGCAACAGGGGCGCGAGCGGGATTTCAAACGCTTTTCCCGCTTCCGCGACCGCCCGGATGAGGCCGTCGTCCCTGTAAAAATCCTTTGCACCCAAGGGGTTCACCAAGTCCACTGCCCGGCTTGCCGCGGCGATGCGCAGCAGCTCGCCGTCTGGCGAGTCTATTGAAACGATTCCGGGAAGCGGCTTGTGCGGTATCTGGCCCTGTTTCCCTGCGGCGACTACTGCCGCATTAACGGTTTTCCCCCACCCGAGCCGTCCCGCCTTTTCCGCGAGCGCAGGATTGGAGAGGTTAAGGTCAATGGATGGCGGGGCCGAAGTCACTTTATCACTTCACCCATTCCACGAACCACGCGGTCGCTTCCTCCACCGCGCGCCGGAGCCACTTCCTTTCGCTCAGGACGTGGTCTGCCCCGCTTATGACCACGAGTTTCTTCGGCTTTTTCAGGAGGCTGAAGAGTTTTTCGCTGTCCGCCAGAGGGACCGCGGTGTCTGCAGTGCCGTGGATTATGAGGAGCGGGCACGAGACTTTTTTCGCGTCCCTGAACAGGCTGTATTTTGCCGCGTCCTTGTTGAAGGCGTAGTTCACCCTGAAATCCATGTAGAGCCGCCCGCTGTGGGCTGCCAGGAATCCCTTTTCTTTCCACTCCTTTTGGATAGCGGGGTCGCCGTAAACGGTTCCCAGCCATTCGCTTGCGGGCGCGAAAAGCACCGCCGCCTTCAGCCACTTCGCTTTTTTCGCCTTCGCGGCCTCGGCGCCGCACAACAAGCCGCCGAGCGACGTGCCGAATATTCCCACGCGGCCCGCGTCCATTTCCTTGAGGCCGCGCGCGAACTCAAGCGCCTTTTCAAAATCCTTCAAATAGTGCGTGACCGTCGCGTTTTCCATCCTGCCGCCGCTTTCGCCGACCGAGTCAGAGTAGTCGAAGCGCAGGACCGCGAAACCGTTTTCAACGAGTTCCCTCGCCAATGCAACGTGCGTGGGGGACTCCTTGGTGCTGATGAAACCGTGGCACATCACTATGGCCGGAAACGGCCCGTCGCCGCGCGGGAACTGGAGGATTCCCGCTATTCTCTGGCCCGAGGAGTTCCTGAACTGGACTTTCTTGTCCGGAAACGAATTAGTCATGGCGCTCTTTCCGCGGGCTTTTCAGCGGGTTTCTTCACCGGCGCCGCCTGGTTGAGGGGCCGGTCGGGCTTGCTTGAAAGAAACGGGTTGCGGAGGATGACTTCAAAGTACTTGTTCATCCCCTCCTCGCCAACGTAATAGGAGCCGACTACGCGCAGGTTGCAGTAGTCCTTGGCTGCCCGTTGTTCGGCGAGCCTCTGGAGCGAGAACGACAGCGGCCGGTACTTGATGTTCTTGCCCGGTTTCCTGCCCGAAGCGCGCTTCGCCAGCCTGCGCTTGCCTTTTTTCACGCGCACGCGGACCGTGACGAATTCCTTTTTCGCGCGGTAGCCGAGGGCGCGCGCCCTGATGGGGTTGTAGGGCTTTTCAACTCGCTCCACCGCGGTCCGTTTCCTCCACGCCGCGATCTTCGCCCGGTACTCGGGCGGCCGGTGCTTGTAGGTGGCGGCGAACGATTCCCTGACGTACTTGTACATTCCCATTTCAATCACTAGAAACCAATTGCGAGAAACCCCGTCGCCTTAAGCGGCAGGACCCGAAAAGGAGCTTCCATTGTTTTTCCCCAGCGGTTTTTATAATGCTTTTCCTCAACGGTTTCCAATGGACGCCCCGAACCGCGGAAAAAACCGCATCATACTCCACGTCGACTTGGACGCCTTTTTCGCCGCAGTTGAAGAGCGCCGCAGGCCCGAACTCAGGGGAAAGCCGGTTGTGGTCGGCGCCGACCCCAAGGCCGGCAGGGGCCGCGGGGTCGTCAGCACCTCGAACTATGAAGCGAGGAAATACGGGATACGCTCCGGGATGCCGATTGTGCGCGCCTACCGCCTGTGCCCCAACGCGGTGTTCCTGCCAGTTGATTTCGCCGAATATGTGCGCGCGTCGGAAAAAATAATGGAAATCCTGGAAAAATACGCCGATGCCTTTGAGCAGGTGAGCATCGACGAGGCTTTCCTCGACGTGACTGCGCGGGCCAAGGATTTCAGCGGGGCGCGGCGGCTCGCTGAGGAAATCCAGCGCGAGACAATCGCCAAGGAAGGGCTTTCGTGCTCCATCGGCATCGGGCCGAACAAGCTCGTTGCAAAAGTCGCGTCCGGAAGGAAAAAACCAACGGGGCTGACTGTCGTTGAGCCGGGAGAGGCGCGGCGTTTCCTTTCGGCAATGAAACCGGGCGAATTGTGGGGAATCGGGCCCAAAACCGAGGCCGCATTAGCCGAACTCGGGATAACGACCGTGGAACAGCTGGCTGAAGCGGATCCGCAGGCGCTGCTGGAAGCGTTCGGCGTCCTCGGCCCCCAGTTCCGTTTCATGGCGCGCGGGATTGACGAAAACCCGGTCGGGGGCGAATGGGAAGCGAAATCCGTTGGGCGGGAGCACACGTTCGAAGAGGACGTCGGCGACGCGGAAACCGTGGCGAAGGCCCTCGCAGAACTCGCGTCGGACGTGTGCAGGGAACTGGTTGAAACCGGTTTCTGGTACAGGACGATAACGCTGAAAATCCGTTTCGCGGACTTCGAGACCCACACCCACTCCAAGAGCCTGCCTCGCTCCACCGGAGAATGCAGGTTTTTGCTGGAAACCGGGACCGAATTGCTGCGGCCTTTCCTAAGCGGGCCCGGTGGGAAGAAAATCCGCCTCATCGGCCTCCGCGCGTCGGGACTGGTGCAGGCAACCGGGCAGGAGAAACTGGTTTGAGGCATATGATGACGCGGCTCGCTACTGGCCGTCGGTCGGCTGCGGCGGGTTTTTTTAACTCGCGCGGGGTTGCTTTTTCATGCGCTGCCTCCACTCCATTCTTCACCGCGTGCCCGCGGAAAGCGGCAGCGCCGGGGCCGGCGGCAACGCGGGCCGGCGCGGCCAAGGCGCCCTTGAATACATCATCCTCGTCGGCGGAGCGATTCTCTTCGTCATCCTCGTCATCGCGATAATCCGCGCGGGCGTAATCCCGCAAATCGGGGGCCATGTGACCAACCAGACTTCGGGCCTCTTCAACTACCTGCACCAGTTTATGCAAGGTGATTAAATTGAAGGCGGCTGCAGTGAAGATAACAATCGTGCGCCGGGGCCGCAGGGAACCGGCCGTCGTCGGGGAGAACCAGACAATCGCCGGCGTAGCCGGGGAAAAAGGCGTCAACGGGGAAACCGCTTTAATCAAGCTGAACGGCAGGCTGGCGCATCCCGACGAACGCCTCAGCGACGGCGACGTGCTAGAGTTCGTGGACATCGTTTACAGTGGTTGAATTGATTGAAATAATCCAAAACTTCATAACGTTCTTCTACGACGTACAGGGCCTCATCAGGCTGGCGGGCTACGCGGGCCTCTTCGCCATCGTCTTCGCCGAAACCGGTTTGTTCTTCGGTTTTTTCCTCCCCGGCGACTCGCTGCTGATAACAGCGGGGTTGTTCGCGGCCGGCGGCGACCTTGACCTCGCCATGCTAATCCTCCTGCTCATCCCGGCGGCGGTAATCGGCGACGCCGTAGGCTACTCGTTTGGCAGAAAAGTCGGCCCGCCGCTCTTCAAGCGCAGGCACTCCGTGCTTTTCCACCCGGAGCACCTGATGGCCGCGAAGGAGTTCTACGAGAAGCACGGGGGCAAGACAATTGTCCTCGCGCGCTTCGTGCCCTTCATACGCACGTTTGCGCCAATCGTCGCCGGAGTGGCCGGGATGCGCTACCGGGATTTCGCCGTATTCAACATCGCCGGCGGGGCGCTGTGGGTGTGCTCAACCCTGCTTATCGGATACCTACTTGGCAACGTCCCCGGAGTGGCGGAGAACATCCACGTCGCCATTCTTCTCATCATTGCCGCGTCCTTCATTCCGATAGTTTACGAGTTTGCGCGGCGCGAGCGCGGAAGGAAAAAACGGTGAAAAAATGGTCGCATGCACGAAGTGCGGAGGGCGCGCGGTCATCCAATTGAAGTACGCCGGCGCCGACTTGTGCGGCGAGTGCTTCGTCCGCCAGTTCGAAAAACGCGTGTACAAGGCCAACCGCGACTTCCGGTTGTTCAGGAAAGGCGAAACCGTCGCCGCCGCGGTCTCCGGCGGAAAGGACAGCCTCGCGATGCTCCACTGCCTCGCCAAGATTTCAAAACGCATCGGGTTCGAGGTCAGGCCGCTCCTCGTCGACGAGGGCATAAGCGGCTACCGCGACAAGACGATGGAAAAGGCGCGGCAGGCGTGCTCCTCGCTCGGCCTTCCGCTCGTCGTTTACTCGTTCCGCGACCACGTCGGGCACTCGACTGACGAGATTGTCGCGAAAAAGCGCGCCGCCGGCGCCCAGCCAGGCGCGTGCTCCTTCTGCGGGGTGCTCAGGCGCAAGGTGTTGAACAAGGCCGCGCGCGAAATCGGGGCGGACAAGGTGGCGACCGGCCACAATCTCGACGACATGTGCCAGACGCTCCTCATGAACCTGTTGCGCAACGATTCCAATGGCCTAGCCCGCTTCGGGCCCGCGGGCGGCGACGGGATGGAAAGCGGTTTCGTGCGCCGCATAAGGCCACTGGCGTACGTTCCCGAGAGGGAAAGCGCGCTTTACTGCGTGCTCAACGGAATCTCGTTTTACGAGGGCAGCTGCCCGTATTCCGTGGAAGCGTTCCGCGGGCCGGTGAAAAATTTCCTGAATGACTTGGAGGCAAGCCGGCCCGGCACGAAGTTCGCGCTCTTCAAGAGCCTGCTGCGTTTCGGCAGGGGCGGCGGGGATGCGGCCGAGGAAAACGCCGGCGGCGCCGGCAGCGGAGGCGCCGGGAGCGGGGGGCCGTTCGCGTGCGGGCGGTGCGGCGAACCGTCCTCGGGGAGATTGTGCCGCGGCTGCGAACTGCTGTCAAGCATCGGCTGCTGAACACGTGCCCGCGAAATGGCCGGGGCGAAAGGCGGGGGCGATGGTTTTTTATATTCCGCGGGCTGAAAAAATAGGAAAAGAAGAAAAGAAAGGACTCTCGAAGACTCTTTCTTTTGCATCCCCGCTTTTTTGCTTCACAGCACTCTGATTTGGAATCTCGCTTGAATGGGTTGGTTGAAAATGGGTCTCAGGCCGGCGCGCACATGCAGGGACGACCACGGCCAGCCGTGGGCACGCATGTCCCGCGCCACGCCACGCAAGTGTTTCGTGAAGGGCGCGCCGCGGCCAAAGGTCAGGCAGTACATAATGGGTGCGGACAAGTTCTACGAGCTGCAAATGGACCTGGTTGCACAGGACGAAGTCCGCCTAAGGGACAACGCGCTGGAGGCCGCGCGCCAGATTTCCAACAAGTACCTGGGGAAGAACCTTCCGCTCAACTACTATTTCCAGATACTCAAGTACCCGCATTACGTGATTCGCGAGCACTCCGCACTCGGCGTAGCCGGCTCGGACCGCATCTCAAAAGGGATGAAACTGGCTTTCGGCAAGCCAAAAGGAAGGACTGCTGCGGTATGGAAGGGGGAATCGGTTCTGCGCGCAAGGTTCATGAACGAGGACCTCCCGGTGGTCAAGGAAGCCATCAGGAGGGGCAGAGCCAAGCTCTCAGGATTTTTCAAAATGGTCACGACCGACATTTCCAAGGAAGAGTGGAACATCGCGAAGGGGACTGTCGCAAAAGTCTTCAAGGTAAAGGAAGAGGCGAAGCCCGAGGCGGCTGCGGCAGCGCCGGGAGCGCCTGCGCCGACTGCGGCACCGGGAGCGCCCGCGGCAGCCGGAACCAAGCCAGAGGCGGCGCCTGCGGGCAAGTCGGCAAAGGCATAAAGGCAAAGCACGGAACCAAGGAACAGGATTTTGCAGCGCCGCCTGCGCCAGTCAAGCGCCAATAACGCGTCAATTGCTATACGTCTATTTTTGCGCCGGTTTTCTTTTTCTTCGCGGCCCCGCGCCCTTGGCAAAAAACAGTAAAGCGCGTCACTGCCTTTTCCTGGCGGCGGCCCAACCCGCGGCGGCGAGCACTATTGCCAGCACCGCGGCCGCGCCCGGGAACTCCGGCACCGCGTATCCGTCTGCGCCGTATGACGAGAAGCGCGTGACCGAGAACGTGAGCGTTGTTCCGTCGCACGAGATGAGGGTGCAGGCCGGCGTTGTCATGGAAGTGCATAACTGGCCGTTGGCAATGATTTCATTCACGTCCGTCGTGTAGTTGTCCCAGAAGTAAAGGTTCACGAACGGGCACTTGCCCCACGAGAAGGGGATGGTGATGGTCGCGCTCGTGTTCCAATTGGAATTCAGCGAGGAATTTACCGCAGCGATGCCTTCGGCCACGTAGTAGGCGCTGCCGAAATCCACCGAGTTGTTCGTGTTCTTGTTCGAGAACGACAGCCAGACGCTCTTGTCCGCGTTCGTCACGTTGTACACGTTGGTGCCGATACGCGAGTAGATTTTGTAACTTGGAGTATTCGTGATGGTGTTCCCATAGAGCCATACCCTGCTGTTTATCATGAGATTAACGCCGTTGTCCACGTTGGTTATAATGTTATTTTTGAAGAACTGGCCGATTGAAGAAAACGCGTACAGTCCGCTGCTGCCGCTCGGGCTGTAACTGTTGTTGACCGTGCAGTTTCCCACGGTGCCGTTTTTTGACCCTGTGTAGTAAACGCCCACGGAATTGTCAATGCTCGTGACGTTGTAGACGTTCGTGTTGTTTGAGTTAACGACCTCGACCGCGTATCCCTTCGTGTTGTTTGACAGGAAGCAGTCTCTCACGGTCGCGTTGTTGCTGTTGGCGATTATTATTTTCCCGATGGACGTGTTTGCCGCCGTAAGCGTCAACCCGCTTATGACTTGGTTATCCGCGTGGTTGTAATAGTATAATGGCTCGCCGTTCGCGGCGTTTGAGGTGTCAATGTCCTCGTCGTATTTGGTAGTGACGTAGAATCCGAGGAGCGTATTGTTGTTCATCGTGTTGTTGCGCATCGTCACGTAGTTTATGTTGTCAAGGTATATTCCGTACTGGGTGTTGTTGTTCGCGGTGTTGTTGACGAGCGTGCAGTTCGAGCCCCCGCTGACGAGTATGCCCCTCTGGCCGGTTTGGTATACGTTGTTGTGGGCGAGCATGCAGTTGTTCAGGGTGTGCAAGCGCATTCCGTCATACGCGTGGTTGTAAATCGTGGTGTAGTTTATGGTGATGTTGTAGTACGGGTTCGCGCCTTCGAAGAAAATCCCGTAGCCAACGTTGGTTATCGTGCAGTTGGTGATTGTGACATTAGTCCGATTGGTGCTTGAGCGGATGCCGGCGTTGCCCGCGTTGTTTCCGCTTATCGTATACCCCTTGCAGTCGAGGGTCACGTTGTCCGCGGAGATGCTGAGGCAATTGTCATAGTTGATTGAAATGCTCTGATTCAACTCATAAATTTCATTCGGCGTGGCAAGGTCGTCCGCGCACGACGACACTGTAATGAGCGCTGATGCGGCGCCGGCGAGCGCAAGCACGCAGGCCACCCACGGCCATGTTCTCATGGCAAATGAGTGGAAAAAGATGTTTATAAAAGCGCTAATTGGTTCAACGCCTAAAAATTCAGGAGGGCTTGGGGGAACTTGCCGTTTTCTTCCGAGCCCGTGCGAAAACCACGGCGGCGGTTTTGCTAAGGCGGCATTCAGGCCAAGTCCAGTTTCCTGCCGATTTTCCTTGTTTTTGCGGCCTCGTAAACCATTCCCGCGGCCGCCAAGTCCTGGACTGCCAGGCCGGTTGAAACGAACACCGTGGTGCCGGAATAGTTTTTGCGCGGCTTTTTCGCCCCCCGCGCTACTTCCGCGATGTCGCAGAAAACGCTTTTCTCCGAGTAAACTCCCTTGGCTACCGGGACGTTTATTTCCCCGCCGTGCACGGCCTGCCTCAAGTCATCCACGACAACTCTCGCGCGCTTCAATATCTCCGGGTCAAGTTCCTGTTTTCCGGGCGCGTCCGCGCCGATTGCGTTCACGTGCGCGCCTTCCTTCAGCCATTCGCTGAATACTATCGGCTCGCGGGACGTCGTGCACGTCGCAATCACGTCCGCGCCCCTCACCGCTTCCTCGGCAGAGGCGGCGGGCACTATCCTGCACTTCACTTTTCCGCGCATGTCTGCCACAAACTTTTTAGCCTTCGGGTCGCCGCGGTCGAACACGCGCACTTCGCCAAGCCGCATAACGGCATCCACTGCGAGCAACTGGGTCCTCGCCTGTACGCCTGCGCCGACGATTCCCATCACGCGCGAACCAGGGCTCGCCATCCACTTCGCGGCCAGCCCCCCGATTGCGCCGGTCCTGTACGCGGTGATTGTCGTCCCGTCCATTACCGCCAGCGGGAGGGCGGTGGCCGCGTCGCACAGTATTATCGTCGCCATGACCGTGGGCAGCCCCTTGCCCGGGTTTTTCGGGTAGACGCTCACCCACTTCAGGGAAGCGTAGGGTTCCTGGAAGCACGGCATCGCGCGGAAGTCGCCGCCGTGTTCCGGGATATCCAGGTAAACTTTTGGAGGCATGCGGAACGGCTTGCGCAGCGCCTGCTCGAGCGCCTTGATTACCGCGGGCATTGAAATGAGGCGTTCCACGTCCTTTTTCCCGAGCACGAGCGCAGGAGGCATGAGCCAGTCTCGCAAGACAAATATATAATCCGGTTAGCCAAGGGGGGCGGGAAGGGTTTGAAGAAAGGCGGGAAAGAACGCGGTGCGGAAAACCAGGGGCTGGCGCTGGAAAGGAAACGGGAAATCAAAGAAAAAAAGGAAAAAAAACAAACTTAGGGTTAGCCGGCGTCGGGGCAGTGCTTAGTTCCCAGCTTACGACCTGCAAGCCTTGCTTTCTGCGTTGCACGTCATGTCGCTTGGGCACCCGCACTTCGTGCAGTCCACGTTCAGTCTCATCGGAGCCTGGGCGCAGTACATGTACGATATGGCGTTGCACTCTCCCTCGGCAGTTCCGTCCGTGCAGTGCGGCTTCTCGGTCACCTGTCCTCCCGGAACAACTGTGGTGTAGACCGGGGTCGGTGTCCCTGCCGGCGTCGGCGTCGCGACTTCGACGGTCGCTTCCGGCGTCGGGGTGCCAAGCACTGGAGTCGGAGTAGGCGCTACCGGAGCTGGCTGGGCCTGCATGAGCCACAACGCGATCGCAATCACCGCAATGACCACGATCACTAGGCCCACTAGGCGCATGTCCATTCCCTTGCTTACTTTTCCCACTGCTTTCTTTATGTGTTTCACAGGCATTTGAATCTCAACAAGTAAAACCACGGTTTATAAAAACCTTTCTCCGCGCTCCCGGCGCGTAAAACCCGCTTGCAACGGCTTTAAATCGGGCTTTTGCGGGAACAAGGCGAGCGGTAAAAAGCGGGAAATCCAGTGGAAAAAAAGGGAAAAACAGGAAAAAAGAAAAAGGGGCAAAAAAAGGAAAAAATAAAAAATTGAGAAGAACAAAACTTTGGAAAAAGAGAAAAAAAGCATAAAAAAGGAAAAAAAGGTAAAAAAAGAAAAAATGAGGCGAAAGGAAAAAACGCGGAAAAAGCCCTGGAAAAAGCCGTTGGCGCCACGCGCCTACGCGACGTTCTCCTCTTTCTCTTCCTCGCCTTCTTCGCCCTCGTCGCCGCCCTCGGTTTCTTTGGTTTCGCCGGCCGCCTCTTCCTTGGCAGCGCCTTTCTCGGCCTCGGGCGGGACTTCCGATTCCTCGGCCGCCGCGGCTGCGCCGACTTTTTCACCGACTGCGAACCTGTTGCGCACTTCCTTGATGCGTATCTTGCACGCCTCGCCAGAGGCAGTGCCTGGGACGAAGATGATGAATCCCTGCACCTTGGCTATGCCGTCGCCTTTAGCAGCGACGTCGGTTATCGTAACGTCGTACTCCTCTCCGACGTGGACTGGGACCTCACGGAATCCTCCTCCGCCTCCTCCGCCTCCGCCGAATCCACCGCCGCCTCCGCCGAAGCCGCGTCCGCCGCCGCCACTGTATTCCCTCCTTTCATAGCGGCCTCCGCTTCTTCCTTCCCTTCCTTCCCTTCCTCCCCTTCCTCTGCCATACATTTCAAATCACCTATTCATACAGGACTAAACAAGCCGGGCCGGGCAAAAAGGCGGCGCTAAACAGCGCGAAAACTAAGCCTGAAAAACCTTTGAGAAAAAAGACCCTGCTCGCTCAACCCCTTGCTTTGCTTGACTAATAAGAGCGGCTCGACTTTTTAAACGGTTTGATTTACCGCCGTTTCCGCACAACCGGTTTCTTGCCCATCTTCACGAGCCGGTTCAAAAGCGTGTCATACTCTTCAAGCGGTTTTTTGCGCCGTTCGGGCGGCATCCCGGGCTGCACCACCGCCTTCTTGTTCACCAGCAGGTTCCAAAGCGCGTCCCGCTCACGCAGCGCGACCGCCTTGATGCCCCTTTCTTTCAAAATCTCATCGAAGCGTTCCGACTGCCTTGCCATCCTGAAGGGAATAGCCGGCACCCGCTGGTCGGTGCTGGGTCCAAAAACTTTTTCATCAAGGGTTTTCCCAGGCCGCCCTTCGCCGACAATTTCATCGCGGTGCACGCCGAGGACTGAAATATCGTTTGTCGGCAGGTGCCTTATGAGAATGAGCGGCCGCTTTCCCTTTCCCGGCTCCGCGGTCACCATCAAGCTGCCTCCCAGGTGCCTTATTTTTCCAATTTTCCTGGGGTCAAGCTGGTAAATCGTTTCGAAAGGCATGAATTGCTTGTGGCGGCAACGCAATAAAAAGGCTTTCCATCCCCTTAAACCAATTCACTTGCCCTGCCGCTTTTCCGCGGCCTCGAGCCGCGCCAGCTTCGCCTTCGCCTCGATGCGCTGCGACTGCACTTTCTTCATCACGTCCGAGAACGCGGCTTCGGAGAGTTCGCGCTTCATGAAACCCACCTGCGCCTGCCGCTCCTCCTCCGCCAATTCCGCCAAGCGCTCCTTCAAGACCTGGCTGGTTGCCGGTGTCGCAGGGAATCGCTCTAACTGGGCCGTGGCCGGCGCCGTTGCAGGCCGTGGCTTCCTGCGCGCCTCAAGCATTTCCTGGAACTCCCTCGCCACCGCCTCCCTCTCGCGCGCCTCGTCCGCCGCCTTCCTCCCGGCGCCGCGGGTTTCCTGGATTAACGCAATCTTGTCCGCGCCCCTGAGTTCCTCGAGGATTTCATTCATGGGAAGCACGATTTCATTAAATTCCAGTTCAGGCACCGCTTTCAGCGCCACGCGCACCTTGCCGATTCTTTTCTTCCCGCGCCTTATCTCAACCGGTTTTATCGCGAGCGCGTCGGCCGCGAGCCCGGCGACGACGGTCTTGGCGCCGTTGAATTCCAGCACGAGTTTTTCAAGCGCGTCCCCGCGGTTCTTGACAAGCACGTCAAAACCCCACGCGCCCCTGTCGGGCATGAGGCGGAAAGCGCGGAGCGTGACTTCAATCCCGGAGCCCGGGAAAAGCTTGACTGCGCCCGCGGCCTTGTCAAGTTCAAACGCTTTCGGCGGCTTCGGCCTGCGGGCAAAAAACCACGCGAGTACCACCGCAACTAACGCCACCGCCGCCAGCACGAGGGTGAGAATGAAGTCAGGCGGGAGTTCGGGAATGATTGCCATGCAACAACTTCGGCACAGCGCGTTTTATAAATTACCCAACGCCCGCGCGCAATCACTTCAAGTGCCTGCCCAGGGCACGCAACTGCTTGACGTACAGTTTCGCGTTTTTTTCAGTTATTTTTTTGTCCAGCGCTGCTTTGAGGGCTTTTTCCAAAACATCTGGCGTCTCATTTTCTCTGAAGTGGGGTTGGATGAGTTTAAGCGCTTGCAGGAGCGCTTTCGCGTGCAGGTCTTCGACCTTTTTTTCCTTCAGTTTCCCGCCGGTGGAATACAATGCCTGGACTACTTCTTTTCCTACGTTCCGGTCTTTGTCTTCAAGGGCTTTGATTAGACGCGGTATTGCGCTCTCGTGTCTTATTTTGCCCAGCGCATCAGCCGCGCCCTGCCTCACCATCCAGTCATGGTATTCGAGGTCTTGCACGCGTCTCCAAACGTTTTTAGGCATTCCCGCGGGCCGCGTTCCCGGTGGCCTGGGTTTCCTGAGCCCGGTTTTTTCCAAAAACCCGGTAACCGTTTCCTTCATTGGCACGTGGTTTCACCCAAAGTTTTTGGACAACCGGCCTATTTATTTAAATCAAAGGAAGCGCGGGACTCCTGGTTGCCGCCGCCCGGTAAATGCGTTTAAATACTAGTTTCCGGCCTAAATCCTACGCGTTTCAAGGGAGGTTGGTTTCTGTGGCTGCAAGGAACAGGGAAGCGATAATGAACAGCTTGGTCAACCTGCGGGCCGCAGTCGAGGACAAGGACCCCTCCCACTACAGGCACTTGATCGGGGTGAGTGGAATGAGGGACGACGAATTCAAGGAAAAAACGGGCGTAATGACGCAGGAAATCGTGCGCGACATCGGCGACTTGAAGAAAAAACTCTACGAAGAAGGCTTCCGCACGGGCATGAAAAGCTTCGAGGAAGGCGCAAGGACCGCGATCGGCCACAAGCCGCTGGTCCCGACGGTTTCAACCCAGGCCGCGCCGGTGGTTCACATTGACTACGACCGCGCGCTCGCGCAGCGCATGGAGTCGCTTGAGGAAAAACTCGCGGGCAAGCTCGCCGCCAACAACAACTACATCGCGTCGGAAGTCAAGCGCAGGGAAGAGGAAGTCAAGGAAATGGAGGCGAGGCTCAGGGCCGAATTCGAAGCCATAAAAGGCGTCGCGTCCAAGGTAAAATCCCTTGAAGGCGGGTTCGCGAAGGATTTGAGGAAGCCGCTCAAGGCAGTTGAGGCGAAAATCTCCGAGGTCGACAACCGCATAGACTCCCAACTCATTAGTTCCGTGATTGGCGCGAAGCAGATTGACGAAAAAATCAAGGAAGCTGAAAAGCGCATTGCGGCCCAGGCAAAAGCCGGCGCCGGAACCGCGCCTGAAACAGTGGAAAAGCTCGCGGCAATGGAAAAACAAATCGCTTCATTCGACGGCAAGAAAATACTGAAGCAAATAACCGGCATCCGCAAGGGCATGCGCGGCATCGAACGCAGCGTGTCCGCAGTGGACAACAGGATTGACTCGCAGCTCATCGGCTCGGTCATTGGCGCCAGGCAGATGGATGAGAAAATCGCGGACGCCGAGAAAAGGATGAAGGCACTCGCTGCAGCGAAGCCAGCTGCCAAGCCCGGGACTTCGCCGTTGAAGGCGGCGGTTGTTGGAAGGCAGTTGGCGAAGGCAAAGGCGAAGCCCGCGGCAAAACCGGCGAAAGCAGTGAAGAAAACGAAGGCGGCGGCAAAAGCAAAGGCCGTGAAAAAGCCGGCAAGGGCCGCGAAGGCAAAGCGCAGGAAGTAAACGCCCGGCCGCCCAAGGGAAACCTAATTATTTTCTTTTCCTCGCGACAGCGTAGCCGCCGGCAGCCAACAACAACGCGGCTACTGCAGCGAGTTGGGAGAATTCCGGGATGCTGTATCCTTCTCCGCCGTAGGAGTCGAAGTGGTCCACGTTGAACACTACCGTGCTGCCGGAGCAGGAAACTATGTTGCACGCGGGGGTGCTTGTTGAATTGCACAGTTGTCCGCTGGCGATTATAGTGTTCAAGTCGGTCGTGAAGTCGTTGTAATAATAGAGGTTGACGGTCGGGCACTGGCCAGTAATGGCCATCGTGATTTGCGCGCTCGTGTTCAAGTCGTTGTTTGCGGAAGCGTTCACTGCCGCGACTCCGGTGCCGGCGTAATACACTGCGTCGGAAATGTCGCCGCTAGTGGAAAGCGAGGAATACTGTATTGATGTCCCGCCGCCTGAAAGCGACCACGCGAAAGCTCCGTTGGTGTAAATGTTGTACGCCGAATTGCCGGTGATGTTGTTGCCGCTGATGGACTGGTTTCCGGCTTCGATTTGGATGCCGCGCGTGTTGCCGGTGATGTTGCAGTTGCTTACGGTCTGTCCCGAGGCAGTGATTTGGACGCCGTACTTGTTGTTGGTCGCAGTGCAGTCTTCAACGGTGTTGCCTGAGCCGCCGATGTAGAAACCGGCGCTTCCAATGCAGCCGGATACAGTTACGTTGCTGACGACCGAATTATTCGCAAAGAATAATGCGACGCCAGTTCCGATGCTGCCGAAGGGGCCGCCGCCCTGGTTGTTTGCAATAACCACGTTCCTTATCGTGACGTTGTCGCTGTTTGCGACAAGGATTTTGACTAGGGACGTGTTTGCTGCAGTCAATTGGAGGTTTTCCAGCACGTAATTCGTCTTGTGGTTCAGGTAGTATATCGGCTCGCCGTTCGCGGTGTTGGAAGTGTCAATATCGTTGTCGTAGCATTCGGCTGTCCCGCAGTAAATAAATAAGCCCAAGCCAGTGTTTCCATTCATGGAATTGTTCCTCATGGTCGCAAGCCCTTTTCCAGATATCGTGATTCCGTAAGCGCTGTCGTTGACGGTGTTGTTCGTGATGTTGCCGTAGTATGACTCGACCTGGATGGCGAGCATGCCGCCGTTGACCACGACGTTGTTCATTATCGCCGTGTGTTCCGAGTCGCCCCTCGAAATTATGCTGTGCACGAAACTGCCGCCGTGGGTGTTTTTTATCACGTTGTTGGAAACCACTGAATACCCGTCGTCATTGACGTCAATCCCATCATCCTGGTTGTGGTCCAGCGTGTTGTATGAGAACGTTGAATTCGAACCTCCCTCGGTTTGTATGCCGGGGGCCTCGTTGAAGGAAACGTTGTTGTTTGAAACGTTAGCGTAGGTCGCAGACATGTGAATGCCGGGCGCGTCGTTGGAAGTGACGTTGTTGTAGGTGATTGTTGTGTTGTAGCCGTAGTCCACGACTATTCCGCCACCTGATGAACTGGCTCCTGAAATGCTGTTGTTGGTTACTGTGCTGCTGTTCGAATAATACAGCCTTATGCCATATTCGAAATGCGAAACGTTGCAGTTCCTTATCGTCGCATTATCATGTATATCGACCCAGATGCCTGGCGCGCTGTTGTCGCTGCC